>NZ_JNIR01000003.1 GCF_000702605.1 Exiguobacterium acetylicum DSM 20416 | reverse complement strand
TCCAATACTATGAGGACGACTCGGAGACGAAGTCGCTCCAGCAAGTCGCGAAGTATTATAAAGAATATATCGAGGCGATGAAGTATGTCTCAGAGAACCTCCATGGCGCGGAGCACATGGACGAGACGAAAGCCGCCTATCTCGAAGTGCGCTGGGATAAGATGTACGAACCAGCGAAAGAGATGGAGTTCGAGGTCGGCAAGATGCAGTACGAGCAAGCCGTCGAGTTTCGTGATGCGATTCAAGATGCTTGGTGATTACAGGAAAGGAGAGGGCGAACCTCTCCTTTTTTTTGTATACTCGGTTTTACGTGGACCGGTACCGGAGAACTGTCGGAACGCTGCACGTTCGAGTTCTTCTTTCAGGGCGACGTCGATCTGTTTTTCTTTGATCAGCGAGTCATATGCGCCATCACCTTCTGATATTGTTCGCGGTACAGATATTTGATTGTCTTCGGTGGGACGACCGTATGGAGCAACTCTTCGTCCCTCAACATCTGGATCGCATCCAGCTGCTCGTTCGTTTGGGTCACCCTGGAACCCGTTGTTGAAGACGAGCACCGCTTCGTATTCTTGTGCGAGCCAGCGGTTATAGTCGAAGTGACACTTCTCCGGGCACAGTCGTCGAGTTCTTTGTGCGTCAAATTGCGTTCCTTCATCAAGCGGTTCAGCAGGAATTGCTGGTGACTCGGTACCGAATAATGGATCTTCCCGTCAGCCGTGATGACGACCTCGAGGTAATTGATGAACGCTTGCCTTATGGGTCGCGACGTCGAACTGGGAACGCAATACTTCTTATTGATTCTTGGCATTCGTCAGTTTTTTCATCTATCTGAAACCTCTTCTCTCTTTCGGCGAATCAGCGCAAGGTGCGCGAGCAAGGCTAGGACTTATGATTCTTAGGCAATCACTTCCTCGTTCTCACCGTTCGGAGCGTCCGCTGCCTTCTTATTCAGGAACGCGACCGCCGGGCTGTCTTCCCCGAACACAGTCGTCGACGAAATTCGCAAGGTGAACTCATAGTCCTCGCCCCCTCTGAATTGTGCCTGGAACACGCGGAGAGACTTAACCATCTTCGTGATGGCATTGATGTTCTTGCTCGTCAATCGGGCGAATCCATACATGAGTAATGTCATAATCCAGTCTTCCGCTGTTTGAAGAATCAAAAATCTATTTAACACTTTAAAGACTTTTATAGAGAATATACAATTATTTGGCTTTTATAACTTGTCCTCATCATCCCATTTTCAAATATAAAAAGATTTATGTTAACTAAAAAATCTACTTGTGATAATTACCTGTTATCACAAGTAGTCATTTGATATACTAAACAAAGAGATATTATGTAATACAATTATTAATCACCCAATTATATTATAAATACCACATACACAAGTTGTAATTTGATGTAATACACAAATAGTGGATTATTTACTTAGCAAATGAACAAAAAAGGATTTAAAAGAGGAAGCGTTGAGAAGATCGATGGGAGGATGGACCATGAACGAAGAGGAATTAAATGAAATTGTAATCAGAGAAGAAGCAGCACTGGCATTTGCCGATAGCCGGGAGAAGCTGCTAGCGGTACTTGAGAATAATCACTTAAACATGGAGGCATTGAGCGATCTCGAGATTTTTGAGCTGTTCTGGGCGACGGAGTTGTTTCCGATTTATAGTCAAAAAAGCACGCATACGAAAACGGGCTTATAAACAAGACCTCGATTACATTTTGCGGTTCTTTGTGACGAAGACACAGGGCGTCAAACAACTGACGATCCTCAACCTCCATGAGTACCTGAAGGACGTCCACGAACAATATGCGCCGCGGACTGTCAAACGCCGTAATGCTATGCTGCGGCGCTTCCTGCGCTTCCTGCACGTCAATGATTATCACGCGCGCGACCTGTCGCTGCAAGTGAAGGATCAGATGAAGCCGGAGCCATTACGGCGTGAAATTGATTTCGACGAGATGGAAGCGATCGCCCTCGCCTTCCGTCACACGGTAAAGCAGAAAAAGCATCGCGAGCTGTTGCAGTTGCGTAATGAGACAATGGGGATATCTCTTACTGACGACAGGAATGCGCGCTTCTGAATTATTATCGCTTCAGTTCAGCCATGTTCATGAAACATCTTCTTTAAGTTATATCGAATTTAAAGGAAAGCGTGAAAAATGGCGACGTATCCCACTCTCCCAAAATCAATCCATCTTATTAATCGTGTGAAAAATTAATGCATATTGAAGGAGTAATGAACTTTCATATTTGTTTCAATGTACGAGCAGAGAATACCCCTATTTCGTATGAAGCATTGAGACTCATCACTCAAGCAGCTTCTACCCACTTAATGTCACAAAACAATTCGCCTCACTGGTTCCGACGCTCTTTCATCACAAAACTGTTAGCAAACGGGATTCCTTTATATGAAGTCATGAATCTTTCTGGTCATGAGTCCATCACGACTACTAATACGTATCTTCAACAATTAAAAAAAGCTAATTTAAATGTGCTACCGTATGATTAAGGAACTTTTTATATAAAACGTCAAATCTTATTAATAAATAGACATTGATTAATATACTAGAAAATATAAGGCTTCCTGCCCATTATATTAAATTTATTGGCATATTAGTTCTTTATATTAAACGACTGTTTCATATACATCTTTTTTTAACTATGAACTCTAAGGAAGCTTAGTCTGATGTTTGATTATTTTACCTGTATTTGTTCTAAGGATGCTCACGTTGATTAAGACCCTTAGCTTCTTAAAATTGACCATAAAAACACTCCATAAAAGTCGGACTGTTATGTCTAACTTCTATGGAGTATTTCAGAACGGCTTAATGTTATAACAATAAGAAATGTAAAGGGATTTTCAGTCTGTACTGTTTACATCCTTGTTTTCTATGCCTAATTCTTTATGATAGTTAATCAATGAAGAATCACGATAATTTCGACTTAATACATTTTGATCATTCTTTTCAACTGCTTTTATGTATTTCTCTATGAATTTGGTGAACTGGTTTTTAATCATTTCCTGAGAATCGTTAATCTTATCAAATTCATCTGCCGGGATCTTAAATGACCTTTCTGTAACGTAATGGCCCTCATTTAATATAACGGCTTTTGTATAATCTAGCCCTTTTCTCTGCGTTCTACCTGATTCAGGATTAGATGTGATTTTCGTCGAGAAACAAAATTTATGTGTCATATTCGAGCGCAGAGGAATGCCAAATCGTTGACCATAAGCTTCGATCAAGATAACTCCGTATCCACGGTCTTTTTTAAAATATTCCGTCGCGTCTTTTCGTTTATCCATGACTCTTTCTAAATGACCATTCTCTTCATAGAACTGATCTGTGAGTTGCCTTAATGGAAAATGTTCAGTATTCAAAGAAGTCCCTCTTCCCTTTTAAGAATCGAAAACCTCCTAACTTAGATAAGTAGGAGGTTTTCGACTGAATATAGTTCTGCTGAGTCTTATTTTTGTGACGTGTGGCTAACTCTACCACACATAATTCTACATTGAGTACACTTTAATATTTAACGTGCAGCTGCACTTACTACACTTATTCTGTTATTAATTTAACATATATTAAAATCTATTTCAAGGACTATAGTTGGGTAGATGTAGAATCACTGAAAATTAAAAACACTGAATAAAAATCATCACTTTCATGCCATGTTAGCAAAAGACGGAGAATGGTTTTTAACTATTCTCCGTCTTTTGCTAAATCAATTAAATTCCTTTTACACTACTTCACATAAAATTATGATTTATAAAACATTTTTCTTTACTCTTCTAATATCTTTTAACTGTTTAAAATAACTTGTTGATTTCTTTGAACATATTTTCAAATCGAGCAAGTGTTTGTTCTGTAAAAAACTTACTATCCACGCCCATTCGAGCCAATTTATTAGCAGGTCTAAAATGATTAAAATGAGATTTTCCAATTTTTTTATTAATTTGCTTTAATATTTGATTTTCATTAGACCCCAATTGTTCAATAGAAATATCTTCATATTCTTCGAATGCATCATTAAATAACTTCAGATATTCCTCTTTCTCAAATAAATCTTCGATATCAGCATACGTACCTTCAATATCAGCAAATTCATCAAAAAATCTGATGTTTTTTTCTTTCACGATTTTTTGAGAAATCATATTCTCTACTTTTCGTTTTCCTTTTTGATCGGTAAACGAATCTAAAAGACATACAATATTTAATTTGCTTCCTCTTAAGAGAGAAATGAAAGTTGATACTTTATCCAATCCTCCTACCGGGACTATTGTTGCAACATCAGTAAGGGATGTTCGCCCTATAGATTCTAAAAGACTTGACATGACTGTTATATAAATAAGATCTGCTGGTCCTTCAACTAAAAGATTATTTTTAGATATATACAGATTTTGAGCAATATCATACCCTAACGCTGCTTGTAATGGAAACAATGTTTCTGAATCTTTTTCTTGAATAGCACTAGAAATTAAACTGCCTTTTTTAGCGTCCAATGAATCATAAACTGTTCGAACTTCATGTAGTTTTGTAGAATCGATCATGAACGGAGAATGTGTTGTATAGATGACTTGATAATTTTCAGATAGTTCATTATCTATAAATGTTAATAAATCCTTTTGTGCAGAAGCATGAAGATTAAGTCCAGGCTCATCGAGAAGTAAGATGAAGCTATCGTTTTTTTCACTCTCAATTCTGCTAAACCATACTAAGAAAGAAAAGAACCAAATGAAACCTTTACTTCTGTTTTTAAGAGGCAAAGAAACTCGATGCTTAGTATTTCTAATCCTGATGTTTAATATTTTGTCTTGTCTAATGATTGTTCTATTACTAGGATCAAAAGTAGTAATTGGTTCTATTTCAAATTTAATTTCAAGATTCTGATTTGTAGTCCAATACTCTAAAAACTTGTCAGTAATCTCATTGGATGTTGCCTCTAATTCAGAAATAAATGCTTCAAAGCTATCCGCATCATTTAATTCATCAATTTCTATATTAGCTAAATCAAACAAAGCTTTTGCTGTATTGAACTCTTCTTTTGTAAAAGTAGCATCAATTTGCTGGGCCTTCATTTTAGAAATGCTAATTCGTGAAGGAATAGAGTAGTACTCATCGAAGTACCAAAACTTAGGTATCCATCCTCTTAAATATTGAGATACAATATATCCATTTAGAGGTTCGTTCCATTCCATTGATTTTTCTATGATTTCGTTAAGTTCTTCTAGAATTTCTTGGCAGTCTTCATTACCTTCACATAACGCAACAGCTTCTTTTATTTTATTCGTTTTTTCTAACTCCTTCAAAGACACTTCATAAATAGAATAATTCTTTAAAATATTTCTCAAAAATTTTTTCTCGTCAGATTTTACATAACCAAATGATTTTAATTTACTACCGTACTTAACAGACACTGTTATCTCTTTTGAGAGAAAAACTCCTTTACCTAAATCTTTTTCAATTTCCTCTAACTGATATGGAAGAAGTTCAAATGTACATTCCACTACCTCTACCTGGTCTTTTTTCTTCTGATAGCTTTTTAATTCATTCTTAGGAAAATCAAAAGTTTCATTGAATTCCTTTTCGGTATCTTCTTCGAAGTAGTTAAATTTAGCAAGTGCTTCTAGGAAAGAAGTTTTACCTGATTCATTTTTACCAACTAAACGAGTAGTCTTATCTTCTATATCAACATTCTGTTCTTGCAAAAAACTTTTATACTTGTTTATTTTAACTTTTTTTAGTTTCATATGACCGCCTCCTTTAAACACTTCTTTTTATTGTACCATTTTTTTAAATAATGTTATAAATTGTAATTAATACTTTTCCAGAAAAATTAAATAGATAAAAAAATCATAAAACGAAATTATTTAGTTTTAAGATACTTTTTAAGCGTTCGTAAAAGTACACTTTTGCAAACAGAAAGGGAGAGTAGATGCTAGTCAAAATGCAACTTCTCTCCCCTTCTATTTATGCAACTACCAATAATGCCTTATATGTTAACTAATATAGATTTAATGCCTTAGCAGAAAATATTTAAGATCATTGAAAATATGAAGAAGAGTGGCGTCTTTTATATGTCAGCTTCTTTCCAATTAAATTATTCATATTTAACGAACAATTTTCTCCATTGAAGATTCTACTAATTTAACGTTTTTCGGATTGAATATTACTACATTCGTTCCTTCTCTATGTACAGTACTTCTATATTTTATTCCTGCATACCCTTTGCTCATAAAGTATTTAGCTAAAAGTTGAAAAGGGGCGTACTCCCTTGCTCTTACATCATGTTCTGTACTATGAACAGGCTTAAATATCTGGTCATTATTAAATAAGTTAAAGTAAAATAATGCAGTAATTCGACTTCTTTCCTCAGTTGATTTTTTCTTTAAAATTCTAGCAAAATCATATATATCCATCGGCAGACTTGAATCTCCTACCAGATTGAAAATATTGTTGTCACTATTGGATTCAAATCGCGCACTTGTATAAAAGTCACCTTTTTCAACTCTCAGTTCTGCTTCTATCGTTCTTAAAATAAACTTTTTTTCCGCTTCCTCAGATCTTCCCTTCCTAACAGGAATTACCCCTAAATATATAAATGCTTTACCTGGAGGGTTCATTCTATTATGATTTGTCACATAATCAAGATGAGGAATCATTCTTTGATAGAAATCTAATTCAATCTTCTCATTTACCCCAACGCCCCTATAAATCTTTCCTAAATCCTTAATTGAAATTTCGAATTGTGATGCCATAGAATTAACTACATCATCAAAAACTTTGAAAAAAGTATATTTTTCAATTATTTCTTCTAATGAAAGCCCTTCTGTTTCTCCACTGTACAAAGCTTCCTTCAATGTATTCCAATGTTCCACCATTATTTCAGATAAACCATTCACTACCTGCTTCATTTCCATAACTGCACCTCAATTTCCATTTTCCATTGATAAGAGAAAGCGTATAACCAAAAAACGTTTCCTGATTATAAGCTACATTCCCTTTTGAAGTTTTCATAGTAACACTATTCTTTCTGATATTATGTGCAAAAAAAGTACATACTTGTTTGATTTCTTATACTGACCATATACTAAATTTCATAGCGAATAAACAGGATCAAGCTTTTTTCTATTCAAAAATAAAAGGGGGATCAAACGACTCATAGGATAGATACTACCTACTCAATAAAAAATCAGCTATTCACAAAGGAGTGCTTTATCAATGACGAAATTAAAAAAAGCTGCAATTCTAACCACACTCACATTGAGCGGTGTATTAGCCGCTTGCGGATCTTCACAATAATCCATTACAACCGAAAAAACAGGACGTGGTGGTCCAACAAATTCGAAATGCGATCGTGACAGTTGGATACAAAGGACGAAAATTCTTAGTAGATCCCATGTTTTCTAAAAAGGACGAATTTGATTCGTTCGATCCCGCTACAAGGGATGATCGAAATCCAGTAGTCGACCTTCCATTCTCTGTGGATAAGATTATGGATGACGTAGACGCTGTCATCATTACCCACACACATGAAGATTACTTTGATCAAGCAGCAAAAAGAACAAATTCCAAAAGACATCAAAATGTTAATGCAAGATAAAAAAGATGCAGATATGGCACGAAAAACAGCCTTTACAAATATCGAAGTCATGAAAGAAGGCCAAGCGACGATCTTTAAAGGCGTCAAACTGACGGAAGTAGATGGTCGTTATGGCTACGGAAAGATGGCAAAGAAAATGGGAAATGTCATGGGCGTTATCTTTCAGCATCCCAAAGAAAAAACTTTATATGTAGCAGGTGATACCGTTTGGTATTCGGAAGTGAAAAAATATCGATACGTGTAAACCAGAGATTTTTATTTTGAACGGAGGACAGAATCAATTCCTAGAAGGTGTACAAAGCCGCTCTAAAAGCCAAAATCCTAGTAAGTCATATGGAAGCCGTAAACCACTGGGGACTCTCGAGAAAAGAATTAAAGACATTCATTAAAGGTAAATACATCACATCCAATGTCCTTGTTCCGATTCTGATGATGCCACCACTGTTTCGTTCCATGAATTGTGGCAAGACACTTTGGATGATGTGAAAAGCCGCTTTTAATGTTTCATTCAGTTTCTTTTGATAATCTTTCCATTGCAAGTCGATAAACGATTTTTGAGCAACCGGATCAAATTTGAAGTCTACTAACTCAATATTCACGACAACATCGATTTGACCATAGTGTGCTGTTGCGGATTGCATCATGCTCTCGACATCTTCCTGCTTCGTACATTTGCATATAAGGTAATAGCATTTTCTGTACGAAATTCACTCATAAGCTTTTCTACCGCATTCTTGCTTTTATAGTAACTATCACCACTTTAAATCTATTGCACACGTCTAAATAATCACATAGCAAAGAACGACATCATCGTCTCCGCTTGTTCATCAGAGTTTACACTTCCCTACGCTAGTACTACCTAGTTCAGGTTCAAAGGGTTTGAGTAGCTACTCATCTCAGTTAAATAACACCCCTAGTGATTCTATTTAAGTTACCTTCACTTTAGTGCTCTAGTGAACACCTGTCACTGATGATGAAATTGATTCGATAATAGTTTTCTAAAAATATGCAGCATAAAAATAGATTCATTACTTTTCCAGATTGCTTTGTTACGGTCATATCTTGTACTAGACAATCCTAATTATCATTTTTTTCTTTGATGATGTCTTAATATACGAGCGATTTGATTTTGCAGATCGATTACGTGACCTAGAAGTTCGAATCATTGATGTTTGCAATATAAGTAAAACTTATCTTGTGTAATCATTGTATGGGACCAATTAAGCCGTAAGTATATCGTCTTCCCTCTTCTTATTGATGACTTGATTTGTTTCTTCGGAAAGTCATACGTGCTCTATTTGATGCTTTTATTATTTTTTGAATAAAAACGTACCAAATCAATCGACGATTCATTTTCTTTACCATACTAGCATTGAAGTTCTTCTCAACTGCGTAAGAGTAAGTGCTTTGATACGTTAAAAGCCTGTCTCATTATCAAGGTAATGAATCATTTTTTTCTCTACCGCGTCATCCCCAATTTTCTGATAAACATTCCTTTATGTCTCGACTACGACATATAGGCTTTTCTGATTATTTTTAAGTCGCGTTGATTGGTGTAAGTCTATTCTTTTAAAAGCTATCAACTATGTTTGATCAGTAATGGCTTAAATTTTTATTTAAATTAGTACTCGAGCGTTACAAGTGATTTTTTAGAGAAGAACTATAAATTTCTAATCTATTTTTTCTTGTAAATATGTACAATACAAATACAAATATTTTTAAAGGAGCTGAACTTATGAACATCCGAAAAGTATTATTTCTCGTCATGATTGCTATTGTCTATCTTTTACTCTTCACTATCACCTTTTGGAGTCTCATTGGCTTATTGATCTCAGCAATTGGTCTATACTTTTACTTTAAACCAAGGCTTCGAAATCCAGTGAAGTACGCAACCTTTGTCGTTTGGCTAGGCGTATTCATTGCTTTTGCAATTTCTATCTATATGGTAGACAGAATAAATGAGTCTCAAAAAATAGAAGCCGGGTCTTCTACTGAGGAAATAAAGATGTTGGATTCTTTAAAGGTAGAGTCAAAGGAGTTACAAACGTCTTTAAAGGACACGCAACTTAAACTAAAAGAGCAACAACAAGAAACGAAAAAATTGAAAGAGGAGTTAGCACGAGAAAAAGAATTACGTTTGCAAACAGTTGAAAGCTACAAGGAAGAAGCAGATAAACGTGCTGCTTTAGAGAGTGAACTTAAAAAAGAAGAGACGAAACGCATTGCTGCAGAAGAGAACATTGATGAACTCAGAGCCTCTTTAGCAAGTAGCGAAATGATAGATGAAGATGAGAGTATCTCTGATGAGGAATACGTAGATGAAGCAGATACAGAAGTAGCAACTGATCTTGAATACGATCCTTCTGGAGCAGATCGCGACTGTGGTGATTTTTCCAGCGCCCAAGCCGCTCAAGATTTTTATCTAGCTGCCGGTGGTCCGGCAGTTGATCCTCATGATTTAGACCGCGATAACGATGGAAATGCATGTGATTGGAACTGACGTCAGTAACAAACTCTCCTTCGTATTTGAACTACACAAATGCCTTTTTTATTCTAATTTAACTTTATTTTATGTACACAATTTAAAATTGATATACGATGAATAAAACCACAGAAGATATCAATCATACGTTCTCTATTGAAGAGGTTTCAGATCAAATCTCTACCGCTTTATCTCTATCAATTTGTTGTCTTATTCATTCCAAAAAGTGTGCGCTGGCGCACACTTTTTTATTACATAATTTATGGTAATCCTGAAAGACTCATGAATTATGTCTCAAGTAGCCAATCGGATGACCCTTTCATTCACCTTCCATCAATCCACTTCGTTCTTCAAACGATCAAATCATCTCATTAAAAAATGTGTATTAGAGTTAATATTATCTTGTTTCACGTGAAACCTCTTTATCCATTCAAGGTTTTTAATTCATATGTACCGTCCTTGAACTTTTCTCATCATATTTTATGAACATCGTGATGATGATCTTTAACCTCTTCACTCCAGTCAATTAAAGAATAAATGATATATTAATGACTATTCGTTTCTTTTCGAAGGTTAAATTAAACATCAGCTATTCCTCGTGGTAAATCAATTTTTTATGTTTACTATGGTACGTGAAATAACAAAAAGTATGCGCCGGCGCATACTTTTTGTTATTTCACTTTCACTTTTGAGGAAGACTTACCTTTCTTATGCTTAGTTTTGAATTTCAATTTTAAATTGTTCTCTATGTTACATGATCATACCTTAGTCTCATACGTTCAGAGATAATGATTTTATAAAGCGAATGAACTTCTGCAGACTTTTGCTACGTTTCCTTTTCAGGATAACTATGAATTCTATTCGAACAGGCATAGGTAAATCAGATTGGATGATTCCCTGCATCGTTTTTCGATTATCTAAAATCCGCTTCGGTACGACACTCATGCCCATTCCTGACTCTACAGCACTTAAAATGGACTCGAGTATATCGAACTCCATTATTTTAGGATCCGTATATCCCTTGTCCTTGGCGACTTCGAATGTTTTGTTCCGGTACGTACACGTAGTGTCACTATTGACGATGAGCGTCGGGCATCCATCTTCTATAAACTTGAAGTCCTGATTTGAAAAGATTACTATATCTTCAGTTAAACTATGTACGGACTCAAAGCGTTCTTCGTCGAATAATCCGTTGACAAACACGCCGTCAATTTCACCATAGAAGAGCATTTCCTGCAATCGTTGCTTGTCTTGTGTCTTCATCGACATATCAATGTCATTGTTTTCTTTCATGAAGAGCAAAAAGAGTTTTGGAAGCATCGCTGCTGATACAGTCTGTGTTGCACCTATCGCCAAGTATTCTTTCCATTTATTTTTATTGATTGCCGATTTTGCATCCTGCATCCTCTTCAGAATGTCCTCAGCATATTTGCACAGCGTAGTCCCTTCTTCCGTCAATTTCACTCCACGATTATTCCAAATCAATAAACGAGCACCTAGCTCGTCTTCAAGAATCTTCATCCGCTGACTGACGTTCGATTGAACATAATCCAACTTCTCAGCTGCTCTCGAAATCGAATGTAGATCTACTACATGCTTGAAAATCAATATATCAATCACATCGAATGAGAGGAAGATTGTAAATGAATTTGAAGGATAAAGTAGCCATAGTGACAGGAGCTGGATCCGGTATAGGTCGTGCGACAGCGATCTGTTTAGCCGCAGAAGGAGTAAAGGTTATCGCTAATTACAGCCAGTCTGAAGAAGGAGCGCTAGAGGTCGTAGAAAAAATTAGGAACGATGGTGGTGTAGCAATTCCATTTCGAGCAGATGTCTCAATAGAACACGAGGTTCAGGATATGGTCACCCATACCTTCATGGTGTTTGAAAAAATTGATTTTCTGGTGAACAACGCAAGCATCACGTATCAGATTCCTATGAATGAACTGGACGAAGTGACGGGAGAGATATGGGATTCTCTCTTTGCTGTTAACGTAAAGGGCATCTTCCACTGTGTGAAGGCAGTCGTACTACATATGAAAAAACAATCCGCAGGTGCTATCATTAACCTTGAGAGCGTAGCGGGAGGGAACGGTATCGGTTCTTCCATTCCTTATGCAGCCACTAAGTCGGCCATTCATACGATGACACGCTCACTTGCTATCTCACTCGCACCTGACATTCGCGTTAATTGTATCTCTCCGGGATCGCTCGCCATGCGTTGGTGGGCTGGGAATGAGGAACGGATGCATGGTTTAGCGGGTCAACTTCCATTGAAAAGAATTTCTACACTGGAGGATATCACAGATACTTTCTTATTTCAGTTAATATAATCGTTCATAACGAGAAAAGTCTTCGTGATTGATAACAGCCAAATACTCTAAAGTTTAACTATTGCAAGATAAATCTAGATCAATATCTTTTTTCAAAAAGTGTGCGCCGGCGCACACTTTTTATCTAATTTCCCCACTCCTCTTCAGACATGCTATGCTAGCTATATCGAATTAAGGGGGCGTGCATTATGGACTCTACCTCATCCGTCCAACATAGACAACTTGTTGTCTCTCAAGCAGCAAAGACACTGCTCGAGAACGATGTTACCGAACAACTAATCTCCATCGATATCATTGATGTCGAAGCCTATGTCAATCAACTTTATGAAGAATTTTATGAATTTCAAAATGAAGAAGATGTTTATACCAAGCTTCGTTATTATTCCTTTAAGAAATTAAAACGGCGCTGGGTACGAGCAGCCGTTAAAAACTATGTTGAGAATAAAGGTCCGATGAAAGAACTACGAGGACTTCATAAAATGTACCTTGAGTATTGGGATATTGCGGGAAAAGAAGGTTTCCAGCGAAAGTTCTCCGCTAATAGCGTTGAAAAATTGATGCAGGAACACATACAAGAACTTGAAGAATGGGCTGAAAATAATAACTTACTGATTCATACGTATCCGCATTGGGGACAAAAAACGAAGAATCAGCAAATGACAACAATGCGGACCGATATTTTAATGGTTATTGGCGAGGTTGCGAAGGAATTGAAACGTGCGCAACCAAAAGCACACGTTGCCACTTCTACCTCGATTACGGTACCGTTCTTTGGAATCGCTGATCGCATGAAAAATACGACGGAAAAGTTCAATCAAGGAGAAAGTATGTTGACGGACTTATCTCTTGATCTCCACGACTTCTCCGCTGTCGTTCCTAAATACAAACAAGGTATCCCGGCGAATTTATCGGTTCTCGTCAGTAACGAGTTTCTTGCAGAACTCGACGGAAAAGTCCCGGATCTTGATGCTCGTGATTTTGAGGCTTTTAACGAAATTCTGTCATATCGCGATGTAACATTTCAAACGAGTCGAAAGATCGTCTTCCCAATCTCAAAACTTGTCAAAAAGATTTATGGAAACGATAGCGGGAAAAGCTACACCCTCACAACTCAACGTCTTGTAAAACTCGGTTATTATCGCGTAGCTGTTAGAAATGAGGAAGGGGACCTCTCGATCTTCGGTCTCTTCTCCTCTGTTAAAATTAGTAATGCTTCTTCTGTTAAGCGGGACACGCAAATCACTGTCACTGTCTCAGAGGAAGTCTATGATGATTTATTAAAACAACAGATCATCAGTATCTATGGAGAACAGATTGAGCGGTTAAAAGGAACGTTCGCGTATCATTTATCCTTTGTACTTCAAAAGGAACGACTTAACTCTTATCAGTTAAACGAAGCAATGCCCGCGAAACGGCATTGGCGTCAGTTTACACACTCAATTCGATTTAATAAGAGTCGAAAAGCAGAAAACTTGAAAGAGCTTGAAACTAACTTGGATCGTATCAAAGAACTTGATTTTATCATTCAAGATTGGCATCGGTCCGGTGACTACTATTTCTTATTCTTCCATCCCTTGGAACGCTGGGAACATGATGATCGCCGCAATGCCCTTCTCCTATAAGGAATATCAAGCAGATCAATAGAAAGTAGTCTTCTTCCATTCTTCATAGATTCAAATAAAAGAGCGTATGAGATCATGAATCTCGTACGCTCTTTTGAATACTAGTTATGATTTTCCTTGAAACTATATGATAGTAAATAAGCGTTTTTCTTCATATGCCTAACCTACATTGTCTTTGTCCTACTAAATCGAGATTAGCTATCGTGTCATGTTTCCATTGAAAAATAAGGTCGCTTTATGATCGTTTTAACAGCAATACAATAATCAAAAATAATCAGCATCAAGCACTCAGCCATGCTCATGTACACTTCGCTAATCACAATCATATATTTATATAAACTATCATATCAAAAGATTTGTAGTGTAGTACCAACATGGATGTTTGTATTTGAAGTAACAAACACAAAATAGGAACATATGTTCTTTTTAATTTTTCTATTTTTCTTCTTGTTGTAAGAACTCACGTATACTTGGTTGTCTCGTTCTCCAGAATATCTATTAATCATACATGTCGAATCGTGTCGGAAAACGACCATTTTTTAAATTCAGACGATATTTAACGTACTGAAACAGCATTTTTTCTTATATTTTTAGCATTTTTGTCGGATTTGACCGTACCGAAACAACACTTCATCGATTTAGGTCGTCGATCACCGTACCAAAACAACAGTTTTGTGGTTTTGGTCGTTGTCTCCCGTACCAGAATGACTATTTTGCACTTTACAAAACTTTTTAAAAATTATTTTAAAGCGACTATCTTATCCATTTGGTCGTCATATACCGTACTCAAACGACACTTTTGGACATTTTAGTCGCTTTATACCGTACTGAAATGACATTTTTAATCATTTGGTCGTTAAATACCGTACCAGAATGACATATTGCATCGCTATATGTATGAATTTACTCGAGATAAACCTCTAGAAAGCGCATCATATAAGGATTTCAGAGATTCTGGTCGTTTTTGACCGTACTGAAATGACATCTTTTTTGTACTTTAAAACGGCTTCATATCAACGTTTGTAGACCATTGGTCGTTTTTGACCGTACCGAAAACGCGTTTTGACAGTTCCTTTTCTGAACAGGATACTAGTAATAACAGTTCAGAGTAGGGGAGGTGTAGGTATGTCATTTCAACATGAAAATCGTCACGTATTGGTCGCCAATAAATTACTGATCGCAATGAGCGGCTTAACACGTTGGACAAAACGTCAAGACAGTTTCTTATATGAACAGCATCACTATAACATTCCAGGACCTTTCTTGGCATTGAAATGGACAAAATCTCGTATTCGTCATTTGTTGACGCTTTTATCGCATTGCGATGATCAAGGTGTTCTCTCATTGATGGAAAGTGAAGCATTGGCTCACTATGCGCGTACTTCCGTTCGATCGTTACACAATAACCTACGCCTTTTTGAATCAGTTGGACTTATTCGCTACTCGATTCATTTCTCTGGAGTCGTCACCATTGAACTCGTAGATTATCTTGAAAACTACCGTGATCTTTTTGAAGAAGGTGGTACGTATACATCGAAGACCGGTTATACGTCTCTTTGGTGTGAAATGGTGCGCCAACTGATGGATATTGAGCATGTGAATATCCTTCGCGTCGCGTTACGTGCTCTTGTACAAGTAGAGCGGGACGTGAATGTCCAGTCTCAGGAGAAGGCAACTTTAACCTATGATGAAGTACGCGGATTCCTACCGCGTTACTGTGGACATCGCTTGGCTGTAAAAGGGATGCTCGATCAACTATCGCAGTTCTTTAATGTGCATTTGGTTGAGAACACGAAAGATTTCTTATCTGCTGTTAAAGAGAATGTCTCGCTTAAAAAGCGCATACATACCGTAACACGTCCTTTAATGTTTCACGTGAAACTCGAAGACCAGATCAACAGTAAGCGTATCCGGGAAGCGGAACGGGCGCGTACGTTGATCAGTTGGTTCGATCTTCGAGAAGTCGCTCGTGACTACGTAGATTTTGATGCACTGGAAGTTCCGCAAACATCGCTGCAGTCGTTGAGTGATACGTACGGATTTGCTGCCTGTGATGAAGTCATTCGTTCGATTCGAAACGATTTTTACCAATACGGGGACCGTCTCGAAGATGCAGAACTCTATCGCCTCTTCTTTGAATCACCAATCCTCTATCTAAACGAACGACTCCGAGTCGTATCGGAAAAATTGGCCATTGCATGATGGTCTATTTGTCATGCTTTTTTTTGAAAATAATCGTGAAAAGACAACAAAGCCGCGCCATTTTAAGTCTTTTTGATCGAATTCATCGTCATGCTACTCATTTTATTAATCCATTCAAAGACAATATCAATATGCCATACTATTTAGGAAAAAAAACAAATTCTGTAGTTAAAAAACCAGTTTCTCGAGTTGCATATTCAACTGATTCTGAACGAAATCATTGAATGCATTCACAAAAAACAACACTCTTTGAATTTCTGCAAATTGTGCTGTTCGTTTCCCGAATCGCAAAATGTCTTATTTTTGTTGGTATTGCAGGATTAAGGCGGTGAAGTCTTTTTCCAATTCTTATTAATTCTTTATTAATCTTTTTAATCTCTTCCAATGTGTTGAATGATAATAATCTGGTAGATCACGGCTTATTATGATAAAGAATAAAATTAAAATATAGAGAAACCTTTTAAAAACGTAGACAAAAACATCTACTTAG
The DNA here is from genome assembly GCF_000702605.1 of Exiguobacterium acetylicum DSM 20416. Classification (NCBI taxonomy): domain Bacteria; kingdom Bacillati; phylum Bacillota; class Bacilli; order Caryophanales; genus Exiguobacterium; species Exiguobacterium acetylicum. The sequence goes on along the minus strand of NZ_JNIR01000003.1, from coordinate 83,680 downwards.
GAAAGATTAAATACGCTGTAAACATTTCGATGTCGAAATGTTTACAGCGTATTTAATAATGTATACATAAAATTATTCTCATATTTATGTTTTGAGTTCTGATAATCATTGAAATTATGACATCCATGTGCCATGATGAATGAAGAAAGGGGAGAGATAATGAATATTATGACGTTTTACATATCAAAAGGAGGATCCGGTAAGACAACCTGTTCGCTCAATATGGGTCATGCGCTTGGTGAACTCGGGTATCGGACGCTTCTCGTTGACTTAGATCCGCAGGGATCATTAAGTAAGTTAATGCTGAAAGAGTCGGACACGATTCAATACATGACGCTGTACGACGTCCAAGCAAAAGGATTAGCGATTGAAGAGATCTTATTTGATGATGAAAAACACAACATTAGTCTTCTTCCCTCCAATGAACGAAATGCACGTTTAATCAATTTAATTTCTGAACAAGATAAGATTTTTCTATTAAAAGATTTACTATCTCCTCTTGCCCATGAGTTTGATTGGATCATTCTTGATTCAGTTCCTTCAATCAATGAATTATCGAAAGTAGTTTTATCGTGCGCAGACGAGGTTGTTATTCCATTCATGCCGAAAAAGCTCGTTTTTGATCAGTTAGGAAGTACGGTTCGAACGATTCGACAAGTGAAGAAGTACTATAATGCTTCGCTAGAGCTAACAGGCATTATGCCAGTCGCAATTGATCTTGGTTTAAAAGGGGATCGCGAATACGCAGAGGCGATGGAGCAGATGGCAACAACAGAACAATTACATGTGCTGCCTTCTGTACGACGTGCTGCTTTTATTGAGAAGGCAGCAGATAGCGGAAAGAGTGTTTTACAGTACAAGTCGAAAGAAGGCATGGAACTGGCACAGCCGTTTCGTGAGCTAGCACTTTTGATGACAGGAGGTCCGAAACATGAAAGCGCGGAATAAACAAATTCATAAAGTAAGACCACAAGACCAACATCCTTATCGGAGTGGATTGACTGATCTGAGTTCTGTCGTTCAGAAGTTACCGGTTTCCCGCGATTTAGAAAATCTCGCAGTCGAGATTAAAGAATTAGCGAAGATTCAAACGATCTCTGTTTTCGAGATTGGTAAGCGCTTGTCGATTGCTAAATCTGAAATGCACGATCAACAAGAATGGCGCACGTTTTTAGAAGTCGTCAACATGTCAAATTCACTTGCCTCCCGATATGTTAAAGCGTTTGACACCCTAGAACCATTTGAAGAACAACTCCAAACGTTACCGGCTTCCAAAGTATTCGAACTGATGTATGTCGATGATCCAGAAGACGTTGTTTTAAATGGTTTACCTGTAGAAGAAGGACGGAAGTCATTAGACAGTGCGACAGTACGAGAAATCCGTGCTGCTCGATCAACGACACCTAAAGTAAAAGTCAAATCGTTTCAACAACCGGAAGTGACATCGACCGTCCTTTCTACACGAGTTCCTACAGAAACATCAGAACAGATTCATGTGTTAGCCCGTGCTAAAGGACTCAGCATTAGTGAATACATTTCAAAGATGATCGAAGAGACAATTCAGCGAAACATTATTGAAGATCAGAGTGAGATCGTGGAAGGAGAGAAGGAACAGTGAAAAAAATTGCCTTATATAATCGAAAGGGTGGCGTCGGAAAATCAACGACCACAATTAATCTAGCCCACGCATATGCTCGCCAAGGATTGCGCGTTCTAGTCATTGATGCAGATGACCAAGCATCGACGACAAACGGACTAGGCTTAACCGATGATTACGATGGAAAAGTGCTCCTTGATTGTCTGATTGAAGAATACGATCCGTTGTACGCACCGATTGAACAAGTGATTGTTACCTGTGATTATGAACTAGGAACGATTCACTTAGTACCAACGCGTCGCTCTGCTTCTCCTACCGGACTGACGAGTCAGATGGGATATGAATACCGCTTGATTGAAGAACTAGCGCGACTTGAAGACTTATTTGATATTTGTTTGATTGATTGCCCGGGATCAACGTCCGCTTTAAACCCATACGCTCGTTGTGCTCTTGTTGCGCAAGACCGGATTGTCATGCCGGTACAGATGCAGAAGTTCTCGATGGATGCTGTCTATACAGCTCCAGAAGAATTGGAAGAAATGAGACACGGATACAAGGAAGATATTCATATCTCAGCGTTTATTCCAACAATGGTGAATGCCCGCTCTAAAGGAGATATGACGACTGTAGACGAGTTAAAGGAGTTAGGGGAAGAAGTTGGAATTCCTGTACTAACGACAATCCCATACATTGTAAAAATCCAATCCTTACAACGAGAAGCACGTCCTGTCATTGACCATAAAAGTCCAGCGACAGATGCCTACTTACAGCTAGCAGAGGAGGTACTCTCACTATGAGCAGTCGACGTAAAAAAGGACAAGCAACGTTCAAAAGCTTTCAGAGCACAGTAGCTGAAAAACCTGTTCAAGAAGAGAGCACAGAAGCGTTACGAGAAGAGCAAGTCGAAGCGGTGAAAAAGTTTGCTGCGCCTGCGATGTCAAATCCGTACCAGTCGCTTCCGGCTGTCGGTTTATCACGTGTGCTATCAAAACGGCTTCCAGAAGACATGGAAGGTATTATTCAATATTACAATCACATTGATACAATCCAAGCGACAAGTTTTGTTGAGAAGTGTCGTATTCTAGCACATGCGAATGAAGTATTTCGTGATGCTGAAACTAAAGAAGCGTTTCAGCAAGAACAAGGAAGTTGGAAATCATTTTTAAATCGAATCGGAATGTCTCATCCTCAAGTCAATCGGTTTATTTCATTCTGGAATGTATTTGGACCAACGATCTTAGACAAGGCGATTCAACAGGACTTCAGTGCTTCTAAGTTAGCTGAATTACTGACATGGCCAGAAGACCCAAAAGTCGCATTGCTCGAAGAACGAAAGTATAAGACAAACGATGGGGAGTTCACGGTCTATGAAATGACACGTGAGCAATTACGTGAAGTGAAAAAGATGTTGAATGAACGGAAAGAACAAAACGTGATTGATGCAACTCCTGTACAGCCAAAACCAGCACGTGTGCATGTAGATTTTTCCGACAAAAATGATCCATTGTACCAAACTCTGAAAAAACGAGCGCAAGATCAGGGGATAAAGCCCGATCAAATTATTCGAGCTGCATTAGAACAATACTTACGCACGTAATTGGATAACAAAGACCGTTCTACATCTTAGTAGAACGGTCTTTTGATAATTCCAGCTTAATGGATTACTAATTTTCACTATCGAGAGATGTCTGTGTACGCTCTCGTAAAACAGCTAGCTCAACTTGTTCGTGAAGTCGACGTTCAAACGATTCTTGATCACGCTGGGCAATGGTCAACGCTAACGACAATTTTCGATTATCTTCTTCTAACTGTTCGGAACGCTCGGTACGTGCTTTCAGTTCATCGATTCGATCAGTTAAGGCTTTGTTTTGGCGATACAATTGATCGCGTTCTTCCTCAAGTTTAGTGATGTTTCCTTCCAAATGAAAGACTTCTCGTTTTAATGACGTGATTTCTTCCTTGTTAGATACTTCTCGTTTTTCCTGTTGTTGTCTTATGTGAACTAATTCATTTTCTGTCTGTTCCAGTTTTGCTTTCATGTCTTGAAGTTCTTGCTGGTGGAAAGAGACTTTTTCTAAATACTCTGCTTCTAAGTCGTCTTTAGCTTGGAGCACTTCGGACTCTAACTTAGTGACTGTGTCTAGATGACGAGATTGGATGCGTTGATTTTCATGTTGGAATGTTTCAAGACGTGCTGCACGTTCTTGAAAGAGAAGAGTGATCTGCTTAAGTGATGCTTCTAATACAGCATCCTCTTCACTGAGTTTGGGATCAATTTCCTTTTGTTCGGCTAGTACAATAAACTCTTCGAATAGCTGATTGGTTGTAATCTGGCGTCCTTTTATTAATTCACCAATTTTTTCTGTAACTTCTTCAGAAAGGCGGAAAGATTTATTCTTCATTTCATTAGACAATAGACTTACCTCGCTCTTATAAATAATTATTTAACTTTAGCATATCATGAATATACGAATTAAAAATCATCATAAAAATTATGTTAGAGTACGGCCCCTGGATCTCTCTGCTTAACTTCTTTTTTAGACTCAATTCTTATTCCGTATAAAAAATAAAGTGTATATTCATTAAATTTATTCACCATTATAGGAATGAAAAAAACGGATAATAACTCAACCGTAAGATAAATTAAAAATAGCCATATTATCCAAATGAACCAGAAGTTAAAGATGGTTTCCCAGCTATCATCAACAGAGAATAACATAATCACAAAGAATATAATTGATATCGCATAGTGAGTTATTTTTTTCTTACACTATTTATCTCATAATTTAAATTATTTTTAATTCCAGTTAGTCGATTTAGAATGAGTAAGTCAATTTTACTTCTCGAACTTGCAATTTTGTATTTGATAGTAGATTCTTCAATTAATGCTTTACCCTGTTTGATTATGGTTTTATTAACTCCATACGTATCTTTAAATAAATGGAATGAACCATCTATGCCCTTAATAAAGTTATACTCTTCTTCAATACCTTCATTATTCGGAAGTAGAATTTTTATATTATTTTTCGACTTTATAAAAATAGAATAGATACGTAACATTGCATAATTGCAAATTGAAACATAAATTAAAGATGCTATGAGTGTTGCATAAGTAATTGAGTTTTTAGGATCACTCTTAAATAGTTTAAGTAGATCAATATTCTCAGTTTTAACAACAGTAATTCCAATCGCTACAAAAAAAGTAATGATAATAAAAGTGAATCAACTAATCTGTATTTTACTTTATCGAATTTAGTTATAGTAAATTTATCCCATTCAAGATCAAACAAATAAGTAAATCTATTAATAAGTAGCAAGGCGAATGGTAATACAATTATAGGTACCCAAACATGTTCGAACATTTTAGAAACACTCCTTATGGCGTTTAATAACTAAAGTACAAAAAAGCTTCGGTGAATGCTATTAATTAAAAATATATTCTATTCCATAACAGAAATTCTCTTATATTTTTCCCCAATGACTAAAGTGCTTTTTTAGTGAGTTACCCGCTAATGAGTCACCCTTACTATTCAGGTTAAAAGTGTAGTTTCTTGGGATACTTGATTTTGAATTTTTATATGCTTTATTTTTAGAATCAAGAATTGAATTAATCTCCGGATAAGTAAAAACGTAAAAATTTATCTTTGAAATGCGTTGATTTTTACTACAGTCACTTATGACTAAAATTAAAAAATCAAAGGCTTTGTTTTCTGCTTGGTTTCTAGATAACTTAAAGCTGTCACTGCTTGATGAACCAGTATATTGAATATGCTTTACTTCGATTTTATTAATTTGATTATTTTGTCTTTCAATTGTTAAGTCATAACCACGTTGATTTTTGGTAGCAAATTTTACTACATACCCTAATGATAATAGCTTGTAAAATACTAATGATTCAGCAAAATTACCGCTCTGTTCCCTGTTTAATACTTTGCTCACTTGTGTGAAGTCCCTTTGTGTTAATGATTTTTATAGTGATGAATCGTCTTAATGTAAAATGAAAAAACTTCATCGCGCTATATCGTTTTTATCGGTATAGTGCGATGAAGTTTTTTGTACTTTTAAAATTTTATCGTTCTAATTTACTAGAACGTGGCTCAGGTAAATTGAGGTCTGCGGCCTTAGTTGAAACTGATGTTTGAGGCAGTGAAGCGAGGATACCTACTAATGTTGCGGTTACAAGTGTGCGAACAAAAACTTTTTTCAGTGATTTCATGAGTGATTGTCTCCTTTTTTGTAGTCTATATGTTGATTATGCGAGTTAATGTTTAGTCGCATAAGACGTTAATACGTATTTACTCCATGTAAATGAAAAAGTTAATTATTTACCTCCATTTACGTCTATTGGTTAAAAGATTCCGATGCTAAGGTACAGATATGAATTCATCAACTTCTACTCGAGTAAGAATGATTTGTGGAGGAATTACGAAATGGTTTCATTATTAAAGCAAGATGCCGAAATTCAGCTTCAAAAACATGAGGTTCGAGTTCTACCTTTTCATATTGGCAAAACGCCAGTTATACAACTCAGTCAGCGCTTTTCAAAAACAAATAACATCTATCTAAAACTGGAGTCACATAACCCTACAGGATCTGTTAAAGATCGAGCTGTCTACGCGATGATGGAGCCATATTTAAAGACAGGAAAGGAAGAATCTTTGCACTTTATTCTTCCATCAAGTGGGAACGCAGGTATTAGTCTGGCTTACTTGTGTTCAGTGTTCCAGCAAAAGTGTACGATTTTTGCTTCACCAGATATCGCTCCCATCAAAATCGCTTTGATCAAGCACTTTGGAGGGAATGTTATTACTTGCGATGGTGACGTGTCGACTGAACCAGGAGGATGGGTATACGAATCTAATCGTTTTCATGAGAAAACTACTTCTAGTATTTTATTAAATCAATTTAATAATGAGCAGAACGTATGCGTTCATGAGCAAACGACCGCGCCAGAACTAGAAAATCATATGATTGAAAAGGAAATCGTTTTAGATTATCTCTTCGTCGGCGTTGGTAGCGGGGGAACTGCACAAGGAATTTTGAACTTTTACAAAAAACATCAAAAATCGACTCGTGTTATCGGTGTCGAGCCAGTCGGCGGACTATTACATGGTTATTACCATGAATATGAATCAGTATATGTTGATCACGGTGTCGAGGCATTAAGTGATTGTTTTGTACCTGAAAACTTGAATCCGACGTATCGTTTCGATGATGTTATTCAATACACGGATCAACAGATGCGTACGATGCAGAAGCGCCTTGAGACGGAAGAGGGTGTGCTCGTAGGAGAGGCTACAGGGTTTATGACGAGTGCCATTCAAGACTATATCGAGAAATATGATCTTAAAGGAAAAAATATTGCTTTGATTGCTACGGACGACGCTTTCCGTTATATCGATGGAGTTCGCCATGGTTGATCTTCGTGTCGTAATAACCTCAGATACATGTACATGGCAGGCGAAGTATGAAGGACGGTTGTTCGCAGAGTATACATTCAAGTCGAAACGTCAGATTAACTCAATCAATTCCCTTCATCTTATTCAAACAACGCTTTGTCGGTTTGCATTGATGGATCTCCTCGGAGTAAAAGAAATACGGATTTAGTCCGTCATGCAACCAGTCTCAAGAGCTTATTTGTTGAAAGAGCTGAAGCGATTTAAACAGCAGACTATTCTATATCATGGATTAAAAGTCATAAACGAGCAGGTACATTTCAAGATGATCGAACATGAGATGATGCAGCCGCGGGAGCTAGAACAATCGAGTTGCTTCCTTGGATTCACAGGAGGAAAGGATTCTACGCTTGTTAGAGAGTTAATCGAATCAGACTTCGAACAGTTACGTCTTTTTAAAATCGATTTTGATGATGAGTTATTTGAGTCTGATTATCACTTAGCTGTAAACATCAAAGACGAAAAAGAATATAGTCGGCATTCGACGCGATCAATGTTTGAAGTTGAGAACGTTCCTTACTATCAAGAGGAAGATCTGCATGCCGTGTTCGCTGCTCCATATGTCGATGCAGAGATTCCTGCAAAACATCTTGCAGTAGGATTACCTTGGGACGTACTGAATCGTCATGTCTTTCGTACAGATGGATATCCGATCGAAGAGTACGTCTGTAGTGAGACCTATCAGTCGCTTTTTAATTTTCAAGATTTGATGCACGCACTTGGATTCAAAACTTTCGAGATTTTTTCACCTATCGCATCCATTAGTTCGATCGCTATTTACGACATTCATCGACACCTTCATGGTGAAGTAGGTTTACGTAACATGTCATCTTGTTGGTCACCGTTGCAAGATGGGAAAGATTGTGGACGTTGTCTGAAATGTCAACGTGTGCATCTGATTTATCGAACGCTCGGAATGGCTGTAGAAGAGGACGTAACAGCAGAAACAAGAGTTGGACTCGACTATCTATTTGGCTCCATCAGTATGAAGCAGTTGTTTGACAACCACTCCGCAGAAGAGCTGCAACGCTTTGCACGGGCAATCTTCGATGACGAGTTTGTCGGTCGAATTGATCGAGGATATGCCGAAAAATTATCTGCTATCTATGGACTAGAGAAAATGAAGAATCCACTTATGCATGTATTACCAGTTGAAAAACAGAAAAGAGGATATCAATATGACAATCACTTCACTCCGATCACCCCTATTGGAAACATTAACTAAGATCACAAAACAAACTCCAATGAAGGAAGTATTATTGACAGAAGGCGCAACATATACTTTGGAAGATATCCGAGTACGTTCTAATGCGATGGCACGTCAACTTGAGAAATCATTTATGACGCAACAGTATATCCCGGTCTACACGACCGATAACATTCAATCGATATTCAGTATGCTGGCATGTTGGAAAGCAGGGAAAGTATATGTTCCGTTGAATCCACAGACTCCTGCACCGAAAATCCGTCAACTCATGTCCACGCTTCACTGTGAGTCGATCTGGACGGACGGACTACCAGAAGAATATGATATGCCGCAAGTCATTTTTTCTAAAGAACGAATGGAACATGATGTTAACGTGACGGGAACAGATGTTGCATATATTCTAATGACGTCCGGTAGCACTGGCGAACCGAAAAAAGTAGAAGTAACACACACCAATTTGGATTGGTTACTGCGTACGTTAGAACAGATCATCCCTTTTGGGGAGAACGATCGTTTTCTCGTCTCGACGCCACCTGCATTCGATGTAGTCCTCCATGAAATGTTGGCATTCCTGTACGGACAGGGACGAGTCGTTTGTTTCCCGGCCTATTCGAATATCCAAAAGATTAAGGAGTTGCCAAACTTCGTTAACCGTTATGACGTGACGCATATCGCTTTGTCACCATCTGCTTGTACGCAAATCTTGAACCGTGAAAATGAACGCATAAAGCTGTCTACTTTACGTAAAGTACTATTAGCGGGAGAAGCGCTCGGTGTACCACTCGTCCAAAAATTGCATACACATTTTCCAAATGTCGATGTCTATAATCTTTATGGACCGACGGAAACAACCGTTTACGCAACTTGTTTAAAGATTGATAAAGGGACAAATGATGAGATACCAATTGGAAAAGTGCTTGATGGTGCTTCTATTGTATTTCGTGATGAACAAGGACAATTGAACGATACTACTGGGGAGATATTAATTGGAGGAAACGGCGTGAGTCGTGGTTATTTGGGAAATCCATCATTGACCGAAGAAAAATTCTTGACCATCGATGGCGCACGCTATTACGCGACAGGAGATCATGGACGTAAGGATGAAAACGACATCATCTTTTACGAAGGAAGACAAGATGATCAAGTGCAGGTGAACGGAATTCGAGTCGAGCTTGGAGAAATCAACGCGGCACTTCATTCGATTCATCCGACAGATACCTTTGAAACATTATATTTAGCAAATCGACTCGTCGTCTTTAGTGATACACATGCATTCACGGTAGAAGATACGCAAATATTAAAAGAAGAATTGAAGAAACGAATTCCATCGTATATGATTCCGAGCATGTACGTAACCGTACCAGAATTCAAAATAACGGCTAACCGAAAACTAGATCGTCGTTATCTCGAGTCATTCATTGAGACGAAGGAGTTAGGAAATCTCATTGAGAAGCAATCAAATCAAGAGATAGATCAACTTGTAGCGCGTATTTCGGACCACTACGGTCGTCCTGTCACACCTGATATGAACCTCATCCATGAATTACATTTAGACTCGCTGGATCAGCTTGATCTTCTCCTCTTATTAGAGGACCACTTCAATGTAACGCTAGTAGATGATTTTGTAGTGATGTATCCGACGCTTCGTCAAGTTCAGACACAATTGTCGCGAGAAGAAGAACCGGTGAAGAACATCATTGAAGTAGATGAATCCTATTGGAATGGGATCGTCGAAGACAACATGTTGGCGAATCGAGCACGATACGAACAAGCGACAACAGAACTGAAAGAAACATTTTATCTGCAAAAGAGTTATCATGTCGATGGGTTCCGACAGGTGCTGCACGAAGTCGTCTCGATACCTGAAAGATGCGATCGTACACAATTGCAGGAATCAATTAATACTTTAATTGCACGTCATCCCATGTTACGAAGCTTTTTAACGGTACAAGAGGATCGTCTACAATTTTCCGTACATGAAGAAACGGCGTCATTCCGTCTGTTATCTGTTCCAAGAGTTACTGAGGAGCAACGGCAGAACTGGATAGACCGTATGAAACAACACTACTTAGAAAACCTAATGGCATATTTCGTTCATGATGTATCTACGAATCGTGTCGAATTGTTCATCAATCATCATATCGCGGACCAGGCATCGATGAACATCTTAAAGCAAGATCTTTCCGCGTTGCTTCAAGGCAAGACACTGCTTCCTCTAACTATCGATTACTGGGATTACATTCACTACATCGATGCAAATAGAAATCGAGCAGAATTAGAAATCGAGCAAGTGAGTCGTGCTGGATTCTCCGATGTCACAAGTGACGTGTTTGACGTCAATGAAGGTCGACCGGTCCGCTACCTATCGTTCCAGCTTAAGCGAGACACACCAGAAGAATACATCGCTTATGCCAATTACATCATCTTAGGTGCTTTAGCAGCTGGACAATCACGACAACAGATGAGCGGATCGACTATTGTTGACTTACGATCATTTGACGGTCTCGACATTAAGGGAGTCGTTGGAGATGTCCATACTACCATTCCGCTTTGCCTTGAGCGCGGAGAATCATTTGAGACTTTCAACGAGAAGTTTGACGGCTGGTATAAACAGTTCGAGTCTGGAATCAATTTTAATCATCTCTTGTATCGTGATTATCCACGTGTCCAAGACATGCATCGTACGTTTGAACACGATCTGGATGATAATTTGAAAGTTAGCTCGAGCTTTCTTGGTGCGATTCGAGAACAAGAAATTCCGGCAATGCTAGAGGAACTCAAAGCTTCTCACGCTATCCTTCAGAATTTCTCGACTCATAAACTCTATGCATCCATCTTCTATACAGGAAAGCAATTGATCATCGTACCACTCAGCCAACCTATTTTATCGGAAGAATTCATTACTAGACTAGGTGGTGTAATTCATCATGAAAACAAATCGAAATAAATGGCTAATGGCGACAGCCTCTTCATCAACTCATCTAGGCGATGTCATTTTTGAGTATGCGATCAAATGGTGGATAGCGAGTATCAGTACAAGTGCGACGTTTCTCGCAGTCGTCCTTTCCATTGAGACGCTGGTCAGTAGTTTATTCAATATGATCGGTGGAGTTTTCGCCGACCGCTACGATCGAAGGAAGCTGTTAATTGGAACAGACATTATCAGTGGTATCGGTGCACTTGCGTTATATTTTTTTTGCGGGAGGATCATCGGGGCTGGTTCTATTATTGATTGTAAATACGATGCTTGCCGTCACGTATTCAATCTATGCACCAACTTCAAAAGCCATCGTCGTCCAATTGTTTGAGAAGAAGGAAATTCCATCGGCTAATGCATTATTTAACGGATTAGGAGAAGTTGTAAAAATTGCTGGACCGGCACTGGGTGTATTGTTGATCGGTGTCGGTGGTATTCAGCTCGCTTTCTTAATTAACGCAATTTCATTTTTCCTCTCAGCAGCATTACAGAGCTTCTTTGCGATAGAAGGATCCCCTATTGAAGAGAACGAAGGGGCTGATCAGAAGGCAACTTTTGATGGAGCGATCGAAGAGTTTAAGCAAGAGCTTGTAGAAGGATGGAAATATGTACGACGTGAGAAGCGGATCTTTGCGATCCTTCTTCTTGCCTCGGGTGCTAATTTTTTTATTGCAGGTTATCTGTTGTTGCTACCGTTCGTTGCGAAACAATATGTCTTTCTTGAAAATCTGTACGGGTGGCTATTAACAGCACAAGCGATTGGTGGAATCTTAGGAGCAATTCTATGCCAACGATTAAAGATAGGTCTTTCTGCACATTCGATTGGCAATTACTTGCTCATACCGGCTATAGGTATTTTGTTAACTTTTTTGATTGTAACACTACATCTAAATCCATTGATCATGTTGATGGGAACTGCTTGCTACGGTATAGGTCTTGCACTGTTTAATATTCAGTTTGTTTCCTACATTCAACAACACACAGCACCGGAGTATATTGGACGAGTATTCAGCATTATCTTCACAATCGCCATTCTATTTATTCCAGTTGGAAATTTTGTGTTCGATGCGTTATATGCACTTATCGGAGATTCCATTTTTCTCATCATTAGTCTAGGGATTACTGGAACCGTCCTCGCATATCGTCACCTCACAATGAAAGAAGAATTGATAGAAGAGGAGCAACTAGAAATTGGTCATTAAAATACCCCACTTCACCATGATGTAACACATGTGATGAAGTGGGGTATTTGACTCAAAACCTTTATCGAATTAATGCGACGTACCGGTCTACAAGGTTCTCTTGATCAACAAATTGTAAGAGTTGACGTGTGATATCAACTTCAGTTTGCGAAGCGAGACGAACAAAGAGATCGCGACTAGATCGTAACATTAAATAGGCATAATCAACTTCATCATATGCATGATGAATAACACCGGCTGCACGATAAAATTTAGCAGCCAATAAAGCATTTTCTTGTTGATCTAATAAGCGAAGACCTTTCAGACAATACACTTTTGCTTCATCAAATCGATGAAGTTGAAGCATAAGTGTAGTTAATTCTTCTAAAATATTTGCTTGTTTCATAACGTTTTGTTGACGTTCATAAGTTTCAAGGTACTTTTGAAGTTCGATGATGATTTCTTTTAGGTTTTCATTCTTCATTACAATCAAATTGTTCTTTGCATAGGTAGCATAATCTTCATCACCTGCTTGACCATAATATTCAACTGCCTTTTGAGTATGGAGGATTGCCGATACGTTATCGGCACTAAGGTGATAGACACGTCCAAGACCCAAATGAGCATCAGCGATACTTGCATAATGAGAAGTGAGAGAAGCTTCGCTTAAAGCTGTTTCATAATACGTTTTTGCATCCTGGTATTTTCCTAGTCGGACATTGATGGTTCCAAGATAGATGAAGCACTGGATACGCTCCTCATATAAACGCTTTAATGAAGTACTATGATGGATGGCTTGAAGATAATGATGATGGGCGAGAGGATAATTCTCATTTTTAAAATTTGCCTTTCCCAATCGCATGTAGTAAGAGATGACACGCGCTTTATCTTCACACGTTTTAAAAGCATGTTCGACAGACACTCCAAACTCATTACAGGTTGAAAAATCTTCTTGGATGAGTAAAATATCGATGTATAAATCATAAGAATCGAGCAATACCTGTTCATTTTGTGTGGCTGCATGAACTCGATCAAGTAGTCCTTTTGCCAAGTCATATTGTTCGCTGTTCATCTGATGTCGTGCTCGTTCCAACAAGGCATAGGCGACTTCTTGCATTTCTTCATCTACGCTACCTAAAAAGAAATCTACTGGTTTTCCAAGACGAGTCGCAATAACATGAAGTACTTTATCGGATGGTGTAGCAGCTCCTTTTTCAAGGATACTGATATAGGCTCTTGAAATATCGTCGCCTGCCAATTGGCGTTGGGATAGTCCCATTTCAAGACGAGCCTCCTTAATTTTTTGACCAATCATTCGTACAATCTACTCCTTGCTTACTTCCACGAGAGGGGATTTAGTCGATATATAAGGAATTAGTCATATATACTTCTTGAATCAATTACATAGCCCGATGCTTTTAGTTTAAGCCGATCTATTCAATTAATACTATAGAACTATAAAGGTCTTAGTTAAATGTACTGAACTTTCCATTTTTTTAGTAGAGAGAAATTGATGAACATGGGAAATGATTTTTTGTGTAAGGTTAAATTTTTATCTGTAGCATGGGTGATCAGGGCGATATAGTGTTAGAAAATAATAAGGTACCTTTGTGTGATGAGAGTAGATAAACAAAATTCAGGATAATAAAAAATATTAAATGCCTAGATGAACGTAGTCGTTAATGAATGAAAAATGATTTACCCAAGTAATCGTGGTAGATCATTTTTTCTTCACTATTTGTCTACAATCTGAAAAGACTCCATTCGGGGTTTTTTGTGTTTAAAGATATCGATATACTGTACCTATTCAATTTAGACGGGAGAACTATTCATGAACAGACGCACCTTCAATCCAGATCAAATCAGACAACTTGAAGCGAATCTTCACGTAGCCTCTGTATCAGATCGTACGATTCAATACAATGGAGAATTTAAGATTCACGCTGTACGTGAGAATTTAGCTGGTAAGCGACCGATACAAATCTTTGAGGAAAGTGGCTTTGACCTGGACATGATCGGTAAGCAAACGCCGAACGAAGCGTTGAAACGGTGGCGGAAGACATATCGCATTTATGGAGAAGAAGGACTCTTGAATGAGAGACGTGGAAAATCTAATCTTGGAGGTCGACCGAAAAAAGATGATTCCGTCGAACGACGACTTGCGAGAGCTGAAGCACGAATCAAGTACCTCACAGCGGAGAATGAATTACTAAAAAAGTTAGAAGCTCTCGAAAGAGAGGCGAAGTACCGAAACTAACGGCATCTGAACGCTATCAGGCAATCAATATTGTCTTACGAAAACAATCGTCGAGTCGGTTCGTGACGGAGCTATGTATGCTCGCTGAAGTGAGCCGCAGCGGTTATTACGCCTGGCTCGCACGTACAGATAGTGTGTCCCTTCGGGAAGAACGCGACTATGCGGACTACCTCCTTCTGAAATATGTTCATGATCGTCATAAGGGAAAAATCGGCTATCGTGGTCTTTACATGGAGATGCTTGATCTTATCGGGGGGCCGATGAATCATAAACGTATTTTGCGTATCATGAGGAAGTTTGGAATCGTGACGAAAATCCGTAGACAGAACGCCTACCGTAAAATCGCTAAAGCGACATATGAACATAAGACGGTACCAAATCACTTGAACCGTCGGTTCGATCAGCAGGAGCCTGGTAAAGTATTCGTCACAGACATCACTTATCTCCGTATTGGATCTGGCCAAACGGTTTATCTTTCTTGTGTGAAGGATATCGCCACACGTGAAATTATGGCACATCATGTATCTAAAAGCCTCCATATGGAACTCGTCTTTCATACAGCGAATAAACTCGCAGAACGACTTCAAGGGAATGTACACCCGGAAGCCATGATACATTCCGATCAAGGATTCCATTATACGCATCCTGCTTATCAAACACGCATCCGTGAGATGGGAATGCTTCAATCCATGTCTCGTAGAGGAAACTGTCTGGATAATGCCCCGATGGAATCGTTCTTTAGGCACTTGAAAGATTATGTCGATTATAAATTAGCATCTGACCTCGATGAGGTCTGTACCATGGTCGATGTTTACATTGATTATTACAATAGTGAACGAAGACAATGGAGACTACAAAAGATGGCTCCGGTATAATACCGAAGCCATCTCATAGCAGCTTAAAACGTTAAGAGTACTTTTATTAAACTATCCAAACTCTAAGGCTAAGTTTATTAAAAGTGTACCCCTCCGAAGATTTTTATATTGTCTCAAAATTTTAGGTTAGCTCAGGTTGTCATGACAACCTCTTAGGATTTTATAAATTTATTAAATCTAAATATAAAAAAATCAATAAAAGCCATATATTTTAAATTTTATACCAAATGATGCTTTTTGAATAAAAAAAGATGTCATAGGTATTCGCTTTGTTAATTAATCGTTTATGGATAGAGATTTTGCAAGAAAAACATGTAAGGGAAAGGACACAAAGCTTCAAAAAATTTAAATAAGGTATTTATTACGTTAAATTTCTAATAAAGAGATTTGTTTTTTATAATTTTTTAAAACGATAAATTAAAGTAGACATTAGATAAAATATACAAGCGGTAGATCCGACTGTTAAAAATGATTTTAAAAAAAGCAAGAAATTAAATGAATCATCGTCATTGAAAATCATCAAAAGGACAAAACTTAATAGGAGAGCATAAACTATGTATATTAAAAATTTAAAAAAATGAATTTATCAGTTGATAAAAACAAATTAAGAATTCTTTTTATTAATACATCAGCTATAAAACCGGCAATAAAGATTAATGGGAAAGAGTAAACTATATATAGAAAAAATGTATCAACTACTATGGAATAAAAATCATTTTCTGGTTCTGGAACTAAAGATATAATTACTGTTAAAATAGCTGATGCTGTAATCGCTGTAAGAAGTGATTTAAGAAGCAAAAAAAGAAATGTAGAATAAAGGTTCTTTAACATGATTAGTTCTCCTCTTTAAATTAGGTTTGAAAAGAAAATTTAAAAATGCAATACAGAATATTTGTATTTTAACATAAAGCTTTCAGACAATCTTTTGCTCGAAGAAACTTTATTTAGGATAAAACAAAAATATAATCCTTTCTAAATAAGAAAAGGATTATATTTCGTGTCTAGTAGGTTATAATCTTTCAAGTTTAAGAAAATTATAAAACATCTTTAAAAACTATCTTATAGTTAATTAAAAAATATATTTTATTAATTTACATAGAAAATTCAAAATATTTTTGTTTCATTCCAGGAACTAGATTAAAAAAGCTTCCCCCCGTATGACGAAATACAGTTTTAGGTGTAAGGTCACTGTAAGCATATCCCCAATAAAATTCATGGTTTGGAGCATTATCATGGGCCCCTCTAATTTTCATACTTCCATTACTATATTGAGTACCTTCGTAGTAATAAGTAATGTTAGGATACGATTTTGCGAAAGGTACTCCTACATCATGATTTACTCTCCAAGCAACTTTTGATTTCGATAAAACATCTTTGGAAAGTTTAATTCCATTCGTTGAAGCAGTAGCTTTTTTTATTACATTTTTTCCTGCTTTATCTTTGTATAAAATACTTTGCCCAACACTTGGACTATGGTCAATTGCTGGTGAGCCGAATGCCCAACCGGCATAGACATCTGAGCGTGTTCTATATTTAGACGACCAAATATCATATCCACGGTTATCACCATGAAGATAACTAGTACCCAAGTAATCAAGGAAATTTTTATTTTTTACTGTTTTATCAGGGATAAATGTTGTATATCTAAAGAAATACGATCTCTTTGAAGGGCTAATAGAACTGGAACTCATTTTATATGATTTGTCATCAGAATCATTTGAAAATGATGGGAAAACAGGAGAAAGTAGTTCTTTTTCACTAATATTTTCGCTTGTTTTAATGGATCTAATAATAGATTGTTGTCTATCATATAAACCGTCAAGCTCGTTTGAAGAAAGTGAAATATTTGGTTCCTTGATTTTTTCATTAATTTCATCTTTTTTTCTTGAGAAACTTCTTTTTTTGCAACAATTTCATAAGTATAAATAGTTGCAGGGGTCAAATTTTCATCTCTATATGATAAATTCGTAGTCGATCCAATCAAATCCCCATCTCGGTAAATTTCATATACACCGTCATTATCTTCCATTTTTTCCCAGTTAATATCGGCATAATCAGTTCCTACATTTGTTTCTAGAATAACTTCTTTTGGAGCATCCTCTTCCGAACTTACGTCATCTTGAATAGTATTGGCAGAGAATTTATTAAAAGAATTTTGATTTTTTGACTTAGTTGTAGAGGTTTTTATCGTAGAAAATCCTATTAATTTTCCAGACTTAGTGTAAGTTGCAACTCGATAACTGTATAGTTGATCAGGCTTTAAACCTTTAATACTTAATTTCTTTTTAATACCTTTATAAATTAGTTTTTTTCCTTCATAAACTTTATGATAAGCACCTTTTGCATTCCAACTTAAAGAAATAGAGCTACTTGTTTCTATAGCTTTTACTTTACTCTCAGCTGCAAATGTTTCATCACTAATACTAGCTAATAACCCCAAAGAAATTGCTGATAAACATAATGTCTTGTTGAAATTGTTCATTTTTTTCTCCAATCATTCAGTATTTTATTATATTTAAATAATCCTAAATATGTAAAGCAACTATACAAATATTACATATATGTCTATCGAAAACAACCATTTTTAGTTATTTAACATATTTTTATCCAATTATGTAAGGATATATTTTTGGGTTTTTAATTTTAGGTGAGGATAGTGAGGAAAAGGAATTACCCTCAAATAGATATTTGGTAAAAAGTGATATCGAATCAGAAAACTCCAGCTTAACCTTAGACATGAGCGATTTCGATAACGGACTGGTCGAGTTAGCTAGTAGTCTTGGTCCTATGGAAGAGCCAATACTTGAAGTCATCAAACTAGATGGCGACGAGGAGAAAATCGATCTCGCAAGTGACCTTTCTGTCTCATGGAAACCCGTACCGAAGGCACTTAAATACCAAGTGATGATTTACAACGGACACGATTATACGTACTTTGAAAATTAATCATTGATCAGTTTTATCCGAAACACCAATTATGGAGGCTTTAAATGATGAACACTATCAAATTACAAATTGATTCGATAGAACTGAAATTTAAGTCTATAGATGGAACCATTCAATCAATCGAAAGTTTTTCTTCACAATTCGAGAGAGGTTTTTATCTGGTTGAACATCCTGAAAAGTTTAAAGACATCAAAGTAGAGATGTATACAAATTCGAATTTAGGAAATCATACATGTGGTTTTGGTTTTAATCAAAAGGATGTTGAATGGGGCCATTATTTAATAGATAAGCTTGTTCAAAAGTGGACGATTATTTGGGAATGGTTTTATCAGGCTTGGATTGATTTAAAAATCAGTTTGGATGAAGAACAGTCAGAAATAAACCATGACAACTTAGATTGGCTGTTAGATTTTGATGATAAAAATTCGTTCGATAAAATTAGAAATAAAAAATTGTATTACGACCATGATTTGAGAGCTTTGATTGATTTAGAGTATTCTTTACCAGCGATACGTAAAGTCATTAGTCAAGTAGATTTATATGTAAGGAAAACATGATGTAAAGAATGGTTAAAATATGTAGACCGATGTATTTATCGTGAACTTACGATAGATACATCTTATTTTAATTTATCTTATCTCAACTATTTTTATCGGTAGTGACTAACTCTATTATAAAAAAAGATGTACGCGTTACCCTTAACTTAATAAATGAAAGGTATATTTTTTTGAATTCAGTAATGTTGGATTGCGACTGAAAGTAATTTAGTATCTCCATTCATCGCTCATTTCTATGACACCCATCTAATAATTGAGTGAGCTCGAAAACCTCGCTAAAATTAATCCTAGAATACATTTAATCTCGTTATACGTTAACTTCCACATGATGATCCATAGAAAAAAATAAAGTTTTGACAGTCGAACAGTTGCTTGAAATACTGAAAAGGAGAAGGCATTGAACATCACTAATGATGGTGAGTCGTATACGACTTCATTTCATGAAGAGGTTCAGTCTTGTATTCTGCGTAATAATTCTAGTTTTATGACCTTTTATGCATTCAATCAATTGAGAGAAATTTGTATACATCATATTCTATTAGAATAAAAAAAGGGTCCGCTTGTTTCCTTGTATTTATTATCTAAATTCCTTATATATGCGGTATGTCTATTTCTAATCTTAAGAAAAATCTACATTCAAGGAAAAAGATTGTATACGTTTCGATGTCGAAATATATACAATCTTTTTTTGTTCTCTAATTCATTATCAACTAATACATTCAATCTCGAACATCACTTACGATTGATTAGCCAATGAGTGCGATGTTCGAGACTTTCTTTTACATGATCAGAATCAGCCGAGATAGGCAGCACCGATGACCCCCGCATGACCCTTCAACGTCGCGAGACGTATGTCGATGCTCGGACGAAGAGCAGAATAGACGAGCTCGCGGACTCGACATATCAATTCCTCCCAGAAGACATCGGCAGATTCCGTGACGCCGCCTCCTATAATGATGACCTCGGGGTCGACCGTGTGGATGATGTTCGCGAGTCCGATCGCCAAGTGGTTGATGAACCGGGTTCGTTCTGACGGTAAAGTGAGTAGCATCTCGACGGACGAGGCTTCCTTCTCCGAGGCGCGTGATTGGAGTGCCGTCCCGCTCGCCAATCCCTCAAGAGATCCGGTGTTGAGCACCGGATGGACGGGACCGGATGAATCGATGATAGTGTTGCCGATTTCTCCCGCATATCCATTGGCTCCACGAATGAGCTTCTTCTCATGGACATAGCCTCCGCCAATCCCAGTGCTGACCGTCACATAATAGACGGAAGAGGATGTTTTTCCTGCTCCGAACAACGCCTCGCCAAGCGCCGCTGCATTCGCGTCGTTCTCGAGACAGGTCGGGAGCTCGAATCGGGAGGCGATGGGGGTGACGAGGTCGACGTCGTCCCAGCCAGGCAGATTCGGTGGGGATAACAGGTGTCCGGTCCTCGCGTCGAGTGGACCAGGCGCGGCGATGCCGATGTTCGTCAGATGGAACTCTTCCGAGAAGTATCGGATGGCATGTTCGATGTGCGAGATGGTCTGCCCAGGGCCGGCGCCCGGATTAGTCGGGAAGGACAACTGCTTGATGACGTTCTCCTGATCGACGACGGCGACGCGTGTCTGCGTACCACCGAGGTCGACACCGATCCGGAATGGCTTCGTCGTCTTCGGAGCAGGTCCGGTGACCAACATGAGACCGTCCCCAGAGACGACATGCTTGCTGCCGGCAGGGAGGAGTGCGGTCGCCCCGACCGATAACACGACGTCGTCCAATTCGATGGTCCCCTCGACGACGGTGATGATACGGAACGACGGACTCGGGTCTAGTGCATGGGTCTGACGGATGGTCCATTCCTCGACGAAGAAATCAGGATTCCGCGTCAACCGTCTTCTGGATGAAGACAACGTGACGGAAGGCTCTAAGTAACGATAGTGAGGGAACCGTATCACGCGGCGGGCTTGTTCGATGTGGAGCGTACGCAGAGTGCCGGTGACTGGATTGAGACGATCATAGTCATGCAGACGATAGGTCGTGTCCGAGTTCTGTTGGATTTCGAGGACGACACATCCTTCCGTCAGGGCATGGACGGTCCCCGCCGGTACATAGAGGAAATCACCCTTCGATACCGGTACGTGATGCAATGACTGCAACAATGTCCCCTGACGGACGGCCTCGTCGAACTCTTTCGGGGAGGACAAGGAATGACCGTGGATGAGGGAGGCGTCCTCCGGACAATCGATGATGTACCAACATTCGTTCTTTCCGTAAGGTTGTTGCTCATAACGTCTGGCATCGGCGTCGTTCGGATGGACCTGGACGGATAGGTCCGTCGAGGCATCGATCCACTTCAACAGGAGCGGGAAATCGGAATCCGTCTCCATGCCGAAGATTTCAGGGTGGTTTGACCACAACTCTTCCAAATCGAAATCGACGAACGGTCCGGTTTCGACGCGCGTAGTCCCGTTTGGATGACTCGCGAGTGTCCAGACCTCTCCCGTCGGAACGTCTTCGGGAATGGAAAATCCATACTCGCGAAGTCTCTGTCCGCCCCATATCCGTTCCTTGACGATCGGTTCGAAATAAATCGCTTCCTGCATGCTAACTCCTCCTTCATCTTATTTTCAATTACAACTCTACACTTTTGTAAAATAAAAATAAACAAATTAAATATCAAGTATAGACATGGAAATAAAAACACGTATAATCATATTTGTAAGCGGTTACAAAAAAGGAGGAGATTTCAGATGAAGAAAATCATGTTGGCGTGTAGTTCAGGAATGTCGACGAGCATCCTGGTGTCGAAGATGCAGGAGCATGCGAAGGGCATCGGAGAAGAAGCGAAGATTTGGGCGGTCGGACAGGACCAGGCGATGAAGGAGATGGATGGCGCAGACGTCATATTGATCGGACCACAGATGCGGTTCCTTCTCTCGAAGTTCCAGCAGGCGACGGACAAGCCCGTCGAGGTGATCGACATGATGGCGTACGGCATGGCGGACGGAAAAGCGGCCTATGAACAAGCCGTGAAGTTGATGGGGTGAACGACATGCAGACGAACGAACAGACGATTGAGCAAGTCGCATTCATGATGATCCTACACAGCGGGAATGCCAGAAGTACGATTCGTGAGGCGATCGAAGCCTATAAGGAAGGAACGTTCGAGGAGTTCGAGCGGTTGCTGTCGGATGCACGCGCTCAACTACAAGAAGCACATCAGGTCCATTTCGGACAAGTCCAGAAGGAAGCAAGCGGTGAACCGACGACGCTGTCCCTCCTGTTGCTACACGCGGAGGACCATCTGATGTCGACTCAGACGATGCTAGATCTGACGGCTGGGCTCATCGAGCTCATGGAACATAAGTTCTCTAAAAAATGATAAGGAGTGTTTGAGATGACAGAGAATAGTAAGTGGTTCGACCTGTTGAGCCGTTTCCTGATGCCGATGGCGGCATTCTTGAACAACAGTCGCTACCTGCAGACGTTACGTGACGCATTCATGCTTGCTTTCCCGATTACGATGTTCGGTTCCTTGATCGTCGTCGTCGCCAACCTACCGTTCCTCGACAAGTTCATGTCCCCTGGCGTGCTCGATGCCTTCAAGACGTCGCTCGGGAATGCACCATCCGCGACGATGGGCATCATGTCATTGTTCGTCGTGTTCGGAATCGGCTATTATCTATCTAAAAGTTATGAGGTCGAAGCTGTTTTCGGCGGTGTCATTGCCCTCGTCTCGTTCCTATTACTTACGCCATTCTTCGTCTCGGTAGAAAACGTCACGGATCCGGTGGGTAACGTCATCCCGCTCGACCGACTCGGCGCGAAGGGCATGTTCCTCGCTATGATCACAGGATTCCTAGCAGGAGAGATCTATC
Source organism: Exiguobacterium acetylicum DSM 20416 (assembly GCF_000702605.1). Taxonomy (NCBI): domain Bacteria; kingdom Bacillati; phylum Bacillota; class Bacilli; order Caryophanales; genus Exiguobacterium; species Exiguobacterium acetylicum. The sequence goes on along the minus strand of NZ_JNIR01000003.1, from coordinate 60,765 downwards.
GCTTTATCGTCCAAAAGAACTGGACAATCAAGATGCCGGCTGGTGTACCGACTGCGGTCGCCAAATCGTTTTCGGCACTCGTACCGGCATTACTTACGCTCACCGTCTTCCTCGGGATTAACATCGCAGTCACTTCACTTTTGGACACGAATCTACATGATCTCATCTTCAATCTCGTCCAGAAACCACTCGTCAACCTAGGGAATGGTCTCGTCCCGACATTGATCGCCATCTTCTTCGTCCAATTGTTCTGGTTTTTCGGTCTTCATGGACAGGTCATCGTCAACTCGGTGATGGACCCGATTTGGAACACGCTGTCCCTCGAGAACCTGAACGCCTATACCGCGAACGGGGAAATCCCGAACATCATTAGCAAACAATTCATCGAAATCTACACCGTCGGAATCGGAGGTTCGGGTTCTACACTGGCGGTGGTCGTCGCCATCCTGTTGTTCATGCGCTCCAAGCAATTGAAGCAAATCGGGAAACTATCGATCGGACCGGGCGTCTTCAACGTCAATGAGCCGATGATTTTCGGGCTCCCGATCGTCATGAACCCGTTGATCATGATTCCATGGATCGTCGCACCATTGATCACGGTTACCGTGACATACTTCGCCATGTCGACGGGCATCGTCCCGCCTCCGACCGGCGTAGCCGTGCCGTGGACCGTGCCGATGTTCATCAGCGGCATGATGGCGACCAACTCTCTCGCCGGAGGTCTGTTACAGCTCGTCAACTTCGCCATCATCATGGCGGTATGGTTCCCGTTCCTCGTCTTCATCGATCGCCTGAACCTGAAGAAGGAGCGCGAGGAGGCGAACGCCACACAGGAAAAGAAGGAACAAATCGGCTGAACGACGTCGGTTGAGTGAAAAACAACTATAGATAGGATGTGCATAGGATGAATCAGACAGAGAACACGACCGTGCAGGAGAAGAAGTATACCTTCCCGACCGACTTCTGGTGGGGGACGGCCGCATCCGCGACGCAGATGGAAGGCGCTGCGTATGAGGGAGGGAAGGGACCGAATATCTGGGACCACTGGTACGAGCAGGAGCCGAATCGTTTCTTCGACGGAGTCGGTGCGACGGTGGCATCCGACTTCTATCACCAGTACAAAGAGGACATCGCCCTGATGAAGGAACTCGGTCACAACTCGTTCCGGATGTCGATCTCCTGGTCCCGTCTGTTCCCGACCGGGGAAGGGGAGGTCAATCCCCAGGCAGTCGACTTCTACAATCGCGTGATTGACGAGCTGATCCAGTCCGGCATCGAGCCCTTCGTCAACCTGTACCACTTCGACATGCCGCTCGCGTTGCAGCATCAAGGTGGCTGGGAGAGCCGGGACGTCGTCGCACGTTACGTCGACTATGCCAAGGTCTGCTTCGAGCTGTTCGGGGACCGCGTGACGAAATGGTTCACGCACAACGAACCGATCGTCCCGGTCGAGGGGGGCTATCTGTACGACTTCCATTATCCGAACGTGGTGGATTTCAAGCGCGCCGTCCAGGTCGCCTATCATTCGATCTTGTCGAGTGCCTTGGCCATCGAGGCGTATAAGGAGTCGGGCCAGGCTGGTAAGATCGGCATCATCCTCAACCTGACGCCGTCTTATCCGAGAAGCCGGAACGAGGCGGACCTTCATGCCGCTCATCTGGCGGACATCTTGTTCAACCGTTCCTTCCTGGACCCGTCCGTCCTCGGGACATTCCCGTCAGAGTTGATAGACCTGTTGAAGGAACAGGATGCGCTTCCTCTGATGGAGGAACTGGATCGACAGAAGATCGCGACCCACACGGTCGACCTGCTCGGCATCAACTATTATCAGCCGAGACGGATCAAGGTGAAGGAACATCTTCCGAACCCGAAGGCACCGTTCATGCCGGAGCACCTGTTCGACTACTATGAGATGCCAGGGCGGAAGATGAACCGTCATCGTGGCTGGGAGATCTACGAGAAGGGCGTCTATGACATCCTGACGAACCTTCGTGAGAACTACGGGAACATCGAGTGCTTCATCTCGGAGAACGGGATGGGGGTCGAAGGGGAGGAACGCTATCGTGATGCGGACGGCAGCATCCAGGACGATTACCGGATTGACTTCATCGCGGAGCACCTGAAGTGGGTGCATCTGGCCATGGAGGAAGGTTCGAACGTCAAGGGCTATCACCTCTGGACCTTCATGGACAACTGGTCTTGGAGTAACGCCTACAAGAATCGCTACGGCTTCGTCGGCGTGGACCTTACGAGTCAGGGCCGGACGGTCAAGAAGAGTGGTCATTGGTTCAAGCGCGTGATCGAAGAGAAGGGGTTCGTGAGATGAGGAAGGATGATCAGGGTATATCTAGCCCTGGTCATCCTTTTTTGTTATATTATACGTATATGTCTATACATGGGGTGTAATCATGTCTACTAAAAAGAAACCAAAGTATGAGAAAATCGCAGATGAACTGCGCGGACGAATCCTTAACGGAGGTTATGATGTCGAGGAAGCAATGCCGGACGAGATCCAACTCGCGGAGGAGTTCGCAGTCAGCCGGATGACGATGAAGCGGGCCCTCGAAATCCTAGTATCGGAAGGCATCATCTATCGCCAGCGAGGACAGGGGACCTTCATCCTGCCTTCGAGCTTCTCACAGGGTAGAATCAACGTGTTGAACAAAGAATTCCAAGGGTTGACGAAGCTGCTCGGTGAGCGGACCGTCAGGAGTGAGGTCCTCCAGTTCGAGGTGCGCTTCCCGGATACGGAGGTCGCCCGTCACCTGATGATCGAGAAGACCGATCCCGTCTATGAAATCCGGCGCGTCCGTTATGTTGATGACGAACCTTACGTGATCGAGCATACGTTCATGCCCTCCTCGTTGATCACTGGTGTGACGAAGGAGGTCCTCGATAGTTCAATCTATCGATACATCCAGGAAGACCTCGGTTACACGATTACGAGCTCACACAAGATGATTCGCGCGGATAAACCGAACCAGTGGGACCGCGATTATCTCGGGAACGAGGATACCGATCCAATCATCGAGGTCGAGCAAGTCGTCTTCCTCGGGAACGGGAAGCCGTTCGAGTACTCGTTCTCGAGGAACCGTTACGATAAGTTCGTCTTCACTTCCGTTCACATCGGTCGATGAAGGATGATGGGCAAGTAGATGAACTTTTTCGTTCTGGTTGAACTTGAAAGATGCTATTAGAGCGTTCGATGATGATTAATAAGAAAGGCGTATACATATTTCGACATCGAAATGTATACGCCTTTCTCTATGATTTTTAGAGCTGTCTTTACGAACATAATTGAGGATAACTAGATAGATAAAAAGAAATCTACTTTAAGCGATATTAATCAGAAGATTAATGCAGAGCTCCAATCAGTCTTTTTCATACAGTTGTTTGAAAAAGACTGATTGGAGCTCTGAAAAGACTTTTATATTTTTTGACTAACAACGGTTGGACGAAACACTATTCAAAAAATAAATTTTTATCGTAAATACGTATTCTAGGTTATTTAAAGCACATTGATAAAAAGATGAGTTTATAGAACTCTTAATAGCACAATTAATCAGCTAGATACATCATTGTGAGAGAATAATCATTTTTGTATACATAACGGTCGTTTTAAAAACAAAAAAAAGAAAACTCACATATTTCCTCAGATGTGAGTTCTACCTGTCTTATTTATAGATATCACGACGATGCCCGATCTCGAGAATCAAAATCACGACTTTTTCATCTTGAATGTCAGTAATCAGACGATAATCACCGATGCGATACCGCCATTCACCCGAGCGATTCGAGACGAGTCCTTTACCATGACGACGCGGATCATCCGTCCCGACCAGATTCTTCTTGATCCAGGACATGATGATCCGCGCTTGTTGAGGATCCATCTTCTTGAGAGACTTTTGAGCTCCGCGCTCAAACTCTACCGTAAATGCTGTCATTCTAAATCAAGTTCCTTCATCATATCGTCGAAAGAGATCGCTTCTGATTTTTTACGGTGTGCTGCCATCGAATCATGATAGAGTTGTAAATCGATTTCGTCTTCGATGCGGTCGAGGACGGCATCGCGAACGAGTGTAGAAATCGTGATGTTTTTTGCCTTCGCATATTCTTTGATGAGTCGTGTATCCTGGTCATCCAGACGTACGGAAATGGTACTCATGATTATCAGCTCCTTTGTAATACATTGTAATACATATTCCAGTAGTAGTCTAGAAATGGCACCGATTTAAAATAGGATTGAACCTGTTATAACTAGTATGAAAATGATGAATAAGTATGAAAAAAGAAAGACTGCTGTATCGCATGCCTTTCTTTTTGTATAAGACGTCGCACACGCTGAAATGCTCATGTGGAGGATCATAAATACACGGAAATACTATACAACGCTGCGAAAAATAATGAGATCGAGACGCCTAATCCAAGATAGAGGGTCTTGATGGAGTCTTGGGTTGATCGGATGACGTACACCAACAATCCCACGAAAAGGAGGCTGATTGCCATCAAGAAGAGGGATATCATGGTCGGCTCGAACCGGATATCAGAATAGGTGAAACGCAAGCTAGGGAAAAGAAACCCTGACAGTGGACCAGCCCCGCTGGATTGAAGAGTATCCTTGATCGAGTGAGGGGGTTCCTGTTGACCGAGCCACGCAGTCGCTGTGAAGAGAAGCAGGATCAAGATGCCTTCCATGCGCATCCGCATCCGTCGGACTTCAAACGATCGTTCAGGAGACGCGTAACTCCACTTCCCGTTCATGATACCGATGATCAGCACGGGTAGAATCAGGACGTGTTTCCAGAGTAAGGCTTGTCCATACGGTAAAATCCAGGAATCGGAATACTCCTCTACCTGCACGACGACAGACATCAGATAGATGCCGGAACCGACGATTAGTAAGAAACATAGCGTCACGAGTGGTTTGAACCATTCGAGGAAGATGCCCCAGTTACGGTCTGATGGACTCCAAAAGCCGAGCATGAGCAATCCACCGGTCCAGATGAAGACGGCGAGTGCGTGAATAGAATGTACGAGCATGCCTTCTGCCCCTTTGATGCTAGAGGCGTGCCCGGACCACGCGAACGTAACGACCATCGCCATAACAAGGAATACTCCTAGTTTTATACGTCCAGGACTGAGTGATGCACGATTGATGACGATGAGAAGGAGTACACTCCAGAGAGCCATCAGAATCCAAGCGTTCCCTGCCTCGAATGTAAGTAACACGGATTGCAGTGTTATCCAAAAACCGATCTCTTCATATAAATACAGTACGATTCGTAAGACGGACAGGGAAAAGGATAACAGCATCAGCACGATGAGCATGCGAACCCAGCGGATTGAAAGCGATACGTCAGGTCGGTAAGAACGAGGGATGAGATGGACGGAAAAGAAACCGATCAACAGCGCAAGACAACCGTAGAGGAGCGTATCGCCGATCAGATAGAGCGCGGTCATCGCTTCCGCCCCTTCCCGATAAATCAGATCAGCTCGTCCAAACATTCACCGTTTCCGGGATGGACTGTAGTAGCTGTGCTAAGACGATCGAACAACACTTTCAAAAGATGCAAAATGTCCAGACCGTCACAGTTTCGTTTGCCCGTGGGGAGATGGAAATCGACCATCAGCTGGATGCTCGACAAGTCCAAAGCGAGCTGAACAAGATCGGTTTCGATGGATACGTCAAGGGAAAGAAAACGTCCGAGGCACCGGTCCGGTCGTTCGAGGGGATCTCCTTGATCCTGTCCGGGATTTTGATTGGTCTGGGATTGCTCATCCAAACGAGCGGAGTGGCGTATCTTCCGAATGTTTTGTACGGTATCGCCTTGATCCTCAGTGGGGGGAGAGTTTTCCGGAGTGCCTATTATGCCGTCCGTGCCCGCTCACTCGACATGAAAGTATTGATGAGCGTAGCAGCCATCGGTGCCGCATGTATCGGGGAGTGGCTCGAGGGAGCGACCGTCGTCTTCCTCTTTGCCATCGGCAATTTGCTTCAGAATCGCTCCCTTGCGCGGACGCGCAATTCCATTCAGAAACTGATCGAACTGTCTCCGAAGGAAGCCTTCGTGCTGACGGACGGGGACGTTAGACGTAAACCGGTGGAAGCGGTGCGAGTCGGAGAAATCCTCCGGATTCGACCAGGTGATCAGGTTGCACTGGACGGCACGATCTTGAACGGGACGACGACCATCAATCAAGCACCGATCACGGGCGAATCGATTCCTGTCGATAAGAAGGAAGGCGATCACGTATTTGCCGGAACGCTCAACATGGATCGTTCGTTCGACATGATCGTCGAGAAGACGTATCAAGAGACGACGCTTGCGCACATCATTGAACTGGTCGAGGAAGCGCAGGATAATAAAGCACCGAGTGAAGCGTTCATTGATCGTTTCGCGAAAGTGTATACACCGTTCGTCTTCCTAGGTGCATTGTTGCTGATGATCGTCCCACCTTTACTCCAACTTGGTAGTTGGGGAGAGTGGTTCTATAAGGGGTAGCGTCAGGAAAATGCGGATTTACAATGCTAAGGAAATTCCCATACTAAAAAGCCAAATTTCTCAACATCAATTGAGAAATTTGGCTTTTTCCGTTGCTCAGTTAAAGCGTCCTTTAGTTGTATATTTCCTGTTAATATCCCTTTTGAAGCATAACATTGTTTTCAATGATCGCACCCGATAGTTGACGCCCATTTTAGAACCTATTCTTTGATTTTCAATAAGCGTAAACTGTTTAATGTTACAAGTAAAGTTGCTCCCATATCAGCAAATATAGCTATCCAAAGTGTTAACCAACCGGGCATGACCAAAAGTAATGCCACTAATTTAATCGCCAAAGAGAAGGTAATGTTTTGCTTGATGATTGCTAAAGCCTTACGGCTTAATTTTATTGTATATGGCAATTTACTCAAATCATCAGACATTAAGGCGATGTCAGCCGTTTCTAAAGCTGTATCAGTTCCAGCACCACCCATTGCTACACCAACGGTAGATGCCGCAAGGGCTGGAGCATCATTCACGCCATCTCCGACCATCCCCACACTTTGATGTTTTTCTCGAAGTTCTTTAATAAAATTTAGCTTATCTTCTGGAAGTAAGTCAGCTTTAATATCCGAAACACCAACTTGTTTTCCGATGGCTGTTGCCGTTCTTTGGTTATCGCCTGTTAGCATCACTGTTTCGATTCCCATATTGTTCAACTTGCCGATAACTTCTTTAGACGATTCCCTCATTTCATCGGCTACGGCAATAAACGAAAGAATTTCTTTTTCTGTTCCTAACACCATCACCGTTTTACCTTGAGTTTGCATATCGGCAATTTTTTCTTTCCTATCGCTTGAAATGCTTCCGTGTAATTCCTCAAAAAGATTTGGACTTCCCACATAATACATTTCATTATTTATTTTGGCTTTAACGCCTTTACCTGTAATGGATTGAAAATCCTCTACTGTTACTTCGTTGAATTTTAATCCATTTTCTTCTGCTTTTCGCATAATCGCTGAAGCAAGAGGGTGCTGTGATCCTTTTTCAATGGCTGCTGTTATGGTCATTAATTCATTTTCATTTCTACCATATGTCACAATGTCTGTTACAGCAGGAATCCCTTTGGTTAATGTTCCTGTTTTATCAAAGGCTATCGCTTTTAAGTGTCCTGCTTCTTCTAAATGGATACCACCTTTAATTAAAACACCATTTTTCGCTGCATTTCCTATTGCTGTAACCACAGCAACTGGAGTTGAGACTACTAAGGCACAAGGACAACCAACCACTAATACAGCTAAGCCTTGATAAATCCATTGGCTCCAGTCTCCGCCAAATAATGGTGGAACTACCGCAATTAAAAGAGCAAGTATGACAATAGCTGGTGTATAGTATTTTGCAAATTTATCGACAAACGCTTGAGAAGGGGCCCGTTCTGCTTGGGCTTCTTCTACCAAGTGAATGATTTTTGAAAGAGTAGTATCTTCAACTCGTTTTGTTACTTTAACCTCAAGTAACCCTTCTTCATTCAAGGTTCCTGCAAATACTTCATCATTTGTGGTTTTCGTTACTGGAACACTTTCACCTGTAATCGCAGCCTGATTTAATGTCGATGTACCTTTAACCACTATTCCATCCATTGCTAACTTTTGACCGGGCTTAACAATCATGATGTCTCCAACTTGAATATCATCAACATGAATCATCATTTCTTCATTGCCTCGTCGAATTAACGCTTCTTTTGGGGCAATATCCATTAAAGATTCAATAGATTGACGTGCTTTATCCATTGAATAACGCTCTAATGCTTCACTAATCGCAAATAGGATAACAACGGTTGCCCCTTCACCCCATTCACCAATGATTGCAGCTCCTATAATTGCAATAGTCATAAGCGTATTCATATCGAAATTTAATCTGCTTAGATTTTTGAGACCTTTAATGAATAACGAATATCCACCGATTAAAATGGACGCTGCATAACCAATTGTCGGTAGAACATGCTCTTCACCATACTGCTCTCCTAAGAACCAGCTAACTACAAGTAAAAGAGCTGATATATATACCTTAATGTTTTCTTTCTGCTTCCAAAAAGGTTCTCGTTCTACCCTTTGTTCTTTTTCATCTCGAATTTTTAAATTTTCAAATGCTCCTGCTTTTTCTAATTCTTCAATGGTTGTCGTCCCTTTAACATAAACTTTAGATGCTCCGAAATTTACTTTCGCATCCTGAACACCGGGAAGTTCTTTAACATTATTTTCAAAAATGGCTGCACAGTTAGTACAAGTAAATCCTTGAACACGATAGGCTTTCATTTCTTCTTCAGACAGTTTTGCTTTCCCACTAGACATTGATCTTCACCTCTTTCTTATGTGCCAATGCAATCATCATAATTTGTCTGATATGCTCATCATCTAATGAATAAAATGCAAGTTTTCCCTCTTTTCGAAACTTAACAATCCCTTGCTTATGGAGCGTTCGCAGGTGATGAGAGGCATTTGCAACCGTAACACCTATAATATTTGCTATATCACACACACACAGTTCGTCATCTTGACATAAAGCATAGGTAATTTTTGCTCTATTTTCATCTGCAATAGCTTTTAACATTTGGGCAACACTAGAAATATCTACTGTCTGTAAATTACCTTGTATTCGATTGACCTTTTCTTCGTCATAACAATAAATTTCACAAGTATCTTTCTTAATCACATTCTCACCCCAATATCATTCAAGTGTTTATTTGAATATAGTATAACCATTTTTAATAATTCATTCAAGTGTTTATTTGAATGAGTAAAAAAATTCATAAAAAAAGAATTGGAGTACCCAATTCTAATAACAAAATAACCAAACTGCATAAGACTTTAAGTACATAACATTATCTGGCCAATTAATGGAATAGGACTGAACTATTTGTTCTCTTCCGATAGCTTTCTATATAATGAAGCCCTAGACACATTTGTAATTTCACAAATTTGATTTACAGTCATATTTCCTTCTTTATATAGCTTTACTGCATAATTCATTCCCGCATGATTTTTATGATATTTCTTTATCCGACCTTTAAACTTTCCTTCTTTCTTAGCCAGCTCAATCCCTTCACGTTGACGCATACGGATAAGATCTCTCTCTAACTGGTTAACACCAGCCATTACTGTAATTAAGAATTGGCTGTATGGATTATCCTCTGATAAATCTAGCCATGTATCCTTGAGTGATTTTAAGCTGGCTTTTTTCCTTCGTATGTAATCGATCAATTCAAATAAATCTTGTGTACTACGAGTAATTCGAGTTAAATCTGTAACATAAATGGTGTCACCATCTTGTAAGTCCTCTAACATTTTTTGAAGTTGCTCACGTTCCTTCGTTGCCCCAGAAACTTTTTCTTCGTATATAATATCCATTCCGAATTCGCTTAGCTGCTGAAATTGTCTTGAAGGGTTTTGACTAGTTGAACTGACACGTACATAACCAATTTTCCGCAAAATATCACCTCACTTTTGAGACAAGTCTTATGAGACGCTAGATCACAGCAATCCACTTCAAAATAAATGACTTGATGAAGTCGCTTCAGATCATAGAAAAACCCTCATTTCGACGTCGAAATGAGGGTTTTTCTATGATCTGAAAAGATGCTGTCTTAGGACATCCTCTCTTCTTTTTTTAGGTTACAAATAGTTCAATGGGTTGACACTATTCGCTGCAGAATAACTGCTGTATTTATAACTGTTTTTATGAATCTCAAAGTGTAAATGATTTCCGAACGAGTTTCCTGTATTCCCAACTGTTCCAATCTTCATACCTTTAGAGACTGTCTGACCACTTTTTACCGAAAGACTATTCATATGAGCATAAACGGTTACGTATTTTTGATTCTTTAGACTATGTGAAATCATAACGTGTTTACCATATGCACCGCTGTTTTTAGAGGTAGTGACTTTTCCACTCGCAGAAGCATAGACAGGTGTGCCTTTTGTTGCAGCTAGATCAACGCCATTATGGAATGTATAACCGTAAGCGCCATTAGATTTTCCGTATCCTTGGGTCAGCCTCCCTTTAGTAGGAGAAGCAAAAAGAGACTCATTATACGTCATTTTTTTTGCAACGTGGCTCTTATATTTTTTTAGGTAAGAACTATAGATATACCGTGTGTTCCCTTTGTAAAGTACTTTTGTCCAAGCTCCTTTTTTTCCTAAATAAGAAAAAGTCTGACCAGTGTTAGTCACGCCGACTATATTGTAATTGAGAGAAGGACCAGTCCGAACACGGAGATTGTCTGTCTTTACTTTTACTTTATATGCACTACTTGCTTCAACTTTTGGGCTATGCATTGAAAAAGTTGTTGTGAGTAAGACGCTAGAAGCGATAAGTATTACCTTGTTTTTCATTAGTTGTACTCCTTTAAAGATAAAGATACGGTGACAAACGATTTGTTAAAAGGAGTATAGCATCACTATATTACAAAAAAGTGTATCAAATTCATTTCAAAAATTGATACGAGATTTAATCAAAAAATGCATAGTTTTTTTCACAAACAGATTTTATGTTTAAAATTAAACACATTTCTTTTTTATACATCTTAAAAAAAGATTTATTTTTTAGAGTTCGGGAGGAATTTGATGGAGTTATCTTTTTTGTTAGCTTTTGGAGCAGGGTTTTTATCTTTTATCTCGCCATGTTGCCTAGCTTTGTATCCTGTTTTTCTATCTTACATTACAGGAATTTCAGTTACAGAGTTAAAAGAAAATAAAAAGTGGAACTGGAATGGTGTTCCCCATACATTCGTTTTCTTACTTGGATTTTCGAGCGTATTTTTAGTGATGGGTTTTTCAACGTCATATTTGGCTGATTTTTTTATAGTGTATAAAGATGTTCTACGGATGAGCGGTGCACTTATTTTATTCATATTCGGTGTTATTTTAACTGGTCTGTGGACCCCAATATTTTTACTTAAAGAGCGAAGAATGAACTTAGGAAAAAGAAAGCGTGGTTATATCGGAACGTTTATTGTCGGAGTCGGATCGGCTGCTGGATGGACTCCTTGTACAGGACCAATCCTCGCTGGAGTTATTGCTTTGATCGCCACGAATCCTAGTAATGGATTTTTATATATGCTCTTTTATGTACTAGGTTTTTCTATTCCATTTTTCTTGATGTCGTTTTTGGTCGGGAAATCCAGATACTTAATGAATTATTCTTCAAAGGTTATGAAAATAGGTGGCTGGTTTATGATTTTATTAGGTATCATATTGTATTTCGATGGTCTGACGAAACTAACTACAATATTGATTGATTTTACAGGGTTTAGAGGGTTCTGACGCTCTATTTTCTATTTCGAAAGGAGATGCATCGTAAATGTCTCGTGAAAATGTCCTGATAATGGGAGTAGAGGAAAACTGGAAAGTGATGGAGAACATAAAACAACTTAAACTTGTAAGTATAGATATTCATATTTCTTCAAAAGAAGGATGGGTTCGAAAGCTATTTCCTGATTTTAAATATTTTGATTCATTTTCAAAAAAAGAATCAGAAGAAGGGTATATTAGTAATCTGATTGAATATTGTACTTCTCAAGAAATAGGCTGGATTATCCCTTTAAGCGAACAAGAAGCATCTACGTTATCAAAACATAAGTTGAAAATGAGAAAAAATAACGTAGCGTTTATAACATCCTTTGACTGGGATAAAACAGTACTTCATGATTCATTTTCGGTTCAAGGTAATACTTTCACTTATTCTTTTGACCAGATAAAGAATGCGCCTGAAGGTGTAAAGGTGGGGAAAATTGATGCATATGTCGATTATCGATCTAGTGAAGTGATTTGCTGTTTTATGAGAGAAGAGTATGAACGGTACCAAGATACTGTTCTTTCATACGAGGTGTTTGCCAACTCAATTTTAGAGGAGTGCGTAGCAATAATTGCTCAAAGGCTTAATATAAAGGGTTCTTTTTCTTTCGATTATCAACGTGATTCGGAGGGAATGTATACGATTACAAAAATAGAATGTTTCATGACGCATTCTACTCGTGAGGCTATTTTTAGTGATTATGATTTCGCTAATTATTTGTGGAGCAATATTCAAGGAATTGTCCTTTTAAAAGAATCAAATGATAAAAGCTCTTTTGTGTATCGCCTAAATGAAGAATACTTTCTTTTCTAAATCTCAACAGTTTGTTTTTATATGTAATCATCTTAAATGAGAAAGGTACTTTATGAATAAACTTTCATTTAAAATAACGTTATTTTATTTTTTCGGGATTCTCATGATTTTCATTCTCTCATCTGCTATTGTATACAACATTCTTGAGCATCAACAAGTAGAAAGTGAACTGGAGAGCCTTCAAGAGAGAGGCAATAGTCATCGAGATGTTCTTTCCACTAACTTCGACAAGCAAACAGTTGAACACGTTGTTTTAATGGAGGAAAAGGCGATGACTGATGTGATTATCTTAGACAAAAATAATCAAGTCGTCGATTCATCTAACGACGCTGAACAATTTTTGAACCCGGATTGGATTCAAAAAAGGATGGAATCGTAGAAGGTAATTGGAGAGAGGGCAAATTTTTAGTGACGGTGAGTAATATTGAAGATGGCGGTCAAATAATTATGTTAGAGCCGACGAAGTATATACAGCATTTGATGGGGGAATTGAAACAACAAGTAGTGTTCTCTCTATTCTTGTTAGTACTTTTTCTATTAGTAAGTGTTTATTTTTTGAGTTATATCATTATAAAGCCACTTTTATCAATGAAAGAGGCAACGGTAAAGTTAAGTAAAGGCGAGGTGCTGAAAATCAGAGAAGCTGAGAGAAGCGACGAAGTAGGAGATTTAGCACGAGCGATCACTAAGTTATCTGTTGATTTACGTCACATTCAAAATACAAGAAAGCAATTTCTGACTTCAATCACACATGAATTGCGTACGCCGATTACCTACATTAAGGGATATGCAGGACTCCTCAAAAAAGACGAATCGAGATTTGGAGATATTATCTATGAGGAATCCGAAAGACTTCAAGAACTGATTGAGGATTTGTTTGAACTTGCTAGATTGGAAGAGCCACATTTTCAAATAGATCCTCAGATCACAGAGATGAATGATTTCTTAAAAAAAATCAGTGAAAGAATAATTTTTAAATTTGAGGAGAAACAAGTGAAATTAATTCTTCAAATTAATAAAACTCCCATCTACAAAGAGATAGACCAAGCTAGATTTGATCAGGTTCTCTTAAATTTACTGGATAACGCGCTAAAATATACACATGCGAACAAACGCGTATTTTTAAAACTTGATGAAAACTTTATTGAAGTTACGGATGAAGGTGGTGGTGTGGATGAGCAATCACTCCCGTATCTTTTTGATCGTTTTTATCGAGTAGATTCTTCACGAAATCGTGAAACAGGAGGTACTGGGCTCGGTTTGGCTATCACGAAAGAAATAGTTGAAGCGCACAAAGGGACCATCGTAGCTATGAATGTAGAAAACGGGCTGAAAGTTGTCATTGACTTGAGGGGGATTCCAGGATGAGAACCATTGCTTTGGTAGATGATGAGAATCGAATGTTAGAACTGATTGAACTCTATCTGCAAGACAGTTATACCTGTATTAAGCTGAACAGCGGAAGAGAGATATTGAACTTGATTGATGTAGATGAGCCTGACTTAATCATATTGGATGTGATGATGCCTTTAATGGATGGTTTTGAGACCTGTCAAAGGATAAGGGAAGTTTCGAATGTACCAATCATTTTATTGACAGCACTCGACGGAAAAGAAGAAATCGTAAAAGGATTACAACTGGGAGCAGATGATTACATTGTGAAACCGTTCGACGAGGCGGAATTGAAGGCAAGAATTCAATCGATTTTCAGACGAACTACAGTTTCTTCAGGATCAAAAATCGAATCGTCGGGTCTAATCTTAAATGAAGACGCCCATGAGCTGTATTATGATAATCATTTAGTCAAAGTCACGCCAAAGGAATTTTCATTACTTGCTAAGTTATTAAAAAATCCAGAACGTGTCTATTCAAGAGAGGAACTGCTCTCAAGTTTATGGTTAGCAAATGAGTGGACAGATGAACGAACGGTCGACTCTCATGTAAGAAACTTAAGAGAAAAACTTAGGAAACTCGAGTTTCCTATTGAAGAACACTTTCGCACAGTATGGGGAATTGGTTACAAGTGGGTTCCTTAAATAAGGAGAAATAAGACAAGAGAGGAACGGTTAAAAAACCGTTCCTCTCTTGTTTATCGTTTATTCTGCAGATAGTTCGTCTTCAGTCACCCATTTATGATTTTTCACTTCTTCACCTGTAGTCGATTCGAAATCAATCATATACACTGTTGTTTGCTTAGCTGAGTCGATAGTGGCCGTAGCATCCTTCATTCCTTTCATATGATCCGCGTCTACTTTTACTTCATCGCCTACTTCATAAGGAGATGACTTGGCATCTACAATCTCTTCTTGAATAATCCATTTATGATTCGTGACGCGTTTCCCGCCATTTGTAGGGTCATAAGAAATGCTATAAGCAGTAGTATCATAAGCTCCTACAATTTTAGCCTCGGCCCCTTTCATGCCTTCCATATGTGCTTCTTTGATCATCGCCATGTCGCCAACTTTAAATTTAGGGTTTTTAGCCTCTTGGAGCCCTTTCGGAACCTCTTTCGATCCAGACATGTCCATCGTCGAATGATCCATACCGTCCATATTTTTATCCATGCTTCCTGTTGATTTAGAATCATCACCATTGCTTCCGCACGCAGCGAGTGCTAAAGAAAGCGAAGCAGCCATAGTTGTCATAAAAATCTTTTTCTTTAATTTCATAAAAATTACCTCCAATTATTTTTTTATGCTTTCCATAAACTCTATCACATAAATTTGCAGAAACATTGCAGAGAGCAGAAAAGTAACACATTGAAAAAAACTATAAAATTCATGGGTGGAAAGACATATTTTTTTCACAATCATTCTTTAAGTTAAAGATAATAATTAATTGAAGGGAATGATCCATGTGAAGAAAAGATGGTTAATCGCAACTATCGGTATCTTTACTCTCATGATTATAGTGGGCGGTTCGTATTTACTTTTTATCCGAGGTACTATGCCAAATAACAAACAGCACATGAAATCTATGATGAATGGAGGGAACACTACTACAAATCAGACTATGATGGAAGGTATGGGACATGGCGCGAGTGTCGATTTAAAATCAACTGAAGAAAAAGAGCGACGATTGAACATCCCTAAGATGCTAAAATCCGATCGTGAAACCAAGAATTCCATTCAATACACGATTGTCGCTAAACAAGGGGAGACACAGTTCTTCCGAGATAGTAAAAAAACTGAAACTCTAGGATATAACGGAAATTATTTAGGTCCTGTAGTGGAATTGAAAAAAGGAAAAATGGTAACAATCCGTACGGTGAATCGCTTATCAGAAGCGACTACATTCCATTGGCACGGTCTTGTTGTACCATCATCCGTAGATGGCGGACCACATCAAGTCGTGAAAGCTGGTGAAACGAAGGTAGTAAAGTTTAAAGTGAAGCAAGATGAATCGACATTGTGGTTTCATCCACATCCAATGGGGAAAACTGCTGAACAAGTATACAAGGGGTTAGCAGGATTGTTGTACGTAAAAGATGAAAAAAATAAAGAGACGATGCTACCTCAAAAATATGGTGAAAATGATATTCCATTAATTCTTCAAGATCGAAAAGTTAAAAACAGGAATGTCCTTGGATATGCTGATGTAGAAAAAACAGATGGGGCTTTAGGTGATACCCTCCTCGTAAACGGTACGATTAATCCATATTTCAACGTAAAATATTCGCAACTTAGAGTCAGATTGATAAATGGCTCCAATGCACGTAACTACGTAGTGAAGCTATCTGACGGTTCATCCTTTAAAAAAATTGCTGATGATGGTGGTTACATCTCAAAACCGAAAAACGTAAAGAAAATTGAATTAAGTCCAGGCGAACGTATAGAGGTATTGGTAGACTTTTCAAAAAGAAAAATTGGTGAGACTGTTTCATTTGAGACGAATGGAGTAAGGGTCGTTAACTTCAAGCTGAAGGATAAACAAGGGACGAACCTAAGTGCATTGGCGCCGAAAAGTGGATATGAAAAGCCGCTAAAGACCTTGTCTACAGTGAATCAAAAGTTAACTCTTTTCGGGATGGGCAAAAATGTTGAAATCAATGGGAAAAAGTTTGATGAGAAGAGAATCGATATTAAAGCGAAACAAGGAGAAACCGAAATTTGGGAGGTCTATAATAAAAAAGACATGATGGGTGGAATGACTCATCCCTTCCACATTCATGGAGTCCAATTCAAAGTATTAGAGCGAAACGGACAGAAACTGGATAATCAAGAAGCAGGTCTAAAAGACACTATCGCTATAAAACCAGATGAACGAGTTAAGATTCAGATGACTTTCAAGGAAAAAGGGGTATTCATGTACCATTGCCATATTCTTGAACATGAAGAGAACGGAATGATGGGTCAGTTGAAAGTGGACTAAAAAATAGGTGAATGTTTTCATCTTTTTTTCACAAACTAAGGAAATAGGCTTTGTGTAAGTCAAAAAAGACGGAAAATGGAGGTATTTTAGAATGAATACTGGACAACAAGAAATCTTAGGTGCCCTACACAACTGTATAGTGACTTGTAATGAATGCTTTGATGCGTGTTTGAGTGAACATCATGTTTCTTCGATGGCAGAGTGTATACGTCTAGACAGAGATTGTTCTGAAATTTGTAGTCTTTTAGTACAAGCTATTTCTCGAAACAGCAGCAATATTGATGTTCTTGCAAGAAGCTGTGTTGAAATTTGTGAAAGATGTGCCGAAGAATGTTCGAAACATGATCATGATCATTGTAAAAAGTGCGCTGAGGCCTGTAATGAATGTGCAAAAGTCTGTCGTAAATTAATTGCTTAAAGCGAAGTGTTAAAAATGAAGGAGCATCTATGTCGCCATGCCGAAAAAGGTATGAGCTAAAAAGCTGATGCTCTTTCATTATTTATAAGCACTAAGATACTTAGTTATGAAAAAGTTCATAACCCTTATAGACCAGTAGTATGGTGAGAGAAAATAAGGATACATAGAGGATAACGATCAAACTCTTCATAAACACTTTCATGAAAATCAACTCCATTCTATAGGTTGAATTGATTATATAGAAAGTTCGTGAAATTTATGAGGAAATAGACTAACAATCATTTATTATTAAAAAATTTTAATGTAAGAGGTGGTGACTAGGATGGATAAAATATTAATTGTTGATGATGAAATAAGAATGAGGCAATTATTAAGACTCTATCTAGAACCAATAGGATATGAATGTAGTATGGCGAATGATGGGATCGAAGCTTTAGAGAAAGTGAAAAAAGAAACCTTCGATTTGATTTTATTGGATGTAATGATGCCAATGTACGATGGATTCGAAGTATGTAAGAAAATAACGGATTCTCACCCGGAAGTCCCTATCATCATGATAACGGCTCTAAATGATGCTGAATCCATCGTCAAAGGACTAGATGCTGGAGCTACAGATTATGTCACAAAGCCGTTTAACGGGGACGTACTTTTAGCAAGAGTTCGGTCTGTCATGAGAAGGAAAGCAAAAGAACCCGTTATCTACCACGGACTTACGTTCGATGAGAGCAACAATTTAATTTTACTAGATGGCAAGTCGATTGACTTTACACCAAAAGCACATGCATTACTGCGACTATTCCTTCAACATCCTGGAAGGCTGTTCAACAGACTAGAGCTTTATGAATTCGTTTGGTCTTATACGTCAGAATCGGATCCGAGGACAGTTGATTCTCATATTAAGATGATTAGAGAAAAGTTAAGAGAGTTAGATTACCCGATCGATAGGCATCTGAAAACAATTTGGGGGGAGAGGATATCGTTGGAGTGAGAATGAAACGAAATGACACTCTTACTATAGGAGCAAAAGTGTCATCATAAAAATCATAAGGGAGTCGGTGTCGGCTTCGAGTATCCATCTTTATATGAAGAATCGATTGCAGAACGAATATCTTTAACCGATTCTCCGTCCCGTTGCTTCAAAATAGACTTTACAGCAATCTCGAGACAGGTGCTGCATGTCGTTCCGTGACTTGTCCATTTCACCGATCCATTCGTCGCGTTTTCTTCTATAAAGCAATCATAATTATTTTTATGATTGACTGTTTCACCGCAACCGCAATAGCAAGGTATTTTCTCTAGTAGTTTACGATTTTTCCCTACAGCTTGATAAACATTTCGTACATCTTCAGGTTGAGTTTTTAAAAACGTGGGAAGTATCAACGATGATGATGTTTCTTCAATCTTGTCACCGCTCATATGTTTCGCATGATCTACCTCCTTTGAATGATTGGGAGTAGAAGACTTCATCGGGGATTGAGCACAGCCGACCGCAATTAGGGATAGGCTAATAAGACTTACGCTTTTTAAGAGTATGTTAAGTTTCACGATTGGATTCTCCTTAGAGATAATTTTGTAGGTGCATAAAACAAAGCTTTTTAATTGCGTTTTTTGTATTAGCTCATTTGTCTGTTCACGATAGTACCTATTCGTTCATTTGACCATAGTCTTCATCAGTTCAGTTAATTCATGAATTGTCATCAATCATTTGATGTCTACCTCGAACTTGTCCTTTAATTCTTTTTAAAGTTTCAGTACTTGTGATTTTGGCGCTAAATAGTCCTATTCAAACAAATGGTCTCATTTTTTAAAATATATCCTATACTTGTATGATAATTTTTATTTTTTAGTGTGTCAAAATACATTTTATATTTATATATATAAGTTTAACTGGAAGTAAAAACGAGATGTAGCTCTATATAGTCATGATCTCTCTATATACACCATACAGGTATATAGTACGTAAAAGGAGGTTTTCTTATGAATCACCATATCCATCACGAACATACTCATCATGAAGACCAACAAATGAGTGCTTCACATCATGAACATGAAGGAATGATCGGAGACTTCAAGAAAAGATTTCTCGTATCGTTAATGTTGACCATTCCAATCCTGCTACTTTCCAAAATGATTCAAGAATGGTCGGGTATCAACATTAGCTTTCCATATGACGACGTTGTTTTGCTTTTGCTATCCACAATTGTCTACTTCTACGGTGGATGGCCCTTCCTAAAAGGTAGTATTAATGAAATACGCCAAAAAAATCCTGGAATGATGATGTTGATTGCATTAGCGATTAGTGTAGCCTATTTCTATAGTGTCGCTATCATATTCGGTTTCGGACAAGGACATGATTTCTTTTGGGAGTTAGCGACCTTGATCGACATCATGTTATTAGGGCATTGGATTGAAATGAAATCAATCATGGGTGCCTCAAATGCGTTGCAGGAATTAGTAAAGTTACTTCCGAGTGTGGCGCATCGAGTGAAGGATGGGAAGGTTGAAGAGGTGCCGGTCAATGAATTAGAGGCAGGAGATCTCATTCGGATCAAGCCGGGAGAACAGGTACCGGTAGACGGAAAAATCGTCGAAGGAACAACAACGATTGACGAATCAATGCTTACCGGTGAATCACTTCCGGTAGATAAACAGGAGAATGACACCGTGATTGCTGGCTCTATCAATCAAGAAGGTGGTCTGACAGTCGAGACGACAGGTACTGGTGAAGGCACCTACCTTTCAAAAGTCATCGGCTTAGTAAGTGAAGCGCAATCTTCCAAATCACGGACTCAAAACTTAGCTGATCGAGCAGCAAAAATTCTTTTTTATCTCGCGGTGGGAGCAGGTGTTCTGACTTTCGCGATTTGGATTGTACTTGGATATTCGGTTAGTACAGCAATCGAGCGCATGGTAACGGTTATGGTTATCTCTTGTCCACACGCTCTTGGTTTAGCAGCCCCTCTTGTCGTATCCGTTTCTACAGCACTTTCCGCTAAAAGAGGTCTTTTGATTCGAAATCGAACACAATTCGAAGAGGCACGAAAACTAGATGCGGTTATCTTTGATAAGACTGGTACTTTAACGCAAGGTAATTTTGGAGTAACGGATGTGATGGCAAGTACAGGTATAAGTGAGGAAGAAGTATTACGACTCGCAGGAGCCATCGAACAGTCGTCGCAACATCCACTTGCTCGCGGGATCTTGACTGAAGTTCAAAGACGAAAGCTTGATTTACCATCGGTCGCAGGATTTGGATCGATGACAGGCATAGGATTGGAAGGAACAGTCGAAGGAAAGCAAGTCCGCGTCGTTAGTCCGCGATACGTACGGGACAAACAACTCGAAATCGACGAAGTGACATTCGAAGATTTGTCTGAAGAAGGGAAAACGGTCGTCTTTGTCTTAAAGGACACAGAATTAATCGGTATGATCGCCCTTGCCGACCTCGTTCGCGAGGAAGCTAAGAAGACTGTACAGGAATTAAAGGAGAAAGGGATTCAATCCATCATGCTGACTGGGGATAATCAAAAAGTCGCTTCGTGGGTCGCTTCCCAACTTGAGATCGATCAAGTGTACGCAGAAGTATTACCGGATGATAAGTCACGTCAAGTGAGACAGGTGCAAGCAGAAGGAAAAAAAGTAGGGATGGTAGGGGATGGAATTAACGATGCACCAGCTCTCGCACAAGCGGATGTAGGGATTGCGATTGGTAGTGGAACAGATGTAGCTGTAGAAACGGCTGATATTGTCCTTGTCAAAAGTAATCCAAAGGACGTCTTATCTGTCATCGAACTATCGCAAAAAACATATAATAAAATGATTCAGAATCTATGGTGGGCAGCTGGTTACAATATCATTACGATTCCTTTAGCTGCAGGTATTTTAGCACCATACGGCATTATTCTTTCACCAGCGATTGGAGCAGTTTTGATGAGTTTGAGTACGGTCATCGTAGCTATCAATGCGAAAACATTAAGAATTTAATAGAAGTTTGGTATATTTTTCTTTTTTGTGTATGAACACACCCTATCTCACTTCATGAGTTAGGGTGTGTTCTTTTTTTCAATCAGATAGGATCCCATAGATAAAAGCATGGAACAGAGCGGCCCCGCTCTGTCTGATGGAAAGAGACCGCAAGCCGTCCTGTTTCCGTACTCTAGCTCGCTCCTCGTCGGCGCAAGGGTCATCAAAAAAAGCCGCTGCCGTTCCTTGTCTTCCTCCGCGTTTTGGCTCAAAGCAAAGCTTTTCGCTCGCGGGCTTCGGAAGCCTTCGTCCCGGTGCGCTGTCCGCTTTTTTTGATCTTTCCCTGCGGTCACCCTTGCGCCGTCTCGCGACGCTCGCTACGTTCCCGTCAACAGGACGGCGCCGTGTCGGACTGCATCCCACTCGCGAAAGGAGCTTTTCCATGAAACTGACTACACTCGTTGAAATCACCCGTATCCGCCAAGAGGTCCGTGAACCGGACGTCGCGCTCGAGACGACACACATCACGTCCCCAGAGGACGCGTTCTGTGTCGCGAGACGCTTCATCCAGGACGATGACCGTGAGGTGTTCCTCGTCATCCTACTCAATACGAAGAACCGCGTCATTGCCGTCCATCGGGCACACGTCGGTAGCATCAACTCGAGCGTCGTCCACCCTAGAGAAATTTTCAAGTCCGCCATCCTCAACAATGCGACGTCGCTCATCGTCAGCCATCAGCATCCGAGCGGTGACCCGCATCCATCGAGGGAAGATATCGAGGTGACCGAACGGCTCGTCGAGGTCGGACGCATCGTCGGTATTCAGCTTCTTGACCACATCATCGTCGGTGCCGGAGACGAATACGTCAGCTTGAAAGCACAAGGTGTGCTGTAAAGAGACGATAGAGCGTAGACGGACGGGATACCTCCGTCCTGTCCGCGCGCGCAAGAGTATGGACGAAAAACGACGTCGTTTTTCTTTTGAGAGAGCGCAAGCGAGTAAGGAATGGATTCGTCCCGAATCCAAGGGCAATGAGAGACCCGCAGTGGACGGATGATCCACTGCGGGTGAGAACGTACATCTGGTCTGTTCTATGTAGAAGGGTGTTATGGAGGATGCAGTAGTGAGACAGTAGTGGAGTGTACGAAGGTTCGAGGAGAGATAGCTGATTGAAGTGAATCGATCCTCTTGTAGATAGGTAGTGATGCTCTTTCTACTGGATGTACAACAGAAGAAGAATTTTCGGGCTCATGCGTGAGGCTGTAGGCTGCACGCAGCGACACCCTCATCGCACCGCTGCCCTCCTGCCGGACCGATAACGAGAGCTGCACATCGCTTGCGCGAGGCATCTCTATGTTCCTGTTCCTTACGACGGAAGGCACGGAGCGTTCCATAGAATTCTAAAAAGAAAAATAAAAGGTTAGGATTTAGTCGAAGGAATGGCATACTAAAGGAAAGAGGCTTGTCCACGTATGAGATCGTCGTTAGTTCTTCGATCGTGAATGATGTATCGTATGCGAGGATATCTAAAAAGGAGAAACTACATATGAACTTTGATGGATCGACTGATGTATTAGGTGCAGCACTTACAAATGTCAATCTACTTTACCTCGTTTCGATTGCATTCGGACTTTTCTTATTGATCGATTTCTTGTTTACAAAAGAAAAGAAGAACTTTTTGAGCAGGACAGGTAAAATGCTTTTGGTTCCGCTCATTCTGATCGTAGGTGTCCTCATTTATCTCTATTGATTCGATGTGCGTAGGAAGAATGATTATTTTTATGGCAGAAACGATCTTAAAAAGGTCGTTTCTTTTTTTTTGCGTGAAAAATTAATCGTGCATTGTTTCGTAACGACTCGGTTATTTTACATATTACTTCGCTTATCTTATCTAAGGTAATTCGTACAGCTTTTTAAATCATTCTATGCTGTGCTTAACAAATCGGTTAGGGGTGGAGTATATGAGTATAATTGAGATGTTTGAGGTCATGGATTTGTCGAAGGGAAAACAGATACCAGATAAGGTGACATTGATCGATGCCCAGCTTCGTTTCGTGCGAGAAGTGGATGGTTCGGTTGAGCACGTGACGTGGTTTATCGATGTCGATCGATTGACACACTTTATGCAGAATCACTTTACTAAGCAGACCCTTTGAGGTCTGTTTTTTGTGTATCGATCTATACACCGGTTAACCTATTAAGAAAAATGATTAGGTAGAAAAAATAACCAACTATCTCCTAGTATTCCCTGTATACTGAAGATAACTTACAAATCAGGAATGGAGCGATGAAAGATGCAACGTAAATGGATGGGTGCTAGTTTAGCGCTCGCAAGTATTGGATTGCTCGTTGGACCACTGCAAGGCGCAGAGGCAGCGACACCGAAAATCAAGGTCCACTATATCGATGTCGGTCAGGGCGACGCAATCTACATCAAGATGCCGAGCGGTGAAGACATCGTCATCGATGGTGGCAACAAAGGGAAAGGCGATGAGCTCGTCGCCTATCTGAAGAAACAGAAGGTCGGTGACATTGAGGTGTTGATCTCGACGCATCCGGATGCTGATCACATCGGGGGGCTTGATGAAGTCCTCGACTCGTTCAAAGTCAAGAGCGTCTATGCACCGAAGGTCAAGCATACGACGCAAGCCTACAAGGACTTCTTGTTGGCGGTTAAGCGCGAGAAGCTGACAATTAAGACAGCAAAGGCTGGCGTCTCGCTTCCGGTCAAAGGAGGCGTAAAGGCGCAATTCGTCGGACCGGTCAAAGACTATGCGAAGAGTGATTTGAACAACTGGAGTGCTGTACTACATGTCGCCTATAAGAAGAACACGTTCCTGTTCACGGGAGACGCGGAACTGAAATCAGAACAGGACATGATTGCGAAGAAGAAGACGCTACGTGCAGACGTCCTCAAGGTTGGGCATCATGGGGCGAAGACATCAACGAGCGCGACGTTCCTCAAGTATGTCAAACCGAAGTATGCCGTTATCAGTGTCGGAAA
This sequence comes from Exiguobacterium acetylicum DSM 20416, assembly GCF_000702605.1. Taxonomy (NCBI): domain Bacteria; kingdom Bacillati; phylum Bacillota; class Bacilli; order Caryophanales; genus Exiguobacterium; species Exiguobacterium acetylicum. The sequence continues at coordinate 36,361 of NZ_JNIR01000003.1, read as the reverse complement.
GAATGCGTATGGTCATCCGACGAAGGAGGTCGTGACGAACCTGAAGCGAGCGAAGGCGACGATGCTGCGGACCGATAAGAGCGGCACGATTGTCTTTGAAGGGAACGGGTCGTCCTACACGATCAAGAAGTCGAAATGACGAAACGAAAAGGAATCATCGACCGGATTGAGGGGAAGTGGGTCGTCGTCGAGTTCGACGATGGGATGCGCGACATCCTGATTTCCCGCTTCCCGATGACGGTAGAATCCGGCGATGTCATCTGGATGGATGAATACGGTCATATCGAGAAGGATGATCGCGAACGGGAACGACTCTCCAGTGAAATCGATGAGTTGATGGAAGAACTATGGGAAGACTAACAGAATAAATAATTTCGGAGCATATACGAATAAAATAGTGATTAATGATCGTCAAAGAAAAATTAATGGGGGTGAACTGCTGTGTATGAACAATATTTAGAAGATTCATATCGAAGATTAAAAAGTATAATTGATGACAGTGGAACTAGACCGATATTATTCGTAGGTACTGGAATTTCAAGAAGATACATTGGGGCTCCATCATGGATTGGTTTGCTAGAACATTTAATCGAAAAAAATCCGAATTGTAAGTACCCAGTTGCATACTATATTCAAAATACAGCTGATAATCCAGAAATTGCAAGTTTACTAGTTGAAGAGTACAAAACATATGCTTGGGACAATTACAAAGAATCAATATTTCCAGATGAACTATTTGAAGCAGACACTTCATCCAGTATGTTTTTAAAACATGAAATCAGTTCTTTTTTCAAAAACCTAAGCCATTCAATTGATTTAGAAAACCATGAATATGCAACAGAAATAGAATTACTTAGAAAATTGCAACCACATGCTATTATAACGACCAATTATGACATGTTAATTGAATCGTTATTTCCTAAGCATTCAGTTATTGTAGGACAACAGGTTATCAAATCTAAAAAAGCTTTAGATATTGGACAAATTTTAAAAATACATGGATGTGTTAATACTCCACAAGAAATAGTAATTTCTTCAGAAGATTATATACATTTCCATGAAAAGCGTAAGTATTTAGTAGCTAAGCTTTTAACTTTCTTTATGGAGCATCCAATAATATTTTTAGGGTATTCTATTTCTGATCCTAACGTAAAAAAAATACTGGCTGATATTTCTGAAGTTGTAGCTGAATCAGATTCAGAAATTGTAGAGAACATTTGGTTTGTTGAATGGAGCGAAGTTCCTATTGGTTATGACCAAAAGCCATTAACAGAAAAAAGTATCGACCTAGGATCAGGAAAAAGTATTAGAGTAAACTACTTAATAGTGCATTCATACGAAGAATTATTTGAGAATCTAAATCAGAAAGACGTATCAGATATATCTGCTTTGAAAATACTTGAAGAAAAAGTTTACAACATCATTAAAAGTAAGTCTATTACTGATCTTGAAGTTGACTTGATCACTATGAGTAGAGTTGAAGATGAAAATTCTTTGGCTAATATGTTAGGCATAAAAAGTCATGACGAAGAAGAAACTCAATCTACAATTGAACAAACAATTCTTGGGTTAGGAACAATAAGTGATCCAGAGCAATTGAAAGCTACTTATCCTTACAGACTAAGTGATCTAGGAACAAAGCTCGGCTTCAGTTCATGGCATAAAGTTAATAAGGCTTTAGTGAAAATTGAAGAAGAGACAGGTTTCTCTATCAAAGATTCAAGCAATCGTTATCATGTTGACTTAGGAGTAGTTTCTCCTCTTCACCGATACTCTAAAGAAGCATTTGTTCTAGTTTCAAAGGTAATAAATGGTGAGGAATATGAAGTGTTTAATGCTAACGACGAAAAAATTGAAGTTACTAGATAAATTAATACAGATAATTTAAGAAGGAAGCTCACTTTCAAATTAGTGAGCTTCCTTCTATTTAGATACTAAGGATTTCGCTAGCTTTTTTCTCAGCTGTCTTCTCATCTGTCCAGTCCATCTCAGACAACATACTTGCTTGAACCTTTTCGATTTGTTCATGCGTATAGCCAAGTTGCTCCATTGCGATAACAGCATAAGCAATTGCTTGATTGTTAGTCATGGTCAATCCTCCGTCTTGTCTGTGTATTGTCAGTTTTATCCTACTTTTTTATAGTACTTGATTTTAAAAGAGGAGAGGACATGTTTTTAACGGCTACGGAAATCTTGCTCGGGTACATTGAAGTGACGCGTTACGATTTGTCGGACCTTCTCTAAGTCACGATCTTCTGTCGAAATCATCTCGTCATACCATGCCTTTTCGAGGACTTGTTCAGTCTCCTTACTGACGACCTCTGTGTTTAGTATATGATGGTATGGACCCATCGCATCGTCGAGGATGCGGAAGTGTTGGCTAATCGTTTCTTCGCCTGGGATGACGAGCGTATAGGCGACAGTCTCATGTTCGTCAAAGTCACGGTCGTTGGCTTTCGCGAACGGTTCGAAGAAGTCTGTCGCCCCATGAACGAGCATCATCGGTTCGTCAAACGATGACAGGTCTTGTTGCGTATCCTGCTTAGCGATGCTCGTCAGGTAAGCACCGACGTCCTCCGGTGAATGTTGCATGATTCGTTCTAACCGTTCAGCTAACGGTAATCCGTGTTCTGTGATCTGTGTTTTCTGTTCGATATACTCAATCATCTTCAGAGGTGATGCTTCGCGTTCCAAGACTTGCTCCTGCTCGAGCGAAGTATGAATCTCACGGATGAAATGACCGGATGTCTGATGGACTTCGTGCAACAGGTCTTCTTTATCGCGCAAGTCTCTCCCTTGCGTCCAGTTGGCGAGATACGACAATGAAAATTCGTCCGTCGGAAAACCAAAGTGCGCCGCGACCGTGTAGGCGACCATCTCCGCTTGGAATTCCTTCTCGTGCGGATTCAACTCGATTCCGCGTTCTTCATTCCGTTTCATATTGTGCAGATTGGCATGCGCGAGTTCATGAATCAGGATGGTCACGTTCTCAATATCCGAGTTCCGCGGATTGAGGGCGATCGCGTTCAGTTCCGGATAGAAGCATCCTTTCGCCGTACCAAGTTCGCTTAACGGCTGATCGAGTATTTTTACGTCTTGTGTCTCAGCAATCCCGTTCAACGCGCGCCGAAACGCTTCCGCCTCACGAAGCGATCCATTCCGATGATAGGAAGCGAAGAGCTCAGAGACTTCAAGTCCCTTTTCCCGTGCATCGGTCTGTGTGTACTCGAAGACATGACCAATCTTGTAGTACATTGCTTTCCGCTTCGGAAGAGCCCCTTCCTTGGCGCGTTTTTGCTCCGTCTTCGTCGCGTCCTTCCAAGCCACCCAATCCGTCTCTCGTTTGATGAATGTAACGGGAGAGGGAACGAAGATCTTGATTCCTTTCTCTCCTTTTTGGACCTGGACACCTTGCTTCTCCCAGTACGCATAGGAACCGACGGCACGGGCGCCTTGGAACTGTTCCTCGATCAACAGCATGTTCCGTGTCGAGTAGCGATGAAACCGGCTCATGAAGTCGAGGTGTTCCTTGATGCTCTCCTGACTGACGAAATGGGAGGCGAGCTGCGTCTCCATCTTATCGGTCAACGCTTGGACTTCCTTCTGGTAATCCTCACGCGTTTTCTTCTTGTATGCCATGTCAATCACGCTCCTTCCGACGAAACGGACGAATCAGCAGCACCTTCAAAATCGTTCAACTCTTCTGATACCATCGGGTCGCTAACCAGTCGATCGAGTAGTAACTGACGGCGATCACGTGATACCGGAAGTAATATCAAGGGTTCTTCCTGCAAGAGCTGAAGGAACGCTCGTTCATCCCGAGAAACCGGAATATCATAATGCGCTTGATGAATCATGACGGTGACGTGGGTCGGATGCAATTCGAGAAGCGTTGCGAGTGTGAAGGCTTCGATTCGTTTCATTTGTGGATCATCCTTTCTTCATCCGAATGTTTATGTTGCTTTCGTTGATCGATTCGCTTTTTAACAGCCGTCTCTGCTGTCTCGAGGAAAGAGGGACGGTATTCGGTCGTCGGGATGATGTCCTCGATGCTCTCCGTCTGCATCAAAGCTTGTACCAGTTCGATCAATATCTGTGTTTGGAGGTCTGTTTGTTGGACACTCTTTCGTAAAGGAGAGAGACTTTTTGAAATCTGTTCTTCCCAGAACGTCGTCAACTCTTGTTCAATCTGTTTCGAGACGGAGCGACTGACATAGTTCAAGTCCCATTGCTTTTTGATCATTTCTTGATAGTCGCGGATGATGTGATCGATTGCCGGACCGATCCCAGACAACCGTTCTATTTCCCGGTATTCCTCTAAAAATTCAGCGGTCACGGCACTCATCTTGATCCGGACTTGTTTTGTTTCCTCCATCTGTATGCTCCCTCCTATAATCATGAACTATAAAAACGGCTGCCAAAGAAACAGGATTTCGTTTGAATGGTATGATGAACAGATAAATTAGTTAAAGCGAGGTACAAACATGTCAAAAGTTCATTTTTACGATTCTATTTTTTATTGATTGATGCCCCTATTGAAGAGGTATACGATTACCTGACGAAGAATGAACACATTCTGAGTTGGAGTAATATGACTAAGGATCATATCTATGCAAACGGAGAACCATTGCAATATTCATACGCGGGTCAGAAGCTTCAAGTCATCCAAGAGCATCGTGGAAAAAGGTATTCCGCTGATGCTTGGATCGAGAAAATCGAAGCACCTTCCTTCATTGATCTCAGAACTGCGAATGAGATCGGAACGATGATTGGTCAATATCATTTGCAATCGAAACAGAATCAAACAGAGCTACAAATCGATTTAATAGTGGATACACCGAAATGGGCTTATGCTATTCTTTACAAACTCTCCAGATCAAGATTGAATCGAATGTACAATGAAGAATTTCAGCGTTTGAGTGACTATGCGATCCAAATGAATCGTCGATAAATAAATTGCTAGTTGTCATCCTTTTGTCGTAAGGATGACTTTTTCTTTTACCGATCGTGATCGATTTCTTGCTGCAGAAGTTCAAACGCTTTTTGATTTTGTATGTGTTCCCACTCATCGTTCATGTGTCGTCCGATTCGATAGAGTGTCTCTTGCATGATCCGTTCACGTCGAAACGCTGCTTGGATTTTTTGTTTAGGTGAGGATGTCTTCATCTTTGCAAGCTCCTGAGGTGACTTAGACGATTCACGCATTTCGGACAGGATGGCGTTTCCCATGCGCGTGTAGAGATCCTGTTCTTTCGTCTTCCGATAAGCCGATGCTTGCGATGCCGATCCGTAACTTCGCTCGTAGAATGCGACCTCCGTATCAAGTCGTTGCTTGAACGCGGCGTGTTCTTTCTCGAAGTGTGTCGCAAGATATGTGTCGGTGAACTGGTTGAGTGAAGGACGCAGTTCGTGCATGCTGTTCATGTTGTAATACCGTTGCCGCTTGTCGTCCGGTAATTGTTTCTGAATCGCTTTATACTGGCGTACGAGTTCCGGATGTAGCACGCGATTTGAAACGGATAGTGTTGCATGATTTCGTTTGTGCGCGAGGACTTCATCACGGATGAAGGCATTCAACTTCTCCTGTTCCCGTGTCCGATCGGCGAGTGTTTGGACGACTTGTGCCTTCATCTTCTCAATCGTTTTTGGTTTCCGTTTACCACGTTCGCGTGGATGCATCGTCTCGACTGTCGCGATATGGACGTGGATGTTATCCGTGTTGTAATGAATCGCAGCGGTCCATGTTGCGTGCAACATCTGTTCCCTTTCAATCATCAGCGCGGTCGCATTCCGTGTCGCCTGCATCAACCGTTGTTCATCGATGTAACGATTTTCTTTGACACCGACTTCCTGTAACCACACTTCATCGAACGAGATGACATCTTGCCAGAGGATGCTGCCGTTCTCTTGTGCCCGTCGGAAGATATCGCGTAACTGCTCTCGTTCCCTCGCATTTAATCGGTCTTGCGTCGCTGTGAAGAGACCACTTGATTTCAGTTCATCTTCCATATAGTCGTGGTAGTTTTCGAATTGATGCGACCGCGCTTTTGTCTCCGGACGATCGATGTAGCTGAGGTAGGTCGTGTAACGACGCGCACGTCGTGTTGCTTGCGGCAACTTGAACTTCGACTTGATGATGACGCCGGGAATGTTACTCATCCTGCATCACCTCACGGAAGAGTGTAGTCAATCGTTCGAGTTCGGTTGCACTTCGCTTCAGGTGCAAGGTGTTCGCTTCGAGCTGTCGTTCAAGGCGTGCGATCTGTGTTGACTGGATACCGTCCGCGCACCAGGTTGTCAACAATCCTTTTAATAATTCCTGTCGGGAACACATTTGTTTCTCCGCCTGTTCGTCGAGTTGTTTGACGAATAAGGGATCAATGTCGCGTATCAAGAGATCCATTCGTCTTCCTCCTTCCATCAGGAAAGTCAGTCTTAATGATTAAAAAAATAAAAAGTTTTCCGAACAATTCACTCGTTCCTCCTGTCATTAGAAGTGAGAAAGGCAATCCTACTTAGACAAAGAACGGAGGAAACATATGCAATTCATCATCGAACAGAGTTACGCACTTGGAGAAGCCGTGAGCGTCTCCTTGATTGTGGAACTTTTAAAAGTCCTGTATGCGAAGACACGCACACGTGACTCTCTCTCAGTTGATATGAGTGACGCTTCTAGTGCAATGAAAGAATCAATCGGTATGAATTAATAAATTTTCCATTTGTTGAAACCGCACGCTTCCGAATGCTGTATAAGGATGAGAGGAGGGGATGGAAGATGTCGGTTTGGGTGCTCGCGTTGTTCGGATTAGCTTTTAGTTTTGGTTCGTTTTATGTCATGTTGAAAGTATTTGAGTCGTTAAAAAGATAATCCTAGAACACATTCAACGAGCCGAGATGCTCGTTTTTTTATTGAACTCGATAGAAGAACGATCAAGTTTTCCAACCAAAAATCAAAAGCAGTAAAAAGCAAAGTGGATCTAAAATCGTGAAAAGAGCATAAGGGGAAACTGCTATCACTCAGCGTGCTAGCCTAGGCGGAGCCTAGTGTTTCCCTGATATCATCAAAATCGCCAAAAGGTCACACCGCGTGCCACTAAAAACCGCATTTTGGCACGGTGTTTGCCACCTTACCATTTCATTTCACGTGCTTTAATGCGCAGCTGATCTTGTCTTTTTTCTTCTTGCGTGAGTTGTTTTTTCAATTCTATTTGTCGTAACAGTGCGTCTTCTTTGTCTTGCTTCAGATTGAAGATTTCATCCTCACGTTCGACTTGTTCATCGAGTGTCAGGTCGGGTAAGGTGGCTTGTTTCATCTCAATGTCTTGTTCAATCTGTTGGATGAGAGAAGCTAGTTCCGTCTGTTCGCGCTTCATGTTCTTGATCCGTTTTTGACTTTGTAGGTGCTCGTCAGCGAGAAAAAGTTGTGCATAATCGTCCGCTTGTTGTTTAGAAAGTGACGTCTTTAGTACACGTCGTTGATCCATATAGAGTGATTCGACGAGCGCATCTTCTCGCTTCGTCACACTCAGCTTCTCGAGTGACTGTTCAGGTTTAATGACATACAAGCGGAGTGCTAGTTGATCAAAGTCACGCGGTACATCTTCGATTTCAAAGATGTAGTGCTCGTCCTGCTGATAGACGACACGGACGCGTTGCTCATCCGTCGGGCGTTCCTTATAAGCGATACGCGTAACAAGTCTCGTCGCGTAATCTTGAGGTTGATCGAACTGGAGACGGATGCGCATTTGTTTTCGCTGCACATCATGGGACCAATCGAGAAGCGTGACGGTCTGTCCATTCGTTAACCGTTGTTCTTCGCCGATGGGTGTCGCATTGATCGGTTGTTCCTCGGCAAAGAAAAGGGAAGAGAAGCCGAAAAACAGAAAACCAATCAAGAAGAACAGTCCTGTTCCGAGACACAGTCGCGACCAATCACGGGTCAGCGTCTTTCGTTTTCCTGGATGCATTTAGACACCTCCTGACGTTTGAAGGCTCTTCATCTGATCGACAACGTAACGTTTATCTTGATGCGTAAAGGTCAGTTCAACTAATTCTTCAGACGTCTCTTCATAACCATTGGCATCAATCGTCAATGTCCGTTGGAAGCGGACGAGACAATGCTCTGGATCGTCCCGATTTGGAAAGACTTCGATGTCCGAGACGGAGGCGGTGAACTTGTTATCGCTTCCGCTACTCGCAAACAGCGTCCGTTTAATGGACTCCGACATATACTGATCGGCTTGTCGTTTGCGTGTTGGATAGGTCCCATCCTCCCATGTGAAGGCGAACGTGATAAAGCGTTCCGCGCTCTTCGAAATGATTGAATTTTGTTCTTGCTCTTGTTCATTAGTTGAGATGGACGGATCTGACACCGTCGTTTTTGGTAACACACTTTTCTCGTCTTTCTCGACGATTCGATGCGATTCATCTGCTGCCATCGAACGATATTGATAGACATTGGCACTGATCGACAGCAACAGACAGAACAACACGAGCCATAGGAGATGACGACTCGTCAATGCCATAGTTCATCCCTCCCTATAGCGAAAACAGTGGTGCCGGATCAATGTGACCGGACCAATCACTCGTCTTAAATTCGATGTGCAGATGATTCCCGGTCGAACGTCCGGTCGACCCACACATCCCGATCGCTTGTCCAGCTTCGATCTTTTGCCCCGTCTTAACCTGGCGTGCAGAAAGGTGGGCGTAAGCGGTGATCCAGTCGCCTTGTTTGATCTGAATCAGTTGCCCATACGGTCCGCGTAAACCGCTATAGGTGACGGTACCGGAGCGAACGGCGTGGACGGTATCCGTATCGTGGCAACTGAAATCGATGCCCGTATGGATATCCGTCTTTCCGAAAACGATCCGTGACCCGAAACCCGATGTCATCTGCAGTGGGATGTCGAGCGGAGCATGAAGTTTCCCTTTAATCGGTCCTGTCTTGCCTTCCGCTAGTACGGTCGGTGTCAGATAACGGAGGACAGCATCGACATATTCGATGTCACCGTAGCAGGCTTGATGCTCGATCGCGCTCGGACGATGACACTGATAGATGCCGCTCTTCTTGACGCGTTGGTACATCATCTGTGAAAAAGAAATCGCGAGTTGTTTCGTATAGCGTCCTCCATTTTCTTTGACGTAATCGATGAAGCCACCCCCGAAGTTGTAACTCTGGAGTGTCAGCTTGACGTCCTTGTTCGCTTGCCGGAAGACAGATGCGAAGTGCTTCACGCCGTAACGAATGCTCTCGTCAGGAGAGGTGATGCAACCAATCCGTCCGCACTTCGATTCACTCGCTTGCATTGGATCGTTCCCGCGTCCACCGCTTTCTTGCATCATCAACGCAAGGACGACGTTCGTCTGTCCCTCGAGTTGCTCCTTCTTCAATTCACGCGAAATCGCTTCCCGGTATTGTAGAACATCATCACTGACTTGTAGGCTTGCGTCCGAGTAAGCGATCGGTGTCTCCGTTGCTTGTTCGTTCTCGATCCCGGTCAACGTATCGAGAATCCCTGCGACGATGATGATCAGTAGGAGAATAAGAAGCGCGATTCCGAGAGCGATCAGACGATACTTTAAGGTCAGGAGCCGCCATTTCATCCGGACGGCGACGCGTGCCGACTGCCGGACCGTACTCCACATCAGGCACCACCTCCGAACAAGGTCAGCTCCTCAGGTGAGACATCGACATCGAAGATCAGCGTCTTCACACCGGAGATACTGAGGACGATTCGTCCCGTCTCGAGCGACGGGATCAACCGCGTCTCACTCTCCGTCAACTGTCCGTCGAAGACGGTCTGGATCGTCGGGATGCTCTCGGCATCCTGCTCGCCGATGAACTTATACTGTGTCAGCTGGAACAACGTCTTGACGTTCTCTGCGTTCTCCGACTTCGAACCGGTCGGGACGAAGTCCGTGATCAAGTGGGAGGCGAAGAAGATGCCACCGAAGTATTTCCGTGCTTCCCGCATGAACTGTTGTAGATAAAGGATCGCCGGTTGGGCGATGTCACGCGTATTGATTAGGTGATGTGCCTCATCGATGACAATCAGATATTTGAAAGCATCCTCAATCAATAGCTCACCCTGGTTGTAGCTACGGAGTTGTCCGGCACCGTTGAGGATCATCCCGTCCCACAGCATGTTCATCAGGTTGAAGACCTGTGCCTGAAAGATTTCGTCTTTCAGATTGGTCAGGTTGCGTAGCGGGAATGAGACAATCGCTTCCTCGTCAAATCGCTCGATCGAGGAATGTCCGTCGAAGATGTTGCCGTAGTTGTGAACGAGGTTCGTAATCGCGAGCTCGATATTCTCAAGACGGCGGACACGGTTCGTACTGATCGTCTCGCGGATCGTCGTCCGCGAATCGTCCGCATACAATTCAGAGCGGACGAGCGCTAAGAAGTCAGAGAAGACCGGATAGGTGTTTGCAGGGTGCGTCGTGATTGGCGCGTCACCGTCCTCATTCCAGAGCCCTTTCTCAAGGTAGAGTTGCCGGAGCAGGATTTCGAACTCGTTCGCTTCTTCTTGTGTAGCTGCTGGATTGATGTAGTGATAGAAGACCGCAATCTTCGATAGATGTTGCATGAACGAGAGTGCCTCATCCGCCGAGCCGTCGGCATGTGTGACCGTCTTATAGACATGGAGCGGATTGATCCGTCCGGCAGAACCGTCAAGTGCGATCTCCTTTCCACCGAGCTGTCGTACGAGGTCGGAGAACTCGCCCGTCACGTCTAAGATGCGAACGTGATTCCCTTTGATCGCTTGATCGAGGACCGTCTTCTTGAGCAAAGTCGACTTCCCGGAGCCCATCTTACCGATCATCAAGGCGTTGTAGAACTTCCGCTGCTTGTCCTTGTGGAATAAGTCGAAGATGACGCTTCCGTTCGTATCGGTCGTCCCGTAATAGGTCCCAGTCGGATCCTGTAGCGACGTGAAATGAAACGGATAACCTCCTGCGATTGAGAGCGACGGAATCTCTTTCCCGCGACGACGGTTCGGTAGCTTTTGCTGTTGCTCATAGTTAAGGAACAGGCTTCGCCATTCCCATTCCTGTTCGTTCAGGAAGACGGTTGCACGGAAATTCCGTGCTTCGAGTTCTTCCATTACGTCCTGAACTTGGTGTTCGAGTACGTCGAGTGTCTTCGCTTTAACGTAGAGACGGAGATGCAGGTACTTCATCGTTTCGCCTTGCGTGATCTGTTCGTAGAGTTCATTCAATTCCTTATACGTTTCCCGCGCATCAATCCGGTCGACGTTATCCTTCGCATTCTCGAAGCGCGTATTCTGCTCGGCCATCGACTTGTTGATCGTCCGGATCATCTCCCGTTTGTCTGCCGTCCCGATGTCGAGCGTCGTCAGGACGCCAGGGAGATTGAGGATCGGTTCGAGCCAGAAGTCGTAGACGGTCGATTGATACTTATAGACATGGAGACAGGCGAGATACCCGTCACCGGTCCGGACATAGTTCGGCTCGAAGCGGAGTCCGCCTTGCGGCTGGATCGCTTGAACGAATGTCGGATTATAGCCGTCTTGTTGTTTGATTGTCTCCGGGTCCTGCTTCCGTAGAAAACGCGTACGCCACATGACGCCATCACTCCTTTCCTTCCTGAGTCGGTTTCGTATTTGGGTTGTGTAGCTGGAATAACACATGCATTTTTTGTTCTAGTGTCAGTTCGACCATCGGATTGCTGCGTCGAAGCAGTTTCGTCAATTGATGCTTTCGTTCCCGGAGCATCGCCTCATCCGGTGCATAAAAAAAGAGGAGATAATCGCGATTCGTGCGATGCTCCTCGAGGTAGATCAGTTCCTGTTTCTTCTTTTGCAAAAACGGATGATAGGCGGCGTTTTGATTTTGCCGAAGCTGTCGTTCGATGCGCTGTTTCTGTTTCTCCAAATTAAGCGGTGTATTGAGCGGAATCACCTTCAACGGATGAATATATGCCTGCAACAGATAGGCGAGGGAGAAGATATCATGGTCCTTCTCCGTCTCGGACAACCCGTAGATATCCTTTGAAGTCAGCTGAATGATGTCGCAGAATGTCCCGTCCTGCATCTCGAACCCATCGAGCGCCGTGGCATCAATGATTGGTAGCAGAGAGGCGACAGAAGGCGGGATCCGGATGCGTTTTTCCTTCCGTGTTGGAGGTGTCGTCAATTGCATCTCATCGAGCCAAGTAATGTCTGTCGTCGGAATTGTTTTAGATCGTTTCTCTTCCGATAAACTCATGCCATCACGCTCCTTTCGATCCGTCCTTACCGTCTGTCAATGCGATATACGTGTCTTTCTTCTTCATCAGCGCGTAATAGAGCACGTGAATCATCCGTTTCTCTGGATTCGTCGTTGGGCGGATGACGAGGAAGAGTCCGAACGCGACGAGGAAGAATGTGAATGGCAGATGTAAGGCGTCCGGGATGAACGGCAGGGCAATCAACCGGACGATGATCAAAGCGACGAGAAACAGTAAATCATAGAGATAGAGCATCTTATTGATCTTCAGCTCGGTCGTGACTTCGTTCGGAATCCGGTACTGGCGCTGTTGCATGGTCTCACTCCTTTTTCGGGTCTAGACGCGGGACATCGGTCGAGTACATCCGGGACGATTCTGACGTCACACGTGTCTGCGTTTGTTCGACATGCTTGAGTTCTTTTTGTGTCGTCGTCTCCAGTGTCTGATAGATCGACTTTCGTTGCCGCTGTGTTCCGGATGATATCTCTTGCGACTCAGTGATAGAAGGTGAAGAATTGCTCGCGCCTGAAGAGGGTAGAGTATGTGCTGTCTCTTTAGGTGTCGTGTTAGATGTTGATCCTGAGTGAATAGAAGATGGATTAGGTGCACGTGTTCCAATAGGTTGTTCCGACGGTGAAGTAGGTTGCGATGCGACAGTTGTTTCAGAGGTATTGAACGCATCAGATGAAGTAGTTGGTTGTGCCTTCATCGATCCATCGGGCATCTTCGGTTGTGAAACAGGTATTTGCGATGATGACGGAGTAGTCGCAGGTGATTGTGGTGAGACGGAGTTCGAACGGCTTGGCATGGACTCTTTTGATGTTGTTGCAGTCGGACTCTCCGAATTCGTGTCGTGCGTCGATAAATCAGTGGATTCAATGCGCTGGTTCTCTTGTCCGGTTGATCGTGAAGTGCGCTCTTGTACTTGCGAACGAACTGGCAAACTGTCAGACGAACGATCCGGACGACCCGTCGGTGTGCCACCATTATGTGGTGGGTTCGGTGGTAACTTTGTACTGGCAGCTTCTGAGGCGGATGGGGTAGTTGGTTGTGATGTCCTCTTCATCGTCTGTCCAGCGACACGAGCCCCTACTTTTGCCGTTCCTTTCCCTACAGCATACGCACCAAGTGCGACACCCCACCCGCGTTTCAGACCCGCATCGATCCCGAAGAGGCGTTCGACCATGTTGGGTCCATCAATCAAGGCAGCGGAGAAAGCAATCAACGCGATCAAATAGGCAAGACCGTCGAGTGTATCAGCCAGATAAGCCGTCCCAATCGTGTAGAGCTTGATCGAGACGAAAATCAAGATGATGACGAGGAACGTGTTCAGGATGCTTTGAATGACTTTCTTCGTCTTTTGTCCGCTGTGTAGGTCAGCGGGGGCGACTAAAATCGCTAGAACATAATTAAAAGCCAACTCGAACGAAAGTCGAGCTAGCTTGTAGGCAATCGAGAAGAGGGTGAAGCCCATCACGCCAAGGGTGACAAGAATCGTCAGCCAGTTCGGATGATAGCGATAGTAGTACTGGTTATTCCAATCAAGTCCGCTTTGATCGAGTTCGCCTAGTACTTCCTCACTACCGTCCCAAACAATAAATGATTTTGAAAGTTTTGATCCAGTAGTGGAGATGTCTAGTTTATTGCTATCGAACACCTCATTTATCTGTAATCCTTTGATTAATTTGGTCGGAACATTATTTTTTACGACGGTTTCTGTATAGTTTTCAAAACCATTTTTATCATATGCTACTAAATCATTTAAATTTTCTTTGAGTATTGTTTCAGATATAGTTTCCTTTTCAGAACCATATATACTACTACTCTTGACTTGATTGACTGCCTGATCTGTGAATTCATTTAGTTGTTTCATCGTAGGTGAGAGAAGTCCTAAAATCATCAATGAAATGAAAATATTGATAAGAAGCCCTTCTCGATCGAATTTCTTTTGAAAAATGATGAGATAGCCTGTAAAAATAAAGCTGCCGGCTAATAGTACATACAAAAAAGGTTGAATCGTCTGAACGAATTCAACCACTTGAGGATTATTAAAGAATGTTTTGATCATCAAAATATCATCTGTAAGACTTTCGAGAGAATCAATCAATAAAGAAAGCCCTCTGACAAAAATCCACCCTACAGTTCGTAAAGCGTCGTTAACTAGATTACTTAAATTGAAAAGACGTTCGAATTCGGTAAGTTTCTGGATAACCTGAGCATCAGACATATCTATCCAGACCTCCGTTTCATTCTATTTATTATTAGTTACAAACTCATTGACTGTATTAGTAAAAGTCTCATCAGTAAGGCGATTAATATTTAATTTATCTTTGATTTTTCCTTTCGACACGTAATATAAACGTTCACCTTGTAGCGTAGATGTGTATTCAAAGTTTGCTCTATCCACTATTTTTTTAGTATCAGGTTGAAAAGTATTATAGATGTTGATAGGTACTTCGTTTTTTTCGCTATGGAATCGAGTTTATTTTGATATGAGCCAATATCTCCGTCTTCCTCTTTTAAAATTAGTAGAAATCCTTCCTGTTTTCCATCCATTAGATTTTCTACCTTGGATAACTTTACTTGATTCGCCTGACTAGAGTCTTCAGTTTCACTACAACCGACTAAAAGTAACGCAGAGGAAATCAATAGTCCGGAGAGTACTCGTTTCGCTTGCATGCCTCCACCCCTTTTCCGTTTATAACACCTGTTCCGGATCCGTTAAATCGCCATTACTGACGTGAACCCGAAAATCGAATGTGTCTATAAGCGTAACAGTTTTTCGGTCGCCTGAGTCTGGGTCTTCTTCCTCAAATACGACGAGGAATCCGTCCCGGGTCTGGATATTCAAGACTTCACCGCGGCGGAGACGCTTTTTATTCTCCTTGATGATGGTTGCGATGACGCGAAGTTCACGTTGGACGCGTTCCGTGCGTGTCAGTTCTGTCATTTGATGCCCTCCTTAGACGCCATGACGAAGTTTCTCGAGTCGTTTGCTGATGATTGTCTTCAAGAAATGGCGCTGGTTGTCGGTCACAGGAATTGTCTTATCTAGGATGCCTTGTTCGAACAGATCAATCGGTAACGTATCGTATTCTGTCGTCTCGAAGATCGAGCGCAGGATTTTCGGCTGCAGGACATCGCAGACGCGCCATTCTGTTGCGTCAGGTGTCTCCTCCTCCGTCTCAACCGTTTTCGATGCAACTGAGGCACCGAGATGAAAGGAGACACGAAGCGTATTCAGGTCGAGATGGGCATGCGCGCAGGGAATGACGAGATCATTGATGGAACGATCTGTGTTAAAGTCATCCGCCAAGTATTCATAGCGGTATTTCATCGCCGTTCGTCCGGTCAGGAAGAGGGGATAGGACTGTATTCGTTTCTGTTGTTTGTCTTGTCGCTTGATGACGCGGATGATCAACATCTCGCCTTCCTTCAGTCCCATCACTTCCGTTGCTGTCAGCAAGCGCCGACCATCGACACTCTCCGTCTTCGACTTCGAGAGAGAGAACGTCTGTCCGGAACGTGATTTCGTGACGATTGTTTGCTCCCCGAGCTTCTTCGAAATCAATTCTGCCGTCGACTCATCTGCTGTCAATAGGTAGTGCGTGTTCCCGCAGTTCCCGTCGATCGTCTTCCAATCCTCCCCGTAGAGGTTCTCGAGTTGTGCGTAGGACTGGATGACGAGGTTGAAGCGGATGTTCCGACCGAGACAGACGGTGATGATGTTCGCCATCCCTTCAATCGCTGGCATGTTCCCAAATTCGTCGAGGAGGAAGATAACCTGGCGTTCACAACGTCCGCTCGTCGCTTGTGAGGCGACGCGAGCGAGGGAGGTATAGACTTGTTTGACGTACAGTGAGGCGATGACATTCAGTGTTGGATCATAGTCCGGAACGATCAGGAAGACAGCTACCGGACGCGGATGCTGACGAATCTCCCGGATGTCGATCGGTGCATCCGTCGTCCAGTCGAAGAGACCGACCGTCTCGTCTCTCCAACCTGAGAGTGACACGGTATACTGCTGTCCCTCACTTTCTACGGTGATATTGGTATCCACTTCGAGGTTTTCTTCGTGATGGAGTACAAAACTCCCATCGTCGTCCGTCGTCAAGGCGAGTTGTTTCCCACTTGGAAAGTAGAACGTCAACCGTGACAAGGGAAGGGCACGTCCACGAATCCAGCGATTGAAACCGATCAGTTTCATATCAAGTGAGTTCTGTGCCGTCAAACGTGCCGTCGCATCAAGCGTAAAGATCCCGAGCTTGGCGTTGGTATTAGCGAGGATGCTCGCGCGCGTCTGCCCACCGGAGAAATGAAGCGTCGCGTACTGCATACGTGCCGGATGATTCTCCGGAAACGATGCGAAGAAGGCATCGAGTGCCGATTGTTCCTGTCCCATTTCATCGATGATCGTCCGTGAGCCGAGATCGGACAACATCAAAGCGACGTTATACATCGTGATCTTCTCCGGTTCATGTTTGGCTTGTTCGCATAATCCGAGAATCAGAGCGGTGCAAAGGTCCGTCGAAGAGTTGCTCCAGAACGGATCCTTTGCCTTCGGATCATGGTAAAGCATGTAGGCGACCGAGCGCGCATATTGCTGGGCGAGCGAATAGTTCTCGTCCAGATACGCGTCAATCGTCAGCTGCAACAGGTTATAGGACATCGATTGTGACGGGTTCATCAGGTTCAGGACCTCGACCTGATAGCCGCGTGCTTCGAGTGTCTCTTTGGAGGCGGCGAACAATTCACCCTTCGGATCATTGATGATCAGGCTCGCTTGGCGTTCGGCACGACTGTAGAGGTCGATTGTCGAGAAGACGAACGTCTCGCCTTTCCCGGATCGGGTCGTCCCAATGACGAGGTTATTGACGGCACTGTCGTCGATGTAGAGACGATCACGATAGCGCCCGACCGGAACACCGCCAGATCCACTATAAGTCTCCTTACGATCCGGCACGTCCCGATACTGCTGTTTCAGCTCTTGAAATGTCGTGAAGCGGGCACTTCCTTTTTGTGCTGCTTTGAGATCGCGGAAATTGAGCCAATACTTCAATAAGAGAAATCCTCCTGAGAGGAAGCAGACACCGAACAAAGCGAAAGCGAAGGAGGTCGACCAGGCAAGCGTCGTCCACCAATTCGGATCGTATTGTAGCGGGGATCCGGTCGTCGTTAACTTCCCATTCTGGAAGAGATTTTGGATTGTCTGCTGCAGGAACTGAAACGCCACATTGAGTACTAAGAACAATACAATGGGTAAAGCGATCAAAAAGGTGAGACATCGCCACAGCCAAGCGGAGGTAACGAGAGAACGAAGTGAGAAGTTCATCATTATTTCAGTCACCACACTTTCATTAAAGAAGTGAAGAAGCTTGTCGTTGCTTCGCTTCGAGCGACGCATTCAGCTTTTCGAGTTCTTTCTTGTCTTTCTTCTCGGATAACTGGCGCTTTTGATCCTCGAGTGCTTGAATCTCTTCGTCCAGTTGGACGAGTGTTGCCACTTGCTCCTTCAATTCTTCGTTATGGACCGTCTTGACACTTTCTTGAGCCTTCGTCACCTCTTTCAATGCGATATAAGCGCGTGTTTTGGCTTCTTGACGGGCTGTCGTCATCTCGACGCCCGTAAGCGAGACGGCACGTTTATAGTCTTTCTGTAGGATGGCAAGGTCGAACGTTCCTTCGTCCGTCGGATAAACGGCTTGGAAGGCTTGTAGCGTATCCTGACGATTGGTCGCGAATCGTTTCGACTGCATGATGATTGTCTCGACATCGATTGGATCCTTCGTCACGGAGACCGCTTGGTTGTGGTCCTGTTTTTCGACATACTGCGTAATCAGGAATTGCTGTTGTTCATCGTTCAGCGATTTTTGTTTTTCCAGGCGCTCGACGAGTGAATCCGTTTGTCCTATCAACGCTGCTTCATAGATCGGTTGCCAATCGGATGTTTCCGCTTGAACACCGCTTGGTGGATCCGGCTGAACAAGTTGCACAACGGACAACGCACCGAGGAGCAAGAGACTCACACCACTGACACCATAGACGAGACGACGTTGTCCGCGACGAAGGCGGGAGATGTGTGTCGCATCCGGCTGTTGCTGAATCGCTGACGCCGTCATCGTCTTGTAGGATTCCGGCGTCAAACGTTCTAGGTTCTCGAGTAATAGGATCTTCTTCGTCGCATCCTCCTTTCGGATCCGAATACGCGGGATCCGATCCTTCAGCTGCAGATAAAGATTGGGATAGGTCGGATCACCAAACTGGAACATTCCTTTGTATACAAGTTGGTCCGCATCATCAAAAATCCGGAACTCACTCGCAAACCGTTCGTTCGCTTGCTGGGCTTCTTGATGAACTTGCGTCGATAATAAAAGCGCCTCCTCATAAGGGAGACGCTCATAGTTCGGAAAGGCTTCTTTCGGTATATCCGTGAAACGGACGAAGAGCATACATTCTCCTCCTTTGAAGCGAGACATCGTAACGAGGGCAATAAAAAAAGCCATCCAATTTGGAATGACGGTCTGTGCAATCACTTTTTCAATTAGAATTTGATGTTGTCGTTGACCATCTCAGCCAATGTAAAGGCACCCATGACGATGATCAGACCGACGGCACCACCGACGAGCCAACCGACTGCCTTCGAGCGTCCACGATCTCCCCCGAAGATGAAGTAGAAGCCACCAACTGCGAAGGCGATGGCTGCCGCGATGACAGCGAGTCCTTGGAAGAACTGGAGTAAGCTGAGTCCTGTCTCATTCAATCCCATCTGTTTTCCTCCTCTCAATCCCGTGACGCGGATGCAGGTGATGTGAAGTTCAGTTTCGAGTCGAGCGCTTCTAAAATCAGTTCCTGGTTCTCCTGGATGACGAGCTGATGTTGGGCGTCGAGCCACTCTTCATAGTCTTTCCCTTGGATCCGGAGCAATTTCTCGGCAAAATTCTTGTTCTGCTTCTGTTCACGTGTCGGCATAACATACACTCCTTCCTTGAGGTCGATGCGCAGCAGCACATCCTTAAGGACAGTCGGAGTCGAGCAAGACGGTGGGTTTAAAGCGCGTTCCCCCACGAACTCTGGCATCCGGTACTGGACGTCTGTCTAGGGTTTTTCGATGACCCTCAACGAATGCGTGACCTGTGGGCGAGTTTTAGGCGACTCTCGCCAAACCATTTCTGCGTATATCCCGCTCACCCGGTCACTCGTGAGGGACACGCCACTATGTGATTGAAGGACTGTCCTTAGCGATATGCTGCTACGGTCATCAATTCCTCTTGTCATTAATTAATGTTAATCCATAAGTAGATACGTATTCATAGATAATTCATTGATGAACCAGTTTACGGCGTGAGACATGAATCAGCTCATCATTCGGGTGCTTCCGTTTTGCAATGACTTGATTCTCTCCGACGACGGTCCGAATACGGTAATAGATCTGCGAGATTTCTTGTGTCTTCTTGCTTTCTTGTTCGATGGCAATACGACCATGTAGTTGATAGATCTTACCGTCGAACGTGCGCACAGAATCCGCTAGCGGAAGTTCTGCTATATCGAAGCGTTCTTGCTTCAGGTTCGACCAGTTCCGTTTCTTCTCCGTCCTTAAGTCGAATTCATCCCAAGGAATGGATCCTAGCGTCTGCTCACAGGCTGTCGCAAGGATTTGGACATCTAGAATAGAAGGAAGTGAACGATTCCGCTCATAGGCGCTGATTGCTGCCTGTGAGATTTCTCCATACGTCTTTTCGGCCAACTCTATCTGACTCCAACCATGTTCTAGACGCTCTCGTCGTAACCACTCTCCGAATCGGTACATATACATGCTCCTTTCCTTCGAGAACCTTAGTATGACAATGTTTTCCTGGTGATAGTTAGAATATAGCAGATTATTCTGTCAATTCAATCGTTATTTTGATGTGTCAAACATGTTACGAGTGTCGAATTTTGACGATACAGGTGATAGCAATACCTTCGTGGATGTAATATATCGACGCAAAGGGAATTGTGTCTTCAAACTGTAAAATAGATATTTTAGAAGATTGTAAAAGATCAGCTACACGTTTTATGACTAAAGCGATTTAAAATTTTGATAGAGTAGGAATATCCATGCAAAAATTTAAATATCATGCAGTCACCACTCATGACTTGGAGGGTGATGGCTATTCAGTTCAATTTCTTGATTTAAAGAATGTTTACACTTAGGGAGATACTGTTAGAATCCTTCAAACATGCTGAGGAAGCATTCGAGAGCATGTTTGAAGTGATGATTGACTACGATGAAAAATCTACCTAGTACTGTTTCAAGGATTACGATTGAAGACGGTGAAAGTCTTTTTGCTATCAAGGTGATTGTAACGCCTAGAGGAAGAGTGTGTGTTCTGATTAACTCTCGGGATTCAAAACTAAAAACTTTCTAAATCAAAGGCAAATTCTAATTGATAATCGACAGAATCTCAATCATACATTCTGCTCAAAAATTCAAACTCAGTTTTATCAATTATTACAATGCATATTTCAATAGTTGAGAAAACTCCCCCGTAATTTTTAACACATTACTTATATTCCTCGAAAAAATCTCGATGGAAATATGAAATAATCAAGTATTGATTTATTTTTTTGTTTAAGGTATGAAATGTATGCAGATATTGTTGTACAATTAAAATAGGAAATATAAAAACTAACAAGGAGGACATTTATGGCACAAGCAACTCTAGTAGCTGAATATTTAATACATTTGAAAAATCTTAATAAAAGTGCAGGAGAAGATTTTTCTTTATCTAATTTAAAACTTCAAAAGATACTATATTATTGTCAAGGTGCACATTATATTTGGGATGATGAGCAACTAATAACTGATAATGTATTTGAGGCTTGGGATTATGGTCCTGTTATCAGAAGCGTATATCATAAGTATAAAAAATTTGGCCAAAATGATATTTATATCGATACTTTCTCTGATATAGGCAGATTTCAAAGACTAGATCAAAATATCAGGGAGACAATTGAAGCTGTATGGAACCAACTAAAATCACTTTCTGCATATGAACTTGTAGACAAAACACATCAAGAGGCCCCTTGGAGAAATTCAATGCTAAATAATCAACTTTTTATTGATGAAATTTCTATAAAAGATTTTTTCAACAGTAATTTCGAAGTGGAGGGTGCTTTTTAAATGCCCTCTACTTTTTTTCGAAAATTTTTATACGTTGTTTTATTCGCAATATTACTGTGTGTGTCTATTTATTACGCTTTTCCATATAAAAAACCCAATTTATTGATTTTAGAGAATATGAGAAGTGTTATCGTTGAGGCAAACCGTCTAAGTATTTTTATTTTCGGTAGTACAGTCACTGCGAATGTATATCTATATAATATGAAAAATAAAATATCTTCTTCTTCTCAGCTATACTCTGATCAGATTTTATGGCTTTACTTAAGCGTTTTCATAAATATCTTACTAGTTCTTAGTGCATTTATTTTGAAAAATATAAGCTTCACATATGGAATCGACGTTTCTAAAGATAATCTAATGATGTGGTCTAGAATTCATTTTTCTGTCTTTATGATTTCATTACCTATATACCTAGTTACTTTATTTAAGTTTGTTGAAATATTTAACATAAATAAAGATATACGAAAACATTCCAAAAGAATAAAAAGATCTCTATATTTAAGAAATCCACTAGACATGATATTTTCTAATCAAAAATTACTCTCAAAAGAAGTAGATAGTTTAGTAGAAGGACTATCAAAAAAATTTTTTAAAGTCTTTAATATTCCAGTAATCGGTTATTATATTTTCTATATAATAAGAGGGAGTGGATTTCGCAAAAACATTATACTTTTCATTCTATTAAAAGTTGTATTCAAAAATAATTTTTTTATATTAAAACCGCTTAAGAAACGTAAGTATCAAAATTTAAAAATAGATATTGAAATTTATGCTCAACAACTAGATTTTTTAATTTCACAAAATTCTAAGGATAGTATAAATTCTTACTTCAGAAATTGGAATGACACTATAACAGAATTATATTTACATTTATTTCATACCGATTATTCTAAAGATGAGAATATTGATGAGATTAAATTAAATTTGATTAATGATTTGTATAAGGATGCTTTGTCCCTCCATGCGAAATTAATTATAAATACTTCAAAAAATTATGAACACTCCGAAGTGCAAGATAAGTTAATCGAATCTTTTTTAAATGCTTTACCTCCAAAATTAGAAAATTCAACAACTGATTTTTCAGTTTACAACAAAAACATTAATTACTTCAAAAATATATACTTTGAAGAACTAAAAAAGTTAGTTATTGATTCCATCAAACAGGATGAAACGACGATTTTAAAAAATATTTTACGAATGATAGAAGAAGAAACAGAAGGCATCTTTAATCAAAGATTCAATTTAGAAATCAATAAAGACTATGAAGATTTATGGATTACAGTCTTATTTAATTTAATAGAAATTAATAAAATTGATCATCTGTCTCTTATAACAACATTAATAATTGATTCGAACAAAAATCAACAATTTAACTCTCAAAAGAGCAGTACTGTATTTAAATTTTCTAAGGACAAATCAATACCGTCTTCTGTTTTATCAGTAAAGCCTATTATTGAAATTGAAGAAGAAGCATTTGTACTAAATACGAAAACAATAGATGGTATTTATTTGGCAATAGTAAAAGCAAATGAATTAGAACTTTATAAAGCAGCAGGTTATTTAGTAAAAGTATTCTCAAGTTATATAGAATTTTCTACTATCATAGAGCGAACAAGTGTAATTAAAAAAAGTCATTGTTTAAGTCCGGGGAAACAAATTAATTTTAAAACAAATTTGTCTAAATTTTACTATAACAATAGATCTTTCGAATACTGCTTTTCAAAAAGTTTTGTTCTGTTTTTCTGTCAATACTTATATAAAGATAAGTTAGTGTTGTCACGACAACCTAACAATTTAGATTATTTAACGTATATACCTGATCTATTAAAAAATCCGAACGAGTTCTGGTATTTTTTAAGTAAGTTAGAAAACAAGCAAAAAGAATACAATATGATTTCATTAACTAACTCCGATTCCGAAGAAAATAAGGACTATGCTTTACAATCAATTTATAAAGACGGTCAACAACTTAGTTTATTCTAAAATTTCGAATTCACTTTTTTAATATTACTTTTGAATTTTTTTTGTTTCAAATATCCAATATATTTATATTGTCTATAAGCTAAAAAAGCGTCTTGAATGACGCTTTTTTAGTACTGGTATTTTTATAGCGAAGATTACAAAAAAACATTTATATTAAATTTTCTCAATCAAAATTAAATGCTTTATAGTAGGGGTCCTACCAACAAAACGCGGAAAACATACGCTAAGCAAATTTCGACATAAAGAAAGCCGATTTTTCCTACGCTAAGGAATCATCGGCTTTTAGTATTATTGAATAAGAGGGCGTAGTGAATGTAGACTTGCTACTTTACTTGCATCAAAGTTGTATTCACCAAGAAAATTAATGTGTTCCCATCCTAACGGAGAAACATGTTTAAGTAAATCTTCTCTCAAATTCCCCTTTTCCTTCAATAATTTTGTTGCTTCTGTAAGATAAACGGTATTCCATACGCTAATAGCATTTATTAGAATATTTAAAGCACTTGCACGTTGTAGTTGGTCTTGTATTCCTCGTTCTCGTAACTCACCTCGTTTTCCAAAGAATAAGGCTCTTGCTAACCCATTCATGGCTTCCCCTTTATTTAGTCCTCGCTGAATTCGACGGCGTAGTGTTTCGTTAGATATGTAATCCAAAATAAAAATGGTCTTTTCGATTCTCCCCATTTCTCGCAAAGTAGTTGCAAGTTTATTTTGTCTCGCATATGACCCTAATTTCCCCATAATAAGTGAACCAGACACTTTTCCTTCTCGAATAGAATGAGCTACACGTAATACGTCATCAAAATTCTCTTGAATAATTTTAGTATTAATACGACCACGGAGTATATTTTCTAGTTTTGGGAATTCATTCGGCGTTTGGATGGTGAATAGCTTAGAGTCAGCTAAATCACGTAGCCTTGGTGCAAAACGAAATCCTAGTAAATGACTCAATCCAAATACTGAGTCGGCGTAGCCAGCTGTATCTGTAAAATGCTCTTCAATATTTAAATCTGTCTCATGATGAAGTAATCCATCGATAACGTGTACAGCATCACGAGCATTGGTATTAATGACTTTCGTATAAAAACTTGAAAATTGATCACTGGTAAATCGATAAATGGTTGCCCCTTTTCCAGACCCATAGTGTGGATTGGCATCGGCATGTAACGATGAAACACCAACCTGTACGCGCATTCCATCAGAGGAAGAAGTACTTCCATCTCCCCATAGGAAGCTAGTTTAAGCTTATGTTGAAAATTTACTAATGTCGCTTGTGCACGACTTATAGCATCATCGAATAAACGCCATTGCGCTGCATTAGCCATTTGATGATAGGTAACTCCTGGTGTCGCTTCTGCCATTTTAGTAAGACCTATGTTAGTTCCCATCGCCATGAGAGCAGCCATGAGAACTACTTTTTCCTCTCCCTTTGGTGGGCGATTGGTTGAGGCATGTATCAACATTTCATCAAATCCTGTCCAGTGTGCTACCTCCATTAAAAGATCAGTGAGCTTTATTCTTGGCAACATATTATATAAAGACAGGCTAAAAGCTCTCGCTTCTTCGGGTGTATTCTTCTCCAAACGGTCCACTCGGATCTTAGCCTTTTCGATATTTACTCCTTCTAGAGAATCAAGATTATTTGAAACCCATGTAAGGCGTTGAGCTAGTGACTTTCTTCTTTCCTCAATATATTCATCTGCCGATGAACGAACGGCTAGTTTAGTTTTCGTAAGACGAGTTGTTGTCCAATCTTTTTTAGGAACAAGATACTCTTCAAAATCTTTATGAAGTCTACTACCGACTACGGATATGTCGCCTGAACGAATATGATTTTTCAACTCTGTTAGTGCAGCCATCTCATAATAGTGCCGGTTAATTATTCCATCATCACCATAAACATGCTTCTTCCAACGTTTAGGAATAAAATCTACCGGGGCATCATTTGGAATTTTTCTTTTACCAGATTCATTTATTTCATTTAGCGTTTTTAGGGCTTGCAATAATGGCTCTGTACCTTGTGTAGAACGAAATTCAAGAGATTTAAGAAAAGTAGGAGTATATTTTCTTAGATAAGAAAACCGATTTTCTAACAAATCTAGATAATCGTAATCCATCGGTCGGGCTAATTTTTGGGCTTCTTCAACGGAAGAAACAATTTTATCCCACGGCATAATCATTTCAATAGCATTAAATGGATCAAGCCCTTCATTTCGTGCTTGAATAAGTGCAGCACCAATATCTGCAAAATGCACGACTTTTTCATTCACTGCTTTTCCATTTTCTTTTTGCATTTCCTCTTGTGTTTTACGACCCTTTGATTGTAAAATCATCATTTGTCTATCATGAATTTCAATTGCTTGGTCAATTAGATCTTGGCTTAGTGTTACTAGATAGGCAACAAGAATTGCATATTTCTTCATTTCTTTAAATCTTCGAAATGAGTGTGGTTCATACCGTGCTCCAATACGAGATAATTGAAGTAACCGATTGGGATGGATTTGTTCTGTATTTATTTCTAATTTTAATTCTCGAATATATTCTAAGCGCTTTATGACTTTTAAAAAGGCTTCAGGTGAAGATTGGCCGGGAAGCTCCCTCAGCCATGCTAAAGGGGTTTTTCTATTGTCTACAAATGGATCTATAAGTTTATCTAACTTTTGTTTTTGCCATTTGGAAAGAGTACAAGTTAATGATTTAAAAATCCTTTCCTCTGCTCGTTGACGAGTTTCCCAAACAAGCCTTTCTATAGTAGTCATGCCAGGGAGAATAATTTTCTGATTACGTAGTTCTTCTTGTGCTGTACGAAGAAGATACATTGAATTTCCATTTTGAAGGGCATGATTCAAAAGAAACTGAGCTGCCTTGCGATAGTTCCCTAAGGAAAAATTTTGATAACCATAAACTTGACGGATTTCTTCCATATGCTCATGTTTAGTTGGCTCTCGTTGGGCATATAAAGAAAATGAATTAGGATTAACATCTATTTGGCTAGCTATGTATTCGATTATGTAATCTGGAATAGGTCCAACATCTGAAAGGGACCATCCAGGATAGCGTAGAACACATAATTGAACAGCAAAGCCTAATCGATTATGATCTCTTCTGTGTCGTTTAATAATTTCAAGGTCATATTGTGAAAAAGTATAATAAGTTTCTAGTTCACTTTCGCTCATATCAGCTGGAATTCGTACAAATTCCGTTCTTTGATCTTCTGTTAGTAATTCTTTCCCTCTCATGCTACAACTCCTTGCTAGATATCTTTTTTCTTTTCTAGATAACGATATAAGGTTGTCGCTCCAATGCCTGTTGCCGTCTTAATTTGAGATAAAGAGTAATCTTTGCTTTCATACATTTTTATAGCAAGTTCTATTTTCTTTAAATCAACCTTCGGTCTGCCTCCGTTTCTTCCCCTAGCTCTAGCAGCCGTCAATCCATCCTTCGTTCGTTCACTAATAATATCTCGTTCTAATTCTGCTATGCTGGCTAACATTCTGAAAAAGAACCGTCCCATAGCAGTTGTGGTATCGATCTTGTCTTGTATGGAAACAAAATGAATTTCCTTTGATTCGAAATATTCCATAAGCTCAATTAAATGTTTGGTACTACGACTGATACGATCTAATTTATAAACAATGACCGTGTCATCTTTACGTAAAACTTTAAGTAGTTCATCTAATTGAGGTCGATTTTTCATTTTTCCTGATTCTTTTTCTTCAAAAATCTGATCCACTCCGTAGTGAGCTAATGCATCGAGTTGTAATGATAATGATTGATCTTGTGTACTTACGCGTGCATATCCAAATTTCAACACAAATCTCCCCTTTTCTAATATGTTAACTATACCAAAAAGGGGTTTTAAATAGATATATTGGTCTTTTGATTTTGGTTATATTTTTGGTTATGTATTTAAGTAGTTTTTAAGGTTTTTAGAGAAGTTCTCTATTCATAACCAAAAACGGTCGTTTATGGTGATTTGTCCATGAACTAATGAATTAAATGGCTTTTTTAATTTTGTTCAATAATCGGGCCAGATTGTGGAACAACACTTTTAAAGAAAATTGGATATCTATGTTAAATTTCAGAATAGATGGTAAGGTTATACTTAACTAATGGGATAGTTTAGTTTTAGAAGATAAAATAATAAATCATACTTGACCCTGTACTATGGTACAGGGTTTATTCTGTACTAGGAAGAAAAATTCCTGTAAATAATTGCAGATCAAATAGAGGAGGCAGCAACATGAATCAAAATCATTTGAATACTTCGTTAAAGGACAAGGTGTTACAATCACTTGGTTTGCCAGAAGAAGGATTTGAGGGAAAAATCCGTTTATTGTCTCCTTCAGAAAATAGTATCCGTTTAGACATTCTTCTTTTCATGGCTGAGGGAAAAATCGTCAACATCAATGATTTAACTGCAACAGAGGAACAAATTGATGTCCAATCTGCTCTTCAACGTTTAAGGGAATTGGATTTAATTCACTGGGACCAAAACTCTGGGGATGTGAACGTGGCGTATCCTTTTTCAGGAGTTCCGACTCCACACCGTGTTACATTGGCTGGAATGTTGCCAGCTTATTCCATGTGTGCGATTGATGCCCTTGGCATTCCATCGATGTTTACAGATGCCGTTATTGAATCGGAATGTGCATTTTGCGGTGAAAAGATTACCATCGATGTGAAAAACAACATGCCCGTTGCCAATCCTGATACCGTGGTTGTAGGCTTGGGAACAACGGATGCTGCCGATACCAACGCATGCTGCGATTCTTCTTGCGAATCGAATGAGCCAACGTCCATTTCTACCAGCTGTTGCCCAGCCATTCAATTTTATTGTTCTGAGGAACATTGGCAAAAAGCGAATGAAAAGAATTCAACAACGGCGAAGGACAAGCTGACTCTTGCGGAAGCCTTTGAGGTTGGGGCTGCTGTTTTTGGCGGCACGTTATCTGGCTCTAAGGGTAAGTAAAATCTCATGAATGAAGTAAACTATATATTTACCCTGTACTAAGGTACGTGGTTTATGCTGTAAGTGAGGTGAGACGTATGAAATTTCGTATCGGAGAACTGGCTGACAAGTGCGGTGTTAACAAGGAGACCATTCGATATTATGAGCGTTTAGGCTTAATTCCAGAGCCTGAACGTACGGAAAAAGGATACCGAATGTATTCCCAACAAACGGTCGATCGATTGCATTTCATAAAACGAATGCAGGAATTAGGATTTACCTTAAATGAAATTGATAAATTGCTAGGGGTTGTCGATCGCGATGAAGCGAAGTGTCGTGATATGTATGATTTCACTATTTTGAAGATAGAGGACATTCAACGTAAAATTGAAGATCTTAAAAGGATTGAACGAATGCTGATGGATCTTAAAGAAAGATGTCCCGAAAACAAAGATATTTACGAATGCTCCATTATTGAAACACTGATGAAGAAATAAGAGGTGAAACAGAAATGAAAAACATAATAAAAAGTTCAGGTTGGTTTCTTGTCGCACTCATCACATGCCCGTGTCATCTGTTTTTACTACTTCCGTTGATTGCAGGAACAGCACTGGGATCATACTTCACGGAATTTAAAAATGTTATTTTCATCATGATGGGTCTGTTATTCGTTTTCGCTCTTTTCAAGGGCTGGAGAAAACTTGATCCAGAAAAAAAAGAGGAAACAAAGAAAGATACAACCACACATGATTGTTGCAGCATGGAGAAGTTCAAGTCATGAAAGAAAAAGTTTCACAAGTAGCCACTGTATTTTCAGCTTTTGTTATGGCGGGTTGTTGCCTGGGTCCACTAATCTTGATTCCCCTTGGACTCACTGGGTTTGCAGGCGCAATCGCATTCTACTCGTTGAAGTATCGGTTATTGTTCAGCATCGTTACCATTGTCCTTCTTGCGTACTCCTTTTATATGGTTTATGGAAGAAAGGGTAAAAGGAAAAGTTCTGTCATTGGCTTATGGATTACAACGTTCCTTGTTTTTACCATGTTTCTTTTCTTATTTTCAGTTGAAAGTTGACTATAAAAAATGGGGTGTATTATGTGAAAGTACAAATAATCAGGATTATGATGTTGCTATCCCTTATGCTAGTGGTTAGTGCATGCAGTAACGAACAAGAAGTCCAAAAAACTGAAGTATCTAAGAGTGAAGTGAAAACAACTGCTATGAATTCAGAGAAGGATGTAAAAGCTATTACTGAAGCTGAGAAGACGGGGACATTCATGGTTATAGCAGGGATGGATTGCTGCCCGCCATCAGTTGTGGAAGATGCCATTGCACAGGTTGAAGGTGCTGGCAAAACAGCCATTAAAGTTAATGGAAGCACCGCGGAAGTAACGGTTTCTTTTGATGATACGAAAACCAATTTAGATGCAATTAAGACGGAGGTTTCAGACTTGGGTCTCCCCGTCGAATAAAAGGAGGATATTTTTACCATGAAAAAATATCGAGTGAACGTGCAAGGAATGACATGTTCGGGTTGTGAACAGCATGTAGCTGTCGCTCTTGAAAACATGGGTGCAAAAGCGATTGAAGTAGATTTTCGCCGTGGAGAAGCTGTATTTGAGCTTCCTGATGACGTGAAAGTTGAAGACGCGAAAAATGCGATTGCTGACGCAAACTATCACCCGGGCGAAGCAGAAGAATTTCAATCGGAACAAAAGACGAATTTATTGAAAAAATATCGGCTAAACGTTGAAGGAATGACCTGCACTGGTTGTGAAGAACATATTGCGGTTGCTCTTGAAAATGCAGGTGCAAAAGGGATTGAAGTAGACTTTCGTCGCGGAGAAGCACTGTTTGAACTACCGTATGATGTAGACATTGATATCGCGAAAACAGCGATTACTGACGCACAATATCAACCGGGCGAAGCAGAAGAAATACAAGTGCAATCGGAAAAAAGGACAGATGTAAGTTTAAATGATGAAGGTAACTATGATTATGATTACATCATCATCGGTTCTGGTGGAGCTGCCTTTTCATCTGCCATTGAAGCCGTTGCTTTGAACGCAAAAGTGGCTATGATTGAGCGTGGAACGGTGGGTGGAACTTGCGTTAATGTCGGATGCGTTCCTTCTAAGACCTTATTAAGAGCAGGGGAAATCAATCATCTAGCAAAAAATAATCCATTTGTGGGATTACACACTTCGGCTTCAAATGTTGATTTAGCGCCATTAGTAAAACAAAAGAATGATTTAGTAACCGAGATGCGAAATGAAAAATATGTGAATTTAATTGATGATTATGGTTTTGAATTAATAAAAGGTGAAGCAAAATTCGTAAATGAAAATACAGTTGAAGTAAATGGCAATCAAATCACAGCCAAAAGATTTTTAATAGCTACAGGTGCTTCTTCAACTGCACCTAATATTCCCGGATTAGATGAAGTAGATTATTTAACAAGCACTAGCTTATTGGAATTAAAGAAGGTTCCAAATCGTCTTACCGTAATTGGTTCAGGATATATCGGCATGGAATTAGGACAACTATTTCATAACCTCGGGTCAGAAGTCACTTTGATTCAAAGAAGCGAGCGTCTATTAAAAGAATACGATCCTGAAATTTCAGAAGCCATTACTAAGGCCTTAACAGAACAGGGAATTAATTTAGTAACAGGTGCAACCTATGAACGAGTTGAGCAAGATGGAGACATTAAAAAAGTTCATGTTGAGATAAATGGTAAAAAGCGAATTATTGAAGCAGAACAATTGCTAATTGCCACTGGAAGAAAACCAAATACAGAATCATTAAACTTACATGCAGCAGGCGTTGAAGTTGGTTCCCGTGGTGAAATTGTCATTGATGATTATCTTAAAACGACCAATTCCCGAATTTATTCAGCTGGAGATGTCACTCTCGGTCCCCAATTTGTTTATGTAGCTGCTTATGAAGGTGGACTTGCTGCTCGTAATGCAATCGGAGGACTAAATCAAAAGGTCAATTTAGAAGTGGTTCCAGGCGTTACGTTTACTTCTCCATCGATTGCAACGGTTGGTTTAACGGAGCAACAGGCAAAAGAAAAAGGATATGAAGTGAAAACATCGGTATTGCCGTTGGATGCTGTTCCAAGAGCGCTCGTTAATCGGGAAACAACAGGTGTTTTCAAATTAGTGGCAGACGCGAAAACATTGAAAGTGTTAGGGGCGCATGTAGTGGCAGAAAACGCAGGAGACGTAATTTATGCAGCAACATTAGCTGTGAAATTCGGTTTAACTGTTGGAGATCTGAGAGAAACGATGGCTCCATATCTAACAATGGCAGAAGGATTGAAGCTGGCTGTCCTAACTTTTGATAAAGATGTTTCGAAATTATCTTGCTGTGCTGGATAAGTTAGAAAAAAGATTCCTGATTATTGCTCAGGAATCTTTTTTCTGTTTTATGAATAAGGTTTTCCGTACTTTGCCAAATTAACTTTAAACTGTTTAAGGAAATGAAATATTTATATAGCATATTTGTTTTACACGGTTTATTATGTCAACAATCTGTGCACTTTGGTTAAGTCTTCTTGCTATTGAAATCTATAAAACTTACTTAATAAAAAGGATTGAGTTTCTCTACAAATTATCGAGGAATGACTAATGGTGGCAGAGGAATAAATCCCTTTTTAACAGCCATTGAGTCAGTGGCTAGGTGCAACGATTTGCACGATGATAATTACGAATAAATGCATCACTTACGTCTGCTCGATGGCTCGAAATTGCCCCAGTATTCCAAAGTCCATAAATCCCTGTACGGCGAAATAATGTCCAATGAGTATCTTCTGGTCATCTATAAACAGGCGTTTGAATATCTCCTAGTTCCTTAACTGTTTTTGATTCCGAAATAGCATTATATGGAGCTGGAACAGTGTAACCAAGACGAATTAAAATTTGATATAACTCTGTTAGATTGGGTTCGCATACATCCCGACGATAGATTTCCATAAGTTGTTTTAATTGAAGATTCTTTAAAATCTGAATGTATAAATTACATTACCCCAAGCAAACCCATTCGCGAAGGTAGCCTTGGGTTACCATATAATACTCGCTAGTATCAAGGAAACGGTTTTCATGTCGAGTTTATTATAGAAATGTTGCAATAACACCATTTTAAAGATGATGTTACTTCTATCTCCTGATTAAACTTTGTATTTAAATTATAAAATTGCACTTGACCTTCCCCTAAGGTGAACGTTGTAAACTCTAGTTAATTCAGTGATGGTCTTCCAGTTAACGAAAAGGGGGGAGATAATGGAGGATTTAACGATTGGTCAACTAGCCCAACAAACAGGAGTCAGTCGAAAAGCCATTCGACTGTATGAAGAAAAGGAATTGATACTGCCTTCTATAAAGCGTAGCGAAGGTAATTACCGCGTTTATAACCAAGAGCATGTGTTTTGTATCAATGGTATTAAACAACTCCGATCATTAGGCGTATCACTGGAGGAAATGAAAGATTTAATAGTGATTTTCGAAAAAAATACGGTGGAGATAGAACCGCATCTACAACATTTGTTAAAAGATAAACTGACCAAGATAGACGAACAAATCAACGAACTACAAAAGTTGCGTAAACACATTGAATCGTACCTTGATTCCCCGAAAGAGGTATTCAATCAAATGGAGGGATTTAAACAATGAAGAATAAAACAGAACTCAAAAAATTTTATGAACTATTGTTAGCTAAGCTGCCTAAAGAATCAGTGCCTATTCTTCGGACAATTTTTTTCTCCATTCGTGATGGGCAGGCAGTTACAGAAAGTTCTTTAATAAATCAAACGGGAATTAATACAAAAACAGTTCAGTCAGTAGTGAAGATATTAGCCCAACGGCAGATGATCGTTCGGGAGGCGGATCAAAAAATAGTAGGGGCATTGGGCTTATCGATTATACCGACTACTAACCAGATTCATTTAGGAGGACGAACTTTATTTGCCTGGTGTGCAATATCGACATTGGAGCTGTCAACTGCTCTGGTTGCTGATGTCGATATACATTCCCGTTGTGCGTACACAGGTGAACCGATTGAGGTAACTGTCCGAAATGGAAAATTAGCAAAAACAACTCCTGATTCAACAGTAATCTGGACAGTGCCGTTTGATTCTGAGGCTCCATGGGCCGGAGGAACATGTAAACAAATTCACTATTTTAGCTCAGTTGAGCATGCAAACAAGTGGAAAGAAGAACATCCAAAATTGCAAGGGGAAATTATGACTTTGGAACAAGCTCTCTCTTTTGGAAACGAATTGAAAAAATTTTTATCATAGGGTAGAGCCCATGAAGTTTCAAAAATCAGACAAGCTATGAAAAGGATGCTTTTATCGGTCAATTAGTCCAACAAATGGAGTTTTTAGGTAATGAAAAGTAATATCGAAAATAATAATAGGAACAAAAAATAACAAAGGAGGAAAAAGACATGAAAACTGAAATTCAGGAAATCGTAACCCGACTTGACCAACAGTCGAACAAGGGAGAGGGAGGAGAATCCATGAAGTGGCTGTTTCGCCCGTTGTTACAAATGCTAGCAGGGGGGGAGTCTGTCACCATTGAAGATATGGCGACAACGACCGGAAAACCTGTTGAAGAGGTGAAGAAAGTTCTCCAGTCTCTGCCAAGCGTGGAAATCGACGAACAAGGCCGTGTCGTTGGTTTAGGTCTTACCCTTATCCCTACCCCTCACCACTTTACGGTTGATGGGAAGCAACTATATGCCTGGTGCGCCCTTGACACACTTATATTTCCAGCACTCATCGGTCGTTCGGTCAACATCGAGTCACCCTGTCACAGCACCGGAGAACCTATACGGTTGAATGTGGAACCGGACCACATTGTAAGCGTGGAACCTTCCACTGCCGTTGTCTCAATCGTGACGCCAGATGATATGTCCTCGATTCGTACGGCATTCTGCAACGAAGTCCATTTCTTCAGCTCACCGAATGCAGCCGAAGACTGGCTTGACCAACATCCAGGGGGAAAAGTGTTATCTGTAGAAGATGCCTTTGAACTGGGTCGCCTAATGGGGACGCGTTACGAGGAATCTAGACCTGCCAATGGGTCATGCTGTGATATTTAGTCGCAAGTAACCACGATACCAGAAGGAGCCACAGGTCTGAAAGATGAAACCCAGGGCCAGCTCAGGACAGGTTTCCCTCTTTTATACCTGATTTCTTATATCTCTGACCGCTAACTACGCGAAGTATGCAAAGGTGGTAAAACCTACAAAAATACCCGGTATTTCTGTACTAAGGAGCCGATCCGTATATGCCATGGTACCGGAGTATTTATTCGATGCTACGATTGAAGGCTTTAAAGACGGAAAAACAGTACAAAAATACAGTTAAAATCCATAAATCATGGAGGTATTGAATAAAAAAATTCATCATTCTAGGAGGGAAAAATATGCAAACATTAATCTGTCCTGCTTGCGGATGTTCCCTCGTACGACTAGGGATTGAAAAAGATAGGGCAGCTGTGTACAAATATAAGTTTACGAGAAGACCTGCTAAAACATATTTCTCCATTGGGATGGGAACATATTAATTTTCTTGGCGAATACACATTTGATATGAAGAAAGTAGCAAGTTTATATTCACTACGCCCTCTTATTCAATAATACTAAAGGCCGATGATTCCTTAGGTAGGGAAAATCGGCTTTTTTCCTCCCAAAATTCTCTTAGCGTATGTTTTCCGCGTTTTGTTGGTAAGACCCCTAGTACAAGGTATGTGAAGTTTTGAATAATAAAGTTATGTAAACTTATTAGTATAACTAAAACAACTTTTCATATTTCCGCTCAGTTACATCGAGTCGGGTGAGTGGCCATGGGAACGTATATCGATGCAACTGAGAGCGAAATCAAAGAAAGGGCGATTCGCATGGGTAAATCGGAAAATATTCGAGCGATTGGCGTCAAAAGAGGAAAAAAGAAAACCTGAGTCCTATTTCAACCGGAATCGCGGTGTAACCAGCGCTATCGCCGGAGCCGGGATTGCTGGTTATCCCGTCGTCAAAAATGAAATCGATCGAGCGAATCACCTGAACGCCGTTAACGAACGTGAGTGTTTGGATGCGAAGGATCGTAATATTCGTTATTGGTATAGTCAGGCACAAAGCAACGCCATCCGTGGTCAAATGGACGGAATGAATGAGGAACTCGGTCTTACGGCAGATAAGAAGAACTGGACACAGTTCCAACGAGAACTGCGAGAGGGACACGCAAATAAGATCCGATTCGCATCGCTTCACCGACGCGATGCCTATTTTCATCTATCAGAACAGGACTTCATTAGTGAAGCAGGCGCCAACAACTTTCGAAAGATGTGAGGCGCGGACTACGATGAACTGTTGCAGCAAGAATAGCATCAAAATCATCCATCATAATCCGCTGAGCTTCGAATGTGAACGATGCGGTCATGATCTTGAAAAGGAAGAATAGGTGGTTCCGAAAGGGACGTCCCTTGCCCTACCCACTGAGATCAGGAGTAATTACAGCAGATGAAATAAAAAATCCGTATTTTTGTGTTCCCGAGCCTCACCGACCCGACTCCACCCGCTTAAAGACGTTCCTTAGAGCCAATCACCGTGTTGATAGCGTTCGTTCAACATATTGGTGCTCCTCTCTGAAATGAAAAAAGTCTATATGTGACAATTTTTCACTATATTTTGATATAATTAAAGTATATTTTGGAATTGTGAGGGGTTTATTTGAAAAACAACAAATTGTATTTCACGAGCATCGCGCTCGTCATCGTCGCGTGTCTCGGTGCCTACATCTATTACATGGGCATGATCCCGAATACGAAGCCGCATGCCGACAAAGTGTTCGAAGAAATGATGGATGCATCGACCGTTAACAAAGTCAATCGGATCCAATACATCGAGAATTCGATGAAGTATATCCAGGACGCGATCCCATTCACGACGGGTGACTACGTCCAGACGCTCAATGCGGAATCATTGAAGCAAAAGGTTGAAACGATGGAAAGCATCGCTACCATGT
>NZ_JNIR01000002.1 GCF_000702605.1 Exiguobacterium acetylicum DSM 20416 | reverse complement strand
AAAGCAAGTGCAAGTGCCCCTAGGATCAAGATGAAGGCCGAGTTAACGATCGTATCAGCAACACCAAGTTGATCAAGTGCCATGAAGACAGCAAGCGCAAGAATCGCATACTTCGCAACGCTTGAGAGGACTTTCAGTTCAGAGTTGCCGAACAGGCTGTCCATCGTACGTTTGACGAGGTTGCTGACGATGATCCCGATTGCGAGAATGATAATCGCTGTTAAGACGCTCGGTAAGAACGCAAGGACGGCACGACCGAGGTCGACCATGAAGTCAAGACCAATCAAGTTGAAGGCTTCGACGACGAAGAGAACGACGATGACGATCTCAACGAGTGCACCAACGATGGAAGCTGGTGATGTAGAAGCTTGGTTTGCATCCCACGTACCGATTTTCAAGTGACGTGTCAGGTTGTTGAAACCAAGACGTGATAAGAGATCCGTAACGAATTTCTTGATGAAACGTCCGACATAAAGACCGACAAGAATCAGAACGATACCGACGATGATGTTTGGAATCATACCGAGGACATCGTTCAACATGTTGATCGCTGGTCCTGTGATTCCTTTAATATTCAATTGATCAAGTGCTGAAATCGTGATTGGAATCAGAATCAAGATGAAGACGACTGTTCCGAGAATCGACGAAAGTGATTTCGCATCTTTTTGATCCGTTGACCCAAGGTTGAAGCGAGCTGCGAATTTATCTGTTCCAACAGCATGAAGGAAATTCGTCACGATATCGCGGACGATTTTCGCTACGAGGAAGCCGACGAAGAAGATGGCTGCCGCCGCAATCAAGCGTGGAATAAATCCAAGGAATGACGATAACAATTGGCTGAACGGCTGAGAGACACTCTCAATGTTCAACGCATCGAGGACACCCGGTAGGAACAGAAGTAAAACGAGATAGAAGACAATTTCTCCCGCGATTTTCGGGTAAGACGATAAGTCCGTCTGACCTTGAAGCATCTTGTTCGAACGTACTTTATCGTTCGCCATCAGCTTCGTTCCTGCTTTGACAATGATCATACGGAGAACGACCGCGATGACGTACGCCAAGAGAAGGATAAGTGCTGCTTTCAAGATGTTCGGGATTGCCGCGAGTAATGTACTCATCGTATCTGCGAGTGGTCCAGCAATGATGTTCAGATCAAGGATGTTGAAGACCAAGATGAGAACAAACACCATGAGAACCCAAAAGACGACGGTCCCGATGATTTTTTCAGGTGTCCACTTCTTCTTCTTTGGTGGTGTACCTTCTTTTTGAGGTGCCAACTTGTTGACGACCCCAGACTTCTCTAACGCTTTTTGAATTCCGTTCGCAATCAGCTTGGCAATGAGCCAGCCAATCAAAAAGACGATGATCGCTCCAAGCAAGTTGCCGAGTGATCCGAGAATGCCGTTTAAGTTCAACGACGTTCCATTCCAAATGTTATTCATCCTGCCACACTCCTTCACCTAAATAAATTTATATATTTCTGACACTTCTTTAATTTCCCCAGGTAAAGGATTTATTAAACCCGTGTTCGTACCAGAATGTGGCGTTTCTTGTTTTCAATACAAAAAACTGGATGGCATATGCTGCCACCCAGTCCGTCGTATCATGATGTTTGTTGGTTCAAAACCGTGCGCATCGCTGCATATCCACCGTCAATATTAATGACATCCTTGAATCCGAGTGACTGTAATACACTAACCGCCATCCGGGAACGAACGCCAGATGCACAGTGAACAGCAAGCGGTCGATCCGTTGGCAGTTCATCCTGACGCGCTACTAATTTTCCTAAGAGAATGCGTTGTGCTTGATCGTAATGTTGACTGTCCCACTCTGTTTTATTCCGGACGTCGAGGACGTAGACTTCTTCTCGCTCTGCAGCTGCTAGCGCTTCTTCTGCTGCCCAGTCCTCATAACGTTCCGTTAACATCGATCCTGGTACCGCCTGATGATCTGCCCAGTGGGTGACGCGATCGAGTCCAATCGATTGGAGATCTCGTTGAATGGTTTTGCGTTGCTCTGGCGTCGACAGAATCGCGATATCATGGTCAAAATCGAGTAACCAACCAGCCCAAGTGACGAACTTATCATCATAAGGAATATTGATAGTTCCTGGAATATGTCTATCCCGGAACGACTGACCATCTCGCGTATCGACGATCTGCATCGAAGACGTCCACGCTGTTGGATCCTCGTTCGTCACGAGTTCTGGAATTTTAGTCGTCAAGGCGATGCCTTCTTTATTCACGCGTTTCATCATCGCGAAATAGTTCGGTGGTTCTGGTTGATCCGTCGTCAATTCTTTGATGAACGCAGTCTCATCCTCGGCTTGCAATGCCCAGTTCGTAGCTTTTTCATATCCGACCGTCGATGTCGGAACTGCTCCGAGTGCTTTCCCACAAGCACTACCGGCACCATGTCCTGGCCAAACTTGGACAAAATCAGGTAACGCCTTGAAACGTTTTAACGACGCAAACATTTGCTTTGCCCCAACGGCTGTCGTTCCTTTAATACCAGCTGCTTCTTCTAGTAAATCGGGACGTCCGATGTCTCCGACGAAGACGAAATCGCCTGTGAAGATGCCCATCGGTACTTGTTGATTCCGGTCGAATAATAAGAAAGAGATATGTTCTGGCGTATGCCCCGGGGTATGCATGACTTCAAGCGTCACATTTCCTACTTTGAACCGGTCACCGTCTTTAACAAGGACATAGTGAATATCCGAGACGAATTGATATTTCCAGTTGTCGTCTCCTTCATCTGACAGATAAGCCGTCGTGTCGTAACGTTTGGCAAACTCTTGTGTGCCCGAGACGAAGTCCGCGTGAATATGCGTTTCCGCCGTAGCGGTGATCCGGAGCCCTTCTTTTTCTGCGACCTCTAGATACGGTGTAATATTCCGGGCAGGATCGATGACGATCGCTTCTCCTGTCATTTGACACCCGACCATGTATGACGGCTGCGCTAATTTTTCATCATAGAAATATCGTAACAACATTGTGCATACCCCCTCTAGTGTATTAAACGATTGTTCCTTCGTAGCTCATCATACCGCCGCTGACATTCGTCACGTCGAATCCTGCTTGTTCGAGATACATCGCTGCATTCATGCTGCGACCACCAGATAGGCAGATGATATGGACCGGACGTGACGCGTCGAGTTCATCTGTCCGTTCTGTCAATTCGGATAACGGAACGTTTTTAGCTTCAGCGATATGTCCGCTTTCATACTCATCGGTTTCACGAACATCAATCAATTGGATGGCACTTTCGGTTAACACCTGCTGTAATTGTTCTGTCGTCATCTGTTTCATCAAGATTCCTCCTAGTAGATGCCTCTCGGCTGTTAAGTTGTTGAATTCAATATACCCCCTACCGTATATAAGTTCAAGAAAAATGCACACAAAAAAAGCAGCATCGTCTAAAAGACGACACTGCACTAACTTAAACGACTTCCTTTTCAGAGAATTGACTGTTGTACAGATCCGCATAAAAACCATCTGCCTCGAGTAATTCTTCATGTGTGCCCTGCTCGATGACACGCCCTTGATTCATGACGAGAATCAAATCGGCATCCTTGATTGTCGAGAGACGATGGGCAATGACGAAACTTGTCCGTCCTTCCATCAAGCGACGCATCGCTTGCTGGATGAAGACTTCCGTCCGTGTATCCACACTAGAGGTCGCTTCATCGAGAATCATGATCGGCGGATCGGCAAGAACGGCCCGCGCAATCGTCAACAACTGTTTCTGACCTTGCGAGATGTTCGAGGCTTCCTCGTTCAAGACCGTATCATACCCGTCCGGCAACGTCCGGATGAAGTGATCAGCGTGCGCCG
Organism: Exiguobacterium acetylicum DSM 20416; assembly: GCF_000702605.1. NCBI lineage: Bacteria > Bacillati > Bacillota > Bacilli > Caryophanales > Exiguobacterium > Exiguobacterium acetylicum. Next base: position 10,014 of record NZ_JNIR01000002.1, on the reverse strand, counting down.
TTTTGGCTGCCGCGATGATTTCCTCCTCGGTCGCCCCACTTTTACCATAAGCAAGGTTATCTCGGATCGTACCGTTGAAGAGCCACGTATCTTGCTAAGACCATACCGAACGTCGTCCCGAAGTCTTCGCGTGACATCTCGCGGGTATCGATACCGTCAATCCGGATCGTTCCCCCGTTCAACTCATAAAAGCGCTCAATAGATTGATCATCGTCGTCTTACCGGCACCCGTCGGACCAACGATTGCGACCGTTTGTCCCGGTGCGACATCGATGTTCATATCCTCGATCAAGAGGTCGGTTCCGTAACCAAAATCAACGTGTTCGAACGCAACCGCTCCTTCAGCCCGCGTGAGACGATGTGTCGTCACTTCCTTGATCTCTTCTTCTTCGTCCAATAATTCGAAGACACGTTCTGCTGCTGCGACGTCGATTGGACGATGTTCGCGATGTTCGCCGTCTGAGTGATCGGTTGCGTGAACTGGCGTGTATAGGTGATGAATGCTTGGATATCCCCGATCGAGATCGCCCGTTGCGTGACAAGAATCCCACCGACGATACTGATCAGAACGTAAACTGATATTCCCGATGAACATCATCATCGGCATGATGATCCCGGAGATGAACTGCGCTTTACGCCCTGCTTCATACAATTCTTCGTTGACGCATCAAAATTGCTCGACCGCTTTGCGTTCATGTCCGAATGCCTTGACGACCGAGTGTCCGGTATACATTTCTTCGACGTGTCCGTTCAATTGTCCAAGCGTCCGTTGTTGGTCGGCAAAGTATTTTTGGGATCGTTTCAAAATCGACGAATTCGCAAAAATTGAAACGGGTAACGAAACGAGTGAAATCAGTGTTAACAATGGACTGATCGTCAACATCATGATCAAAATCCCGACGATTGTCACGATCGAGTGATGAACGATGTCACACTTTGTTGTAACGTACTGCCGATCGTATCGATATCGTTCGTCACGCGGCTGAGTGTCTCCCCGTTCGGACGACCATCGTAGTATTTTAACGGCAGGCGTTCGGAGTTTATGATTGACGTCCTCGCGTAAATCATAGACCGTTTTTGAGCGTATACCCGACATCAAATACTGTTGCAAGTAATTAAACAGACTACTGATGATATACAGTCCAGCGAGCCAGAGCAGGATCTGTCCGATTTTCGTGAAATCGATCGCCGCTCCCGGCACACCTTGGAACTTCGGCATATGCCCTTCAAACAATTCCGTGATTGCCGTCCCCATGATTTTCGGACCGGCAATCATGAGACCGTACTGAGGATGGCTGCAAGGAAAACACCAACGAGTGCCGTCCGACGCGGACGCAGATACCGAAGCAAACGACGAACGTTGCTTTGAAATCCTTTGGTTTTTCTCCGAGCATCATCATATTTCCGCACCGGACCACCAGGCGGAGGACCGCCGGCAGGTCGTTTTTCTCACTCATGCGATTTCCTCCTCTGATAGTTGTGACTTCACGATTTCCTGATAGACGGCATTGTCAGCAAACAATTCATCGTGTGTCCCGATTCCGGCGACTTCCCTTCATCCAGGACGATGATTTGATCGGCATCAATGACCGTGCTGACACGCTGAGCAACGATCAAGACGGTCGCTTCGCGCGTTTCTTCTCGTAAGGCTTTTCGAAGTGCGGCATCAGTTTTAAAGTCGAGCGCTGAAAAACTATCATCAAAGACATATAGATCCGGTCGACGAACCGAGGGCCCGCGCAATCGACAACCGTTGTTTTGTCCACCAGAGACGTTCGATCCACCTTGTTCGATCCGCGCGTCGTAACCGTCCGGCATCCGTTCAATGAAATCGGTCGCTTGTGCGATTTGTGCCGCATGTGCGACTTCTTCGTCTGTCGCATCCTCTTTCCCGAAGCGAATGTTTTCGGCGATCGTACCTGTGAACAGTAACGCCTTTTGGGAACGAAGCCGATTTTCGACCGCAATTCCTCTTGCGGTACATCCTGGCTATCGACGCCATTGACGCGGATACTACCTTCCGTCACGTCATAAAAACGAGGAATCAAATTAACGAGCGTGATTTACCGGAACCCGTTCCCCCGATCACAGCTGTTACTTCACCTGGTCGTGCCGCAAAGCTGATATCGGATAAGACGGGTGTCTCAGCTCCTGGGTAACGGAACGTGACACAATCAAAGATGAGCGTTCCTTTTTCACGATCGGCGGTTTGTGTGCCCTCATCAATCATCGTCGGAGTCATCTCGAGGACTTCATTAATCCGTTTCGCCGAGACGGCTGCCCGCGGAATCATAACGAACATGACCGACGCCATGACGAGAGCGAACATGATTTGCATGACGTACTGGATGAACGCCATCAAGTCCCCAATCTGCATACCACCATTGTCGATCCGAATTCCCCCGAACCAAATGACACCGACGACCGTCAAGTCATGACGAGCATCATGACCGGCATCAAGAACGCCATGATTTTATTGACCTTGATCGAGACTTCTGTTAAATCCGCGTTCGCTTTCGTTAATCGACCTGTTCATCGCGTTCCCGTTAAAGCACGGTACATGAAAATCCGGTCAGGTTTTCCCAGGACGAGGTTCAGGACGGTCGATCGTTTTTGACCTTCCCAAACAACGGCCCCCTTTCCACAATCATGCTCGATGCCATTTCGCAACTTGACGGTCGGGTCATTTGGTTCGGGGAATCACGACAATGGTGGTATGCAGATTGGGGACTTGATGGCGTTCATCCAGTACGTCATGCAAATCATGTTCGCTCTCGTCATGGCGTCGGTCATGTTCGTTATGATTCCGCGGCAGCCGTCTCGGCGAAACGGATTAATGAAGTCCTCGAGATGACTCCGACGATGATTGATGAGGGCAACAAACCGCCGATCGTGAAAAAGGAACGCTCATCTTTGATTGTGTCACGTTCCGTTACCCAGGAGCTGAGACACCCGTCTTATCCGATATCAGCTTTGCGGCACACCAGGTGAAGTAACAGCTGTGATCGGGGGAAACGGGTTCCGGTAAATCAACGCTCGTTATTTGATTCCTCGTTTTATGACGTGACGGAAGGTAGTATCCGCGTCAATGGCGTCGATAGCCAGGATGTACCGCAAGAGGAATTGCGTCGAAAATCGGCTTCGTTCCCCAAAAGGCGTTACTGTTCACAGGTACGATCGCCGAAAACATTCGCTCGGGAAAGAGGATGCGACAGACGAAGAAGTCGCACATGCGGCACAAATCGCACAAGCGACCGATTTCATTGAACGGATGCGGACGGTTACGACGCGCGGATCGAACAAGGTGGATCGAACGTCTCTGGTGGACAAAACAACGGTTGTCGATTGCCGCGGCCCTCGTTCGTCGACCGGATCTATATGTCTTTTGATGATAGTTTTTCAGCGCTCGACTTTAAAACTGATGCCGCACTTCGAAAAAGCCTTACGAGAAGAAACGCGCGAAGCGACCGTCTTGATCGTTGCTCAGCGTGTCAGCACGGTCATTGATGCCGATCAATCATCGTCCTGGATGAAGGAAAGTCGCCGGAATCGGGACACACGATAATGTTTGCTGACAATGCCGTCTATCAGGAAATCGTGAAGTCACAACTATCAGAGAGGAAATCGCATGAGTGAGAAAAAACGACCTGCCGCGGTCCTCCGCCTGTGTCCCGGTGGCGAAATATGATGATTGCTCGGAGAAAAACCAAAGGATTTCAAAGCACGTTCCGTCTTTGCTTCGGTATCTGCGTCCGCGTCGGACGGCACTCGTTGGGTTTTCCTTGCAGCCATCCTCAGTACGGTCTTCATGATTGCCGGTCCGAAATCATGGGGGGACGGCAATCACGAATTGTTTGAAGGGGCATATGCGAAGTTCCAAGTGTCCGGGAGCGGCGATCGATTTCACGAAAATCGGACAGATCCTGCTCTGGCTCGCTGGACTGTATATCACAGTAGTCTGTTAATTACTTGCAACAGTATTTGATGTCGGGTATCGCTCAAAAAACGTCTATGATTTACGCGAGGACGTCAATCATAAACTCGAACGCCTGCCGTTAAAATACTACGATGGTCGTGCCGAACGGGGAGACACTCAGCCGCGTGACGAACGATATCGATACGATCGGCAGTACGTTACAACAAAGTGTGACATCGTTCATCACCTCGATCGTGACAATCGTCGGATTTTGATCATGATGTTGACGATCAGGTCCATTGTTAACACTGATTTCACTCGTTTCGTTACCCGTTTCAATTTTGCGATTCGTCCGATTTTGAAACGATCCAAAAAATACTTTGCCGACCAACAACGGACGCTTGGACAATGAACGGACACGTCGAAGAAATGTATACCGGACACTCGGTCGTCAAGGCATTCGGACATGAACGCAAAGCGGTCGAGCAATTTGATGCCGTCAACGAAGAATTGTATGAAGCAGGCGTAAAGCGCAGGTTCATCTCCGGGATCATCATGCCGATGATGATGTTCATCGGGAATATCAGTTACGTTCTGATCAGTATCGTCGTGGGATTCTTGTCACGCAACGGCGATCTCGATCGGGGATATCCAAGCATTCATCACCTATACACGCCAGTTCACGCAACCGATCACTCAGACGCGAACATCGCGAACATCGTCCAATCGACCGTCGCAGGCAGCAGAACGTGTCTTCGAATTATTGGACGAAGAAGAAGAGATCAAGGAAGTGACGACACATCGTCTCACGCGGGCTGAAGGAGCGGTTGCGTTCGAACACGTTTGATTTTGGTTACGAACCGACCTCTTGATCGAGGATATGAACATCGATGTCGCACCGGGACAAACGGTCGCAATCGTTGGTCCGACGGGTGCCGGTAAGACGACGGATGATCAATCTATTGATGCGCTTTTATGAGTTGAACGGGGGAACGATCCGGATTGACGGTATCGAACCCGCGAGATGTCACGCGAAGACTTACGGACGACTTCGGGTATGGTCTTACAAGAATACGTGGCTCTTCAACGGTACGATCCGAGATAACCTTGCTTATGGTAAAAGTGGGGCGACCGAGGAGGAAATCATCGCGGCAGCCAAAACGGCGCACGCTGATCACTTCATCCGGACGTTGCCGGACGGTATGATACGGTCTTGAACGAGGAAGCCTCGAACATCTCGCAAGGTCAGAAACAGTGTTGACGATGCGGCGGGCCGTCTTGCCGATCCGCCGATCATGAATTCTCGATGAAGCGACCTCTAGTGTGGATACACGGACGGAAGCTTCATCCAGCAAGCGATGCGTCGCTGATGAAGGACGACAAGTTTCGTCATTGCCCATCGTCTCTCGACAATCAAGGATGCCGATTTGATTCTCGTCATGAATCAAGGCGTGTCATCGAGCAGGGCACACATGAAAGAATTACTCGAGGCAGATGGTTTTATGCGGATCTGTACAACATCAATTCTCTGAAAGGAAGTCGTTAAGTTAGTGCGTGTCGTCTTTTAGACGATGCTGCTTTTTTGTGTGCATTTTCTTGAACTTATATATACGGTAGGGGGGTATATTTGAATTCAACAACTTAACAGCCGAGAGGCATCTACTAGGAGGAATCTTGATGAAACAGATGACGACAGAACAATTACAGCAGGTGTTAACCGAAAGTGCCATCCAATTATTGATGTTCGTGAAACCGATGAGTATGAAAGCGGACATATCGCTGAAGCTAAAAACGTTCCGTTATCCGAATTGACAGAACGGACAGATGAACTCGACGCGTCACGTCCGGTCCATATCATCTGCCTATCTGGTGGTCGCAGCATGAATGCAGCGATGTATCTCGAACAAGCAGATTCGACGTGACGAATGTCAGCGGCGGTATGATGAGCTACGAAGGAACAATCGTTTAATACACTAGAGGGGTATGCACAATGTTGTTACGATATTTCTATGATGAAAAATTAGCGCAGGCGTCATACATGGTCGGGTGCAAATGACAGGAGAAGCGATCGTCATCGATCCTGCCCGGAATATTACACCGTATCTAGAGGTCGCAGAAAAAGAAGGGCTCCGGATCACCGCTACGGCGGAAACGCATATTCACGCGGACTTCGTCTCGGGCACACAAGAGTTTGCCAAACGTACGACACGACGGCTTATCTGTCAGATGAAGAGACGACAACTGGAAATATCAATTCGTCTCGGATATTCACTATGTCCTTGTAAAGACGGTGACCGTTCAAAGTAGGAAATGTGACGCTTGAATCATGCATACCCCGGGGCATACGCCAGAACATATCTCTTTCTTATTATTCGACCCGAATCAACAAGTACCGATGGGCATCTTCACAGGCGATTTCGTCTTCGTCGGAGACATCGGACGTCCCGATTTACTAGAAGAAGCAGCTGGTATTAAAGAACGACAGCCGTTGGGCAAAGCAAATGTTTGCGTCGTTAAAACGTTTCAAGGCGTTACCTGATTTGTCCAAGTTTGGCCAGGACATGGTCCGGTAGTGCTTGTGGGAAAGCACTCGGAGCAGTTCCGACATCGACGTCGGATATGAAAAAGCTACGAACTGGGCATTGCAAGCCGAGGATGAGACTGCGTTCATCAAAGAATTGACGACGGATCAACCAGAACCACCGAACTATTCGCGATGATGAAACGCGTGAATAAAGAAGGCATCGCCTTGACGACTAAAATTCCAGAACTCGTGACGAACGAGGATCCAACAGCGTGGACGTCTTCGATGCAGATCGTCGATACGCGAGATGTCAGTCGTTCCGGATAGACATATTCCAGGAACTATCAATATTCCTTATGATGATAAGTTCGTCACTTGGGCTGGTTGGTTACTCGATTTTGAACCATGATATCGCGATTCTGTCGACGCCAGAGCAACGCAAAACCATTCAACGAGATCTCCAATCGATTGGACTCGATCGCGTCACCCCACTGGGCAGATCATCAGGCGGTACCAGGATCGATGTTAACGGAACGTTATGAGGACTGGGCAGCAGAAGAAGCGCTAGCAGCTGCAGAGCGAGAAGAAGTCTACGTCCTCGACGTCCGGAATAAAACAGAGTGGGACAGTCAACATTACGATCAAGCACAACGCATTCTCTTAGGAAAATTAGTAGCGCGTCAGGATGAACTGCCAACGGATCGACCGCTTGCTGTTCACTGTGCATCTGGCGTTCGTTCCCGGATGGCGGTTAGTGTATTACAGTCACTCGGATTCAAGGATGTCATTAATATTGACGGTGGATATGCAGCGATGCGCACGGTTTTGAACCAACAAACATCATGATACGACGGACTGGGTGGCAGCATATGCCATCCAGTTTTTTGTATTGAAAACAAGAAACGCCACATTCTGGTACGAACACGGGTTTAATAAATCCTTTACCTGGGGAAATTAAAGAAGTGTCAGAAATATATAAATTTATTTAGGTGAAGGAGTGTGGCAGGATGAATAACATTTGGAATGGAACGTCGTTGAACTTAAACGGCATTCTCGGATCACTCGGCAACTTGCTTGGAGCGATCATCGTCTTTTTGATTGGCTGGCTCATTGCCAAGCTGATTGCGAAACGGAATTCAAAAAGCGTTAGAGAAGTCTGGGGTCGTCAACAAGTGGCACCTCAAAAAGAAGTACACCACCAAAGAAGAAGAAGTGGACACCTGAAAAAATCATCGGGACCGTCGTCTTTTGGGTTCTCATGGTGTTTGTTCTCATCTTGTCTTCAACATCCTTGATCTGAACATCATTGCTGGACCACTCGCAGATACGATGAGTACATTACTCGCGGCAATCCCGAACATCTTGAAAGCAGCACTTATCCTTCTCTTGGCGTACGTCATCGCGGTCGTTCTCCGTATGATCATGTCAAAGGCAGGAACGAAGCTGATGGCGAACGATAAAGTACGTTCGAACAAGATGCTTCAAGGTCAGACGGACTTATCGTCTTACCCGAAAATCGCGGGAGAAATTGTCTTCTATCTCGTTTTACTTCTGTTCCTACCGGGTGTCCTCGATGCGTTGAACATTGAGAGTGTCTCTCCAGCCGTTCAGCCAATTGTTATCGTCATTCCTTGGATTTATTCCACGCTTGATTGCGGCGGCAGCCATCTTCTTCGTCGGCTTCCTCGTAGCGAAAATCGTCCGCGATATCGTGACGAATTTCCTTCATGCTGTTGGAACAGATAAATTCGCAGCTCGCTTCAACCTTGGGTCAACGGATCAAAAAGATGCGAAATCACTTTCGTCGATTCTCGGAACACAGTCGTCTTCATCTTGATTCTGATTCCAATCACGATTTCAGCACTTGATCAATTGAATATTAAAGGAATCACAGGACCAGCGATCAACATGTTGAACGATGTCCTCGGTATGATTCCAAACATCATCGTCGGTATCGTTCTGATTCTTGTCGGTCTTTATGTCGGACGTTTCATCAAGAAATTCGTTACGGATCTCTTATCACGTCTTGGTTCAACAACCTGACACGTCACTTGAAAATCGGTACGTGGGATGCAAACCAAGCTTCTACATCACCAGCTTCCATCGTTGGTGCACTCGTTGAGATCGTCATCGTCGTTCTCTTCGTCGTCGAAGCCTTCAACTTGATTGGTCTTGACTTCATGGTCGACCTCGGTCGTGCCGTCCTTGCGTTCTTACCGAGCGTCTTAACAGCGATTTATCATTCTCGCAATCGGATCATCGTCAGCAACCTCGTCAAACGTACGATGGACAGCCTGTTCGGCAACTCTGAACTGAAAGTCCTCTCAAGCGTTGCGAAGTATGCGATTCTTGCGCTTGCTGTCTTCATGGCACTTGATCAACTTGGTGTTGCTGATACGATCGTTAACTCGGCCTTCATCTTGATCCTAGGGGCACTTGCACTTGCTTTCGGTCTTGCCTTTGGTCTTGGGGACGTGATAATGCATCGCGTTACCTCGATCGTCTACAGAAGAAAGCAGAAAATACGGAAGTCGACACATCGAACCTCCAAGTAAGTCAGCATCAACTTCATCATCACCGAACTTAAAAGATGCAGCAAAAGGTGCAGCTTCACAAGCAGCTGATGATGTCACACCAGACCGTACACCGCGTTCAGCTCGTTCATCTTCAACAGATGAGACAACACATGGTACACCAAAAGGTGCATTACCAGAAAATGATTTAGCACAACAAGATGATTACCCGATCGATCCAGACGATCATAAAGTCCTAACCTCGATCATCCAAAACGATCGCCCATAATGTAATGATAAAAAACCTTTCCTTTGTTCTGAAGGAAAGGTTTTTACGTTTATGCATCAAAGCGTTATTGCATTTACAAAAGTGGTTTGACCACTTTGTGAAAAAAATACAAAAAAAAGACTTATCGACTGACATCGTTTGTTATGATTAGAAAGTCAATCACTCAATGATTTGAATTATTCAGAAAAAATAGAAAAGTTCGGAGGATGAAACATGAGTTTGCTTCGCAAGAAAGATGTCAGTGTCATGATGGACATAAACAACATTCAAAACTGGCACGACATTTATCAGGGTTTGATCTTATTTTACTTGGAATCGGTGCCATCATCGGAACCGGAATTTTCGTTCTGACAGGAACGGGCGCTCTTTACGCAGGACCTGCTTTACCGATCTCATTCATTATTTCTGCCGTTGTCTGTGCATTAGCAGCCCTCTGTTATGCCGAATTTTCGTCGATGATTCCTGTCTCAGGTAGTGTATATACGTATACATATGCTACGATTGGCGAAGTCATTGCCTGGATCATCGGCTGGTGTCTCATTTTGGAATACGGACTTGCTTCGAGTGCCGTTGCAACCGGTTGGTCAGGGTACTTCCAGTCACTTTTAGCGGGCTTTGGATTACATTTGCCAACAGCTTTGACAGCTGCTCCAGGTGCTGTACCAGGAAGCGAGACGTTCTTCAACTTACCGGCGTTCTTGATTCTGATGATCATCACGCTCTTGCTTTCACTCGGTATTAAAGAAACAAAACGCGTCAATAACATCATGGT
>NZ_JNIR01000001.1:2870000-3162840 GCF_000702605.1 Exiguobacterium acetylicum DSM 20416 | reverse complement strand
GCATCAATTCGCCGCTCGAGTTAACGACGCTGACCTTGATTCCGCAGCTCGTCGACCGGGTCAACCTTCCCGTCCTTGCAGCGGGTGGAATCGGTGACGGTCGTGGACTGGCAGCTGTTCTGTTACTTGGTGCGGCTGGCGCCCAACTCGGAACACGGTTGATCGCGACGGAAGAGGCGAAGGTTCATTCGGCATACAAGGCGCACTTAATGGAGGCGACCGATACCGATACACGCATCATCGGACGTTCCGTCGGATTCGTCCGACGTGTCCTTGATGGTCCTTACGTCGAACGACTCACAGCAGAGACACCTGCTGCTTTTCTCGATCAGACGAATGAGTCGTATCATATCAGAGGTGCTCTTGAGGGCGATGAGGAGAAAGGGTATGTCAACGCTGGACTGGTTGCGGGATTGATTCATGACGTGCCGACTGTTGCGGAGTTGTTTACGCGCATGATGACGGAAGCAGAGGAACAGCTGAAACAAACGACGACTCGTTTTACGACATGAGCATATAGTGAGGGACCCGTGATTCCACTTGTGGACAGCGGGTTTTTCATGTTTTTTTGAAAATGGGACATTTGTCCTTTTCAAGTAGGGCACGAGTAAGGTCTACTCTAGTGTAGAGATTAAAGGAGGAGATGACGTGCAAGGAGTCGTGTTTGCTTTGATGAGCGGTCTGTTCATCGCCCTGCAAGGCATATTCAATGCGCGCCTTGCGACAGGCGTCGGACCGTGGTTGTCCGTATTGATCGTCCACTTTGTGGGTTTGATGGGTTGTTTAGTCATTTACAGTTTCGTACGAGACCGGAAAATCGGTGGCTTCCGTCAGTTACCGTGGATTTATGCGAGCGGTGGTTTGATTGGCGTGCTAGTCGTCGTAACGGAACTCACAGCAATCCAAAAACTCGGGATGACATGGGCGATGTGTCTATTACTCGTCGCACAGATTCTATGTGCCTTTCTGATTGATTTAAAAGGATGGTTCGGTGTCTTAAAAAAACAAGGAAATCGTGGTCAGTGGGTTGGTGTGGGTCTCATGCTTGCGGGAGTTGCGATTTTCTCACTTGTCTAAAGGGGGGATGAACATGGAAACCGTCATTCAACAGTATGGACTGGATACGATTTTGACGGAAGAGACGCGCGCTTGGTTGCGTCAAGAAACCTTCCAAAAAGGAGAACTCCTCTGTACGACAGGGGCATCGATTGACCGGATGTACTTCATCGTCGCAGGCAAGGTCAAGATTTCTGCTGCCTCGTCAGAAGGGAAACAACGGATTCTGCGATTCAAGACACCTCTGACGGTGATTGGTGACGCCGAATTCATCAATGAACGGGAAGTGTTGAATACGGTCGAAGCGGTGACCGACGTCGAGTGTTGAGCGTGCCATATGCGATTTTACGCGAGCCACAATACGACGAACGTCTTCTGCAATCCTATTACGGACGATCACAGCAAAATGGTATGCCGACTCGAAATCAGCATCGCACCATGTGTTGTATACCGTCGAGGAGCGATTGCGGATATTTGTTGTCGATCGCTTCTGAAGCCAGTGACAGTTTATTTTATCAGGAGATGCGGACGTCGAACTTACATGACGTCGCTGACTGGCTTGGAACGAGTTATCGTCATCTCAACCGTATCATCACGAATTATGTGAAGAAGAGATTCTCGTTCGACGACGCGAAAATCATCATCGTCGATCTGGAGCGGATTCGCGAGAAGGCGAACGGTAACAGCTATGAGTAAGGAGGAACGAACATGGTAATGGCATCGTGTGTGCCGTGTTGGCAGGGATGTTGATCAGTTTACAGACGGTACTGAATGCTCGGATGAGTGACGCGTTCGGTGCATGGGCGACAACGGACGCTGGTCTTCTTCGTCGGTTTCGTCGGAGCAAGTGTCACCTATGTCCTGTTTCGTGGTGGAACGATTGGGCAAATCCAAAACGTATCGCCGCTCTATTGTTCGGCGGACTCGTCGGTGTTGGTGCGTCTTTTGTGTCATGCGTGGAATTCAGTTGCTTGGTCCATCCGTCGCGATTTCTGTCGTTCTGATTTCGCAGTTAAGCTTTGCTCTCGCTGTCGATACGTTCGGTTGGTTCGGTTTACCACAAATTGATTTATCGTTCGGTCAGCTCATCGGTCTCGCCGTCATGGTATGCGGGATCTTTGTCTTGAAGCGGTATCAAGTCGTAGCACCAGAAGAGAAGGCGAAGGATCAGGTAGAACGTGTTTCATAATAATCGAATGCAGAATGAGGACAGTGGAATTTCAATCCACTGTCTTTTTTGACTAGTCTTCTACTTGAATAATACGTTTTCTGAAATAGAGTGAGAAAACAAGGATAAGAAGACCACTGTACAACATGATCGTCGTGATCGAAACGTGAAACGACAGTAAAAACGAGAGGAGCGCGTAAGATAATGGAACGAGACCGTTTGACGCTGCGTTTGACGACACTCGATGACACGTCCCATCGTCTGTTCCGCACACTGAGACTGGCATGAACGTAATGAAGCGAATATTGATGATCGAAGAAAAGGACACCAAGTGATAAAAAGGATGATCAGGTAAACAACATCTGCTGGCTTGGCTAAGCAGGAAGAGAAGCAGACCTAAGCACCAATCAATCGGACCGATGAGGTAAGCTTAATTTCTTTCATCTGCGCAAAACCAACTCCAGAGCGCCCTCCGAGCATTCCCATTTGATAAGCCCCTTGCATATAAACTTAAATCCATCGCACTTCCCTGAAGCACATCATGAACGAGTAGTGGAATTCCGAGTAAGAGTGGTCCAAAGAAAAAGAAATTGACACAGTGATAAGAAAAAGTGTCTGCTTGAGTTGCTGAAAGTGAAAGACGTAATGCAGCCCTTCTTTTAGTTCGAAGAGCGCTGAATGCTGAAGCGATCGCTTGATCTTTAGATTCACGAATACCATACGTGAAAAGAAGTGTCAGACAGAGGTCCCGAAAATCACAAGAAAGACGTTACGAGTAAGAGGAATAGCTGAGGATGACTCCACCAAGAATCGGACCTGAAAAAAGGGCGATTTGATTAGATGTCTGAATCAGTGAATTGGCTTTAGTGAGCTGTTCTTTCGGAACGAGTGTAGGCAGTAAGGAAGCATTCGCCGGCGAAAAAAATGCATCCACACTACCAAACAGCAAGGCGAATCCTAAAATCGTCAGCAACGTAAGCTGATCGGCATGAAGTAAAACGAGAAACAAAGAATGAAACTGATCGTAGACCGCTCGAGATACGCATGATCGTTGAACGTTTATAGCGATCGGATAAGACGCCACCGAATAACATGAGAAAAATACGGGGTAACAAGGTAGCCATGAAGGACGAATCCAAGATAGGAGCTTGGTTTAACGTATGGATGACTATACCATTGTTCAACAAACAGATACATCGATAACGAAAGGCAGAGCACATACCGGACCCCATAAAAATAAAAAGATCGATTTTTAAACAGCGAGTGTTGCATATCCATTTCAACAGGTAGCATGGGGCACTCCGATTTAAACCTCGTTCATTCTCAAACAGTGGTTTCATTCATTGCTAAAGCAGTCGTCATGATGTAAAAGTGCTTTTTGATCTTTTTCGTCAGGTGGAGACTGTGTGAACTCGTCTAATAAAGCACGATATTTTGTAGCAAACCGTTGAAAGTCGGCTTCAGACATCGTTAGTTCCTTTTGAAGCGATAAGCTCATCCAGTCCTCGACGTTCGAAGATACGGGAGCAAAAGCAGCTGTCGGAGCCGTAAGACGCGTGTCTTTGCCCGGTCGAGTACCTCAAGATACGACTGCCGAGTCGCCTCTTTTGTCTCGACGAAGTTCAGAAGGTGATCAGCAGGAATGTATCCTCGGGCAATCGCTTGGTAATATTTCAACAAGTTGCCACCCTGTTCTTCTGTCCGGACGAGGCGAATTAAGTCATGCTTTTCAAGTTCCCGTACATGATAAAGGACCTTCGCGCGGGATAACGTCAGCAAGTGGGCTAACTGATGCACCGTATGCGTTTTTCGACGAGAAACATAAGAATTTTTGTTCGTAATGGATCACTGATCACCTTCAATTGTTCATAGCTGCTCAGTATATGAATCGCTTTTTGTTCCATCCAATCATCTCCTTTTTACTGGTTAATTTTTGTTAACCGTAAAACAAAAGCTTCATTTGTAAACGATTACAAATTTATGCAAGGGTGACGCAAGGTCAAAGCAGTTGGTTACATACACAACTGAGTCTGATTACATCTCGTTCTTCCCCTACTTTCTACTAGAAAGTGGAGGATGAACGAGATGTCATTGGAGTCAGTTTTTTGTATGTAACCAACTGCTTTGTCCTTTGCGTCACCCTTTTGCATAAATTTGTAATCGTTTACAAATGAAGCCTTTTGTTTTACGGTTAACAAAAATTTAACCAGTTAAAAAGGAGATGATTGGATGGAACAAAAAGCGATTCATATACTGAGCAGCTATGAACAATTGAAGGTGATCAGTGATCCATTACGAACAAAAATTCTTATGTTTCTCGTCGAAAACCGCATACGGTGCATCAGTTAGCCCACTTGCTGACGTTATCCCGCGCGAAGGTCCTTTATCATGTACGGGAACTTGAAAAGCATGACTTAATTCGCCTCGTCCGGACAGAAGAACAGGGTGGCAACTTGTTGAAATATTACCAAGCGATTGCCCGAGGATACATTCCTGCTGATCACCTTCTGAACTTCGTCGAGACAAAAGAGGCGACTCGGCAGTCGTATCTTGAGGTACTCGACCGGGCAAAGCACACGCGTCCTTACGGCTCCGACAGCTGCTTTTGCTCCCGTATCTTCGAACGTCGAGGACTGGATGAGCTTATCGCTTCAAAAGGAACTAACGATGTCTGAAGCCGACTTTCAACGGTTTGCTACAAAATATCGTGCTTTATTAGACGAGTTCACACAGTCTCCACCTGACGAAAAAGATCAAAAAGCACTTTTACATCATGACGACTGCTTTAGCAAATGGATGAACCAACTGTTTGAGAATGACGAGGTTTAAATCGGATGGTGCCCCCATGCTACCTGTTGAAATGGATATGCAACACTCGCTGTTTAAAAATCGATCCTTTTTATTTTTATGGGGGTCCGGTATGTGCTCTGCCCTTTCGTTATCGATGTATCTGTTTGTTGAACAATGGTATGTCATACCATACGTTAAAACCAAGCATCCTATCTTGATTCGTCCTCATGGCTACCTTGTTACCCCCGTATTTTTCTCATGTTATTTCGTGGCGTCTTATCCGATCGCTATAAACGTTCAACGATCATGCGTATCTCGAGCGGTCTACGGATCAGTTTCATTCTTTGTCTTCTCGTTTTACTTCATGCCGATCAGCTTACGTTGCTGACGATTTTAGGATTCGCCTTGCTGTTTGGTAGTGTGGATGCATTTTTTTCGCCGGCGAATGCTTCCTTACTGCCTACACTCGTTCCGAAAGAACAGCTCCACTAAAGCCCAATTCACTGATTCAGACATCTAATCAAATCGCCCTTTTTTTCAGGTCGATTCTTGGTGAGTCATCCTCAGCTATTCCTCTTACTCGTACGTCTTTCTTGTGATTTTCGGGACACTCTGTCTGACACTTCTTTTCACGTATGTATTCGTGAATCTAAGATCAAGCGATCGCTTCCAGCATTCAGCGCTCTTCGAACTAAAAGAAGGCTGCATTACGTCTTTCACTTTCCAGCAACTTCAAGCAGACACTTTTTCTTATCATCTGTGTCAATTTCTTTTTCTTTGGACCACTCTTACTCGGAATTCCACTACTCGTTCATGATGTGCTTCAGGGAAGTGCGATGGATTTAAGTTATATGCAAGGGCTTATCAAATGGGAATGCTCGGAGGGCGCTCTGGAGTGGTTTTGCGCAGATGAAAGAAATTAAGCTTACCTCATCGGTCCGATTGATTGGTGCCTTAGGTCTGCTTCTCTTCCTGCTTAGCCAAGCCCAGCAGATGTTGTTGTACCTGATCATCCTTTTATCACTTGGTGTCCTTTCTTCG
Source organism: Exiguobacterium acetylicum DSM 20416 (assembly GCF_000702605.1). NCBI lineage: Bacteria > Bacillati > Bacillota > Bacilli > Caryophanales > Exiguobacterium > Exiguobacterium acetylicum. The sequence goes on along the minus strand of NZ_JNIR01000001.1, from coordinate 3,156,785 downwards.
ATCATCAATATTCGCTTCATTACGTTCATCCAGTCTCAGTGTGCGGAACAGACGATGGGACGTGTCATGAGTGTCGTCAACGCAGCGTCAAACGGTCTCGTTCCATTATCTTACGCGCTCCTCTCGTTTTTTACTGTCGTTTCACGTTTCGATCACGACGATCATGTTGTACAGTGGTCTTCTTATCCTTGTTTTCTCACTCTATTTCAGAAAACGTATTATTCAAGTAGAAGACTAGTCAAAAAAGACAGTGGATTGAAATTCCACTGTCCTCATTCTGCATTCGATTATTATGAAACACGTTCTACCTGATCCTTCGCCTTCTCTTCTGGTGCTACGACTTGATACCGCTTCAAGACAAAGATCCCGCATACCATGACGGCGAGACCGATGAGCTGGACCGAACGATAAATCAATTTGTGGTAAACCGAACCAACCGAACGTATCGACAGCGAGAGCAAAGCTTAACTGCGAAATCAGAACGACAGAAATCGCGACGGATGGACCAAGCAACTGAATTCCACGCATGACACAAAAGACGACACCAACACCGACGAGTCCGCGAACCAATAGAGCGGCGATACGTTTTGGATTTGCCCAATCGTTCCACCACGAAACAGGACATAGGTGACACTTGCTCCGACGAAACCGACGAAGAAGACCAGCGTCGTTGTCGCCCATGCACCGAACGCGTCACTCATCCGAGCATTCAGTACCGTCTGTAAACTGATCAACATCCCTGCCAACACGGCACACACGATGCCCATTACCATGTTCGTTCCTCCTTACTCATAGCTGTTACCGTTCGCCTTCTCGCGAATCCGCTCCAGATCGACGATGATGATTTTCCCGCGTCGTCGAACGAGAATCTCTTCTTCACATAATTTCGTGATGATACGGTTGAGATGACGATAACTCGTTCCAAGCCAGTCAGCGACGTCATGTAAGTTCGACGTCCGCATCTCCTGATAAAATAAACTGTCACTGGCTTCAGAAGCGATCGACAACAAATATCCCGCAAATCGCTCCTCGACGGTATACAACACATGGTGCGATGCTGATTTCGAGTCGGCATACCATTTTGCTGTGATCGTCCGTAATAGGAATTGCAGAAAGACGTTCGTCGTATTGTGCTCGCGTAAAATCGCATATGGCACGCTCAACACCTCGACGTCGGTCACCGCTTCGACCGTATTCAACACTTCCCGTTCATTGATGAATTCGGCGTCACCAATCACCGTCAGAGGTGTCTTGAATCGCAGAATCCGTTGTTTCCCTTCTGACGAGGCAGCAGAAATCTTGACCTTGCCTGCGACGATGAAGTACATCCGGTCAATCGATGCCCCTGTCGTACAGAGGAGTTCTCCTTTTTGGAAGGTTTCTTGACGCAACCAAGCGCGCGTCTCTTCCGTCAAAATCGTATCCAGTCCATACTGTTGAATGACGGTTTCCATGTTCATTCCCCCCTTTAGACAAGTGAGAAAATCGCAACTCCCGCAAGCATGAGACCCACACCAACCCACTGACCACGATTTCCTTGTTTTTTTAAGACACCGAACCATCCTTTTAAATCAATCAGAAAGGCACATAGAATCTGTGCGACGAGTAATAGACACATCGCCCATGTCATCCCGAGTTTTTGGATTGCTGTGAGTTCCGTTACGACGACTAGCACGCCAATCAAACCACCGCTCGCATAAATCCACGGTAACTGACGGAAGCCACCGATTTTCCGGTCTCGTACGAAACTGTAAATGACTAAACAACCCATCAAACCCACAAAGTGGACGATCAATACGGACAACCACGGTCCGACGCCTGTCGCAAGGCGCGCATTGAATATGCCTTGCAGGGCGATGAACAGACCGCTCATCAAAGCAAACACGACTCCTTGCACGTCATCTCCTCCTTTAATCTCTACACTAGAGTAGACCTTACTCGTGCCCTACTTGAAAAGGACAAATGTCCCATTTTCAAAAAAACATGAAAAAACCCGCTGTCCACAAGTGGAATCACGGTCCTCACTATATGCTCATGTCGTAAAACGAGTCGTCGTTTGTTTCAGCTGTTCCTCTGCTTCCGTCATCATGCGCGTAAACAACTCCGCAACAGTCGGCACGTCATGAATCAATCCCGCAACCAGTCCAGCGTTGACATACCCTTTCTCCTCATCGCCCTCAAGAGCACCTCTGATATGATACGACTCATTCGTCTGATCGAGAAAAGCAGCAGGTGTCTCTGCTGTGAGTCGTTCGACGTAAGGACCATCAAGGACACGTCGGACGAATCCGACGGAACGTCCGATGATGCGTGTATCGGTATCGGTCGCCTCCATTAAGTGCGCCTTGTATGCCGAATGAACCTTCGCCTCTTCCGTCGCGATCAACCGTGTTCCGAGTTGGGCGCCAGCCGCACCAAGTAACAGAACAGCTGCCAGTCCACGACCGTCACCGATTCCACCCGCTGCAAGGACGGGAAGGTTGACCCGGTCGACGAGCTGCGGAATCAAGGTCAGCGTCGTTAACTCGAGCGGCGAATTGATGCCTGCCGCTTCAACTCCCTCCGCTACGAGTACATCAGCACCTGCCTGTTCTGCCTTTAACGCCTGTTTGACCGAGGCGACGACGGCGATAGTTTTGATGCCGGCAGCTTGAAGTCGCTCTATGTACGGAGCCGGGTTTCCGGCCGACAAGGAGACGACCGGGACCTTTTCTGCAATCGCGAGATCAATCAGTGCTTCCGTATAGGGAGACACCCGAATCGCGATATTCAAGGCAAATGGTTGATCCGTCAGCATTCGTGTCTCGTGGATCCGCGACGCCACTTCATCGACCGACAATGTCCCGCACCCGAGCGTTCCGAGTCCTCCGGCATTCGACACCGCTGCCGTGAGTGCCGCATGACTAATGTTACCCATTCCTCCTTGGATCAAAGGATACCGAATTTTAAAGATCTCACAAATCGGAAACATGTCTTCCCTCCGTTCTCGCCTTCACGCACATGCTATACTGATATGGAATGAATAGTAATTCATCTTATTATAGAAACGAGGTCATTCTGTTATGAAAATTCCGTATCAATCGATTCATCCGAACGTCGCCTCCGATGTATTCATCGCTCCTGGTGCTTATCTGATCGGAGACGTGACGATCGGTTCCGAGTCTACCGTCTGGTTCAACGCTGTCTTACGCGGTGACGAAGGACCGATTACGATTGGGAAACGATGCAGTATCCAGGACAACGCGACGATTCATCTCTATGAAGGGGCACCCGTCGTCATTGAAGATGAAGTGACGGTCGGACATAACGCGATTTTACACGGTTGCAAAATCGGACGTCGTTCGATCGTCGGAATGGGTGCAACCGTTCTTGATCACGCAGACATCGGTGAAGAATGCATCATCGGGGCGAATACGTTGATTCCGTCGGGAAAAGTTTTCCCACCCCGTTCGCTGATCATCGGCTCACCCGGTAAAGTCGTGCGTGAACTAACAGAAGCAGATCTCGCGATGATTCAGGAGTCGATTGATTCTTACGTCGATAAAGGATATGCCTTCCGAAACATCCTCGCAGAATCAGCTGAACAGAATACATCTGAATGACACGAATGCGGGGCGGATCAACTGATCCGTCCCGCTCTTTCATGTATTGTTCTTATCGCTCCGCAAACAGCGGGTGTTCCGCTGCGTCGTACGAAGCACTGCGTTGTGACACATCGTGCGTCTCTTCAAAGATTGATTCGAAGAACCGACTCGCTGGCTGTGCGAGCAATCGGTAATACTGTTCGAACAAGAGCGCCGCATGGTGTCCGCTCCAAGCATCTGGTAACAGTTCCTGCGGTAATCCCGGATCCGTGAAAAGGAACTTCCGGTACTCATGCACGAGCATCGTCCGTTCGACGAAACACTGTTCATCCGTCATTTCTCCGAGTTGGAGCTGACTCTGATGGACGATGTATTGCCGGCTATAATCCGTGATGAACGTCTCGTAACGTTCCTGCAATTCCTCTAGCGGAAACGCACGCTCGACGAGGGATTGGTCCTGTTTTGGACCATGGTATTCACCGACAAAGAAATCGACATACTCTTCGATTTCGTATGCTTCAATCAATCGTTCCGCCTCTTTTTCAAGCGGGTTCGGTGAAATCCAGACCCCGTTCGATAAGTTGCCAAACCCACTCCACGTCAGTTCTTTACGAAGCTCGTCGCGAATTTGTCGCTTATCCTCGGGAATCGTGTACATCAGCGTCCGCCACTTCCCGTCCCAGTCGTGCGGTGTTGATTTATAGATCCGGCGCGCGGCTTCCTCCATTCGCTTCACTCCACGTGGCGTCAACGAATAGAAACTTTTACTTCCTTGCTTCTCAGAGACGAGCCAGCCTTGTTTAACCACTCGGGATACCGCGACCCGAACGGCTTGTTCGTTATGTCCGAACTCTTTGACGAGTCGAATTAAACTCCCGACCCAGATGTGATTGCCGTAATGCCGGATATAATCGCCGTAAATCGTAAAAATCATTGATTGGGTGTTCGCACTCATGGTATTCACTCTCTCTTCAGTCGTTCATAGTGTGTATCGTTAGTATACGGGTTATTTCAAACGTCGACCATCCTCATCTTCCTTCAAAGCGTGGTGCCCGTTTTTCAGCGAAGGCTTGTAGCGCTTCCTGACGATCTGCGGTCGGGATGACGACTTCATAGGCTTCCGTTTCGAGCTGTAGTCCTCGTTCGAGCGAGACATCCCGCCCTTGATCAATCGCTCGCTTCGCTTGACGCAAGGCGATGGGACCGTTTTGTAACATTTGATGGGCAAACTCAAGACACGTCGTCATCAACGCTTCCCGGGCGACGACAGCGGTCGCGAGTCCGTAACGTTCTGCCGTCATCGCATCGATTTTTTTCGCTGTGAAGATCAATTCCTTCGCCCGTGTCTCCCCAATCAATCGCGGCAAGCGTTGTGTTCCGCCAGCCCCAGGAATGATTCCGAAGCTAGTCTCCGTCAACCCGACGAGGGCATCCTCGACGAGAAAGCGGAAATCACAGGCAAGGATCCATTCAAAGCCACCACCGAGCGCGTGCCCATTGACGGCAGCGATTGTCGGTTGGGGTAATTGTGCGATCGACGTGAAGACGTTGCGAATCGCAAGGACATTACGTCGGACTTCTTCTTCATTAAACTGCACGCGTTCTTTTAAATCGGCGCCTGCACTGAAAGCTTTACCGGTTCCGGTGAACAGGACGACCCGCGCTTCCGAGTCGACCGACAACGCATCGACTTGTTCCTGCAAGGCGACAAGCGTCGGGTAATCGAGACAGTTTAAGCGTTCCGGGCGATCAATCCGGACGATCGCGATATAGCCTTCTCGTTCTAAGTGAATCATATGAGTCCCTCCCGATCGACGACGAGGGCAATCCCTTGTCCGACTCCGACACACATCGTCGCAAGACCATACGTCCGGTTCGTCCGGCGCATCTCATGCAATAATGTCGTCAAAATCCGAGCACCACTTGCACCGAGTGGATGACCGAAGGCGATCGCTCCGCCATTGACGTTGACTTTTTCTGTCGGTAGACCAAGTACTTCGATACAAGCAAGACTTTGAGCCGCAAAGGCTTCGTTTAACTCGATCTGATCGAGCTGTTCGACCGTCAACCCTGCCCGCCGGAGGACTTTTTTTGTCGCGTCGATCGGTCCAATGCCCATGATGGCAGGTTCGACCCCTGCTGTCGCACTCGCTCGATAATACCCGAGAGGTGTCAAACCGAGTGCCTTCGCTTTTTCTTCACTCATCAATAACAGCGCCGACGCACCGTCGTTGACGCCAGATGCATTTCCCGCTGTCACGGTACCGTTCGGGAATAACGGACGAAGCGTCGACAGTTTCTCACGCGTCGTCTCAGGACGGGGATGTTCATCGCGGTCGAAGACGCTGACGTTACCTTTCCGGTCCGTCTGCGTGACCGCAACTAGTTCCTCAGTAAAGCGATTTGCCTCGATCGCTTGTTTTGCGCGTTGCTGGCTCTCAAACGCAAAGTCATCCTGTGCTTCGCGCGAGATGCCGTACTGACGGGCGACGTTCTCAGCTGTTTCCGGCATCGAATCCGTTCCGTATTGATCTGCTAAACGATCATTGACGAAACGCCAACCAATCGTCGTATCGTACATCGTCTGATTGCCACGTGGGTTGGCTTGATCCGGCTTCGCGAGAACGAATGGTGCACGCGTCATGCTTTCCGTTCCACCAGCGATATAGATATCGCCTTCACCTAAGGCAATTCCCCGCGCTGCCGCGATGACAGCATCGAGTCCTGATCCACATAAGCGATTGATCGTCGTACCGGTGACTTCGACCGGTAGACCAGCTAGTAGTCCAGACATCCGGGCGACGTTACGATTGTCTTCTCCCGCCTGATTCGCATTGCCGAAAATGACTTCCTCGATCGTCTTCGGATCGACTTGTGGATTACGTTCAAGCAATGCTTCGATGACACGTGCTCCTAAGTCATCTGGACGAACCTGACGCAACGCGCCGTTATAGCGACCGATCGGTGTCCGAACGGCATCGATGATAGCGACACGTCTCATGATGTCACCTCACGATTCGTATAGTCATAGACGCCACGACCTGTTTTACGACCGAGTCGACCCGCTTTGACATACTGTTCGAGTAGTGGTGCCGGACGGTATTTTTCGCCGAGCTTCTCATGCAGATACTTTAAGTTATGGAGTCGAGTATCGAGTCCGACCAAGTCCCCGAGTTCGAATGGTCCCATCGGATAGTTTAAGCCGAGTTTGATCGCTTTATCGATCTCTTCTGGTGTTCCGAGTCCTTCTTGTAACATGTAGAACGCTTCGTTTCCGACGAGCGCACTGATCCGCGAAGTCACGAACCCCGGAAACTCACGGATGACGACCGTTTCCTTCTGCATCTGACGCGCTACCTGTTCAAGAGCTGCGACCGTCTCATCCGACGTTTCAAGACCACGAACGAGCTCGATCAGCGGCATCAGATGGACCGGATTGAAGAAATGCATCGCCATGACTCGGTCCGCCCGGTTCGTAAAGGAGGCGATTTCCGTCGGACTCATCGTCGACGTGTTCGTCGCAAAATAACAGTCCGGTCGTGCATGTGCTTCTAACGTTTCAAAGACTTGCTGTTTGATGCTCAGTTGTTCCGGTACCGCTTCAATGATGAGATCCGCTTGTTTCGCTGCCGTTGCCAAATCCGTCGACAGACTCAGCCGATCGAATAGTCCCTCGACCTCGTTCGCGGACATCTTGCCTCGCGTGATGCCTTTCTCTGCGATACGTTCGAGTTCTTGATACGCACTTTCAACATACGCTTCTTTGATATCAACGAGTGTCACCTGAAATCCGCGGTGTGCGGCAACATACGCAATGCCACGTCCCATGACGCCGGATCCGACGACGACGATTTGTTCTACCATCTAATTTCCCCCTTATCCCCTGTGCTGTTAAAAAAGGCTGGACTTCCCGACGGAACTCCAGCCTTCCCTCTTGCTTATAGTCCGAACGGATTGAGTGGACGACTGCCGTAATACGACAAGATACTCTTCGTTTCTGTGTACAGATCAAGTGTTTCGATACAGAGTTCACGACCGAAGCCCGATTGTTTATAGCCACCAAACGGTGTACCCGGGAAGGCAGAGAACGGACAGTTGACCATGACGATCCCGGCTTTGATTTGATTGGCGACACGTGTCGCTTTCGCGCCGTCTTTCGTCCAAACGGCTGAGCCGAGTCCGAACGACGTATCGTTTGCTAAACGAATCGCTTCTTTTTCATCTTTGAACGGCATGACGACGACGACCGGTCCGAAGATTTCTTCATTGACCGCTTTCATCTCGTGCGTGACGTTGGTGATGATCGTCGGTGCGTACCAGAATCCTTTTTCGTATCCTTCTGGTGCTGAAGCGTGACCGCCTGTGACGATCGTTGCCCCGTCCGCTTTCGCCGACTGGACATATCCATCGATGACATCGACTTGTTGTTGGTCAATGATCGCTCCAACGTGTGTTCCTTTATCGAATGGGTTACCGAGGACGAGTTGTTTTGTCTTCGCGACGAACTGTTCCATGAATGCTTCGTAGATCTCCTCGTGGACATACAGGCGCGAGCGCGCTTCACACGATTGACCGCTGTTATAGAAGATCCCGAACAACGAACCATCAACGGCTGCCGTTACGTCTGCATCTTCAAAAACGATGTTCGGTGATTTTCCACCGAGTTCAAGTGTGACTCGTTTTAGCGTCTCCGACGCACGTCCCATGATGTCTTTTCCGACTGGAGTCGAGCCCGTGAAGGCGACTTTATCGACGTGAGGATGTTCGACGAGATGGTTGCCGATCTCGCGTCCAGATCCCGGGATGACGTTGACGACACCTGCTGGTACACCAGCCTCTAGACAAATCTCACCGAGAATGATGGCTGTCAAAGGTGTCAATGTCGCTGGTTTGACGACGACCGAACAACCGACCGCAATTGCTGGTGCGACTTTCCAAGCTGCCATCATCAACGGATAGTTCCACGGAATGATTTGCGCACAGACACCGACCGCTTCCTTTTCAGTGTAGTTATGGAATTGTCCCGGTACGTTATTGACGACACCGCGGTGACCGACGATCGCACCTGCATAGAACTCGAAGTCTTCAATCGCTTGCGTGACTTGCCCTTGCGCCGCAGCCAGTGATTTCCCCGTATCAAGAATCTCCAGTTCGACGATTTCGTTGAAACGGGAACGCATGATGCTCGCAATCTTATTCAAGATTTGTGCCCGACGTCCGACCGGCCACATCTTCCACTTTCCGTGATCAAACGCATCGCGTGCCGCTTGAACGGCACGATCGGCGTCTTCCTTCGATGCTTTTGCGACATCCGCAATCACTTCGCCCGTTGCCGGATTATATGTTTTGAACGTCTCGCCTGTTGCGCCCTCAACTTGTTCGCCGTTGATGAGCAAGTGATAGACGGACCGTTTCATTTCAAGTGTTTTTTCATGTACTGTCGACATTGTATTCACTCCTGTTCCTGTTGATTGAAAATCGGTGATCGTTTTTCGAGAAATGCTTGCATGCCTTCTGTTTGATCGGCTGTCGCGAACAAGAGATAGAAGTTACGGCGTTCGTGCTCCATCCCATCCTGTAACGATAAATCGACAGCTTTGTTTGCCGCATCCTTGATCAATCGTAACGCCATACTCGGTTGGTTCGATAACCGCTCTGCCATCGCCAGCACCGTCGCTTCGACGTCAGCCGTCACCCGGTTGATGATACCGAGTCGTTCCGCTTCCTCTGCCTTCATCCGGTCACCGGTGAAGAGCCACTCGAGCGCCCGCGTCCGACCGATACATTTCGTCAAACGCTGCGTTCCGCCTGCTCCCGGCATGACGCCGAGTCCGACTTCCGGGAATCCGAACTGCGTCTCCGGATCGGCGTAGATTAAATCACAAGCGAGTGCCAGTTCGAAACCGCCGCCAAGGACGAAGCCGTGGACACCTGCGATGATTGGCTTTTTGATTCGGCTGATCCGGTCCCAGTCCGCGAACGGATCGAGGAGTTCCATCGAAATCGGTGTCGCTTCGAGCATCTCCTCGATATCGGCACCTGCTGAAAACGATTTTCCGTTTCCCGTCAAGACGATGACCGTCACCCGATCGTCGCGGTCAAACGCCTCCATCGCCTCGACGATTTCCCGGACCATCGTCCGGTTCAGCGCATTGTATCGTGCCGTCCGGTCGAGTCGAATCCGACCGATCCGATCGACCATTTCCGTCTTAACGTACTGTTGTGTCGGCATGGACATCTTCACCAATCATCAATGTGACGAGATCCCCTGCAAAGCTCATCAAGTCTTTCCCGGATGCTTTTCCTTCGAGCGAACGCATACCTGCTTGCATCGCTTCCTGACTTTCATAGACCATCTCGCACATCAAGTAATACTTTCCGTCTCCGCCCATTGGTGAGCCGACGATTTTTGTGACGTTCATTTCTTGCAGTCCTGGAATTTTTGCTGTCAATGGACCATGGACCTCAAAGTAGTGCTGATCGAATGCTTCCTTGTTTTCCGGATGTTTGTAAAGTGCGATTAATTTTGCCATATTGATTACCTTCCTTCACATGAGAGTAGAGACGGGTTTCATCGCCTCGAATGGATTTTTACACGATTTACAGTAGAGAATACTCCGACATGCCGTTGGTCCGAATAAGTTTTCCATCGTCACATACGTCGATCCACAATACGGACAGTCAATCTCCCACTTCCCTTGTTCAAACCGTGGGGGGGCAATGCCGAATGCCTTTAATCCTTGCATGCCTTGTTCCGTGATCCGGTCTGATGTCCACGGTGGATCAAACCGAAACTGGACGTCGACCTGTTCGACGTTCGGAATCACCTGCAAGGCGGATTCGGTATTTTTTTTGATGATTTCAAGCGCCGGGCAACCGAGAAACGTCGGGAGAAGCGTGACGCGCACTAGGTAACCATGCTCCGTCGCTTCCGCGTCCATCGTCTCGACCATGCCAAGATCTAAAATACTGACGCTATCAATTTCCGGATCCTTCACCCCGTTCAGGGCTTCTCGGATCGCATGATGGAGTGTCGTCGTCATGCTTCCCTCTCCTTTCACCACGTCGCTGTCTGATCGATCAAGTAAACTTCTCCGAGCGTTGAAAGCGCGTCATTCAAATCTTCCGTGTGATCGCCGTCCCGCCCGTTACGCGTCATCTGCATTTCTGGAAGCGTCACGTTCAATTCGACGAGTAACGGTGTGATCGTCTGATACCAACGATCGAGTAAAATCCCTTGCCCTTCGATCAATCGCATCTCTTCGATTACTTGACCGTGTTCGCCATAATCGAACATGTCACCGAAGTCATAGAGGACTTTTTCTAGGGCTGCATCCATCTTCTGGCGTGCCGTCTCCGTCGATTGATAAAGCTGAGTGAACCATGTTTGCCAGTGCAGCAAATGATAGTACAGTTCCATGTTGATCTTGACGGCAGCCGTAGCGAGTGGCTCGTAACTGCTCGATTTCAAGGCATCAATCCGGATCTTTTTCGCGACCGTGTAGCAATAGTTCCGCACGACGGCGAATGCCCAGTCATATTCAGGTTTCTCCATATAGTAGCCAGGTCCGTTGACACGTTCGACGAGAATCGAATTCTTCCGTTCATGTGCTAGTCGGACATGAGCTAATGCATCAGCATTCCCTTCGCCGAGTTCCTCGAGGAGTTGGTAGTACATCGCTGCGTGTCCCATCGAATCTTGTGCGATCGAAGACGAAGCGACATCCTCTTCGATATGCGGTGCGAGTCCGAGCCATTCCGAACCGCGGTACGCGTAGAGGAAATCATCATCCGCGAGTTGATAGAGTAAGGAGGCGAGTGCCGTCCGTTCTTGTTCCGTCATTTGGAGTCGCCTCCTTGCCAAGACATGACCTCTTTTTCATCGAGCATCTGTTGCTCGTAATGCCGCCATTTCTTCTTCAAGTAGCCGTATCCTTTCGTCGTCCGGTAGTCCTTATTATCAAGACGTTGCAACATCTGCTTCTCATCCGGTGACAAACCACGGATATCTTCGCGTTTGACGACCCAGATGTCGACGACCGGTTCCCGGCGCATGAAGTTTTCTTGTGCCATCAGTAGCGCCATCTCCTTATTCGGAGCGAGCAAGCTGAATTGATGGGTGAACGCCGCGTTCGGCGTCCGTTTGCTAAAGACTTCGAATTCGTGATAAAACGTCTCATTCATCGTGCTTTCCCCTCTCATGCCTTCGTTTCAGCGAGTGCATCCCGTACCCAGGCGTTATTTTCATAAGATGTCCGGCGCAGTTCCAGTCGCTCCTTCGAACGTGGTCCTCCCCCTTGGATGATCGTCTTGAATTTCGTCCAGTCTGGTTGTGCATATTCCCATTGCCCGGTCTCTTCATCAAAACGTAACGTCGGATCCGGAATAACGAGTCCAAGAGAACGAATCCGTGGCACGTACTTCGTAAAGAAGTTTTGCCGGAGCTCTTCGTTCGTTTTCGTCCGAATCTTATAGGCGATCGTCACGTCCTGTTTTGATGTCCCGGTCGTCTCTTTCGAGGCTGGTCCAAAGAACATCAACAAGGATTCCCACCACTCGTCCAGTGATTCCTGAATCATCGCCCGCTGTTCCGGTGTTCCTTCTGCGAGTGCCATGATGATCGACTCTCCGTGTTGCGCGTGGAAGACTTCCTCTGCACAGATTCGTTGCAAGGCACGCGCGTACGGTCCGTACGAAGCACCGAGCATGTTCGTCTGCGTGATGATTGCCGCCCCATCGACGAGCCAACCGATCATCCCGGCATCAGCCCATGACCGTGTCGGCATGTGGAAGACGTTATGGAACTTCAATCGTCCGGTGAATAAATCGTCCATCAAATCCCCGCGTGTCTTGCCATATGGCTTCATCAAATCCTCGACGACACGAAGCAACAGTTGCCCGTGTCCCATCTCATCCTGGACCTTTGCCATGATGCCAAGCTTCCGGCGAAGCGATGGTGCTTTTGGAACCCATTCTTTTTCCGGAAGCGCACCCATGATTTCACTGATACCGTGCATCGAAATCAATTTGATTAGCGTATCCCGGTAAAAAGCAGGCATCCAGTCATCAGCTTCAATCTTTTCACCTTGCTCAATCCGTTCCTTGAAGCGTGCTAATTTTTCTTCTTCCGTCAGTTGTACGGGTTCGAACAGTTGTGTTGCATCATACATGCTAGTTCCTCCTTTGAATCAGACGAGTGATGTCGAGCGTCGATCAACGATCCGAACGGCTTTCCCTTCTGATCGTGGTAACCCTTGATGCGGGTGACAGACGAGATCAATGGAAATGAGACATTCCGATTTGATGGCGTCACATATCGAACGCATTTGTCGCTCCGAGATGTTTTCGAATTCGATATGTAGCTCAACGGCATCGAGTCCGGCTTTGCGCACAAGATGGATTTGATAATGCGGCGTCACGTCCGGCTGTTGGAGTAAGACGCGTTCAATTTCAGATGGGAAGACATTAACGCCTCGGATGATCAGCATGTCGTCCGTCCGACCTTTGACACGTGACATTCGTGTCGTCGTCCGACCACAGGCACACGCCTCATGCGTGATCGATGCTAAATCACCCGTCCGGTAGCGAATTATTGGAAGCGCTTTCTTTTTTAAGCTTGTAAAAACGAGTTCCCCGACCATACCATCTGGTACCGGTTCCCCCGTAACGGGATCGACGACTTCCGTAATGAATAAGTCATCCATGATATGCAGACCTGCCTGCTCCTGACACTCCATCGCGACACCTGGTCCCATGATTTCACTGAGTCCATAAATATCGAATGCCTGTAGATTAAAGATTTGTTCGAGTGTCTGACGCATCTCTTCCGACCATGGTTCAGCTCCGAAGATGCCGTAACGCATGCTTGTCTTTCGTGGGTCGATGCCTCGTTCGATCATGCGTTCTGCTAGTCGTAAGATATAAGAAGGTGTCCCACAGATGCCATCCGGTCGAAAATCCTCAATCAACGTGATTTGGCGATCCGTATTGCCGCCGGAAATCGGCAAGATCGTCATGCCTAGTTTTTCTGCCCCTGCGTGAAGCCCGAGTCCCCCTGTGAACAGTCCGTAGCCGTATGCATTGTGCAATAAGTCAGCTGACGAACCACCGGCTAAGACTAAGCTGCGCGCCACGGCACCTGCCCAGTCGTCTAAATCTTCTTGCGTGTACCCGACGACGGTCGGTTTACCGCTCGTTCCAGACGAGGCGTGAATCCGGGTGACCTGTTCCCGTTCGACGGCGAATAGCCCGAACGGATAATGATCGCGTAAATCTTGTTTGCGTGTGAAGGGAAACTTCCGTAAATCCTCGATCGTTTGAAAGTCATTTGCTGTCATCCGCAGTGTCTGCAGACGTTCTTGATAGAACGGGACGCGTGTGACGTGCGCCATCGTTTGACGTAATCGCTCCATCTGTAGCTGCTCCCGCATTTGCGCATCCATTGTTTCCTGATGTTGATCGTACATACCTGCACCTCCTCATCATGTATACAATAATTAAACGGTCGTTTGTTTTTAGTTATATGTTTAACGTACGATACGTTCACAATGTTGTCAATCTTGTTTTGTTAAATGCTCCCAAACGATTCTTACTTTATCACTTCAACGCACTTTGTCAGTAAATAAATTGGCTTATAAAGCTGATTTTCATAATCGAGAGTCTTTTTTTGGAAAATATTTCTGAAATGATTTGCTCATTTTGTAACGGGTTGATAAAATATCGTGTGACAAGTGTTATACTATTTTTGGTAAGACCACTTGATTGAATGAGGATTCGTTGTAGTGAAGGGGGATCACGATGAAACCAGGTTTAGCTGTCGGGGATACAGCAGAGATTCAAGCGGTCGTCTCGCAAGATATGTTTGCACGGTTCGAAGGTCAATTGGTTCATCCGGCATACTCCACCGTTTCGATGGTCTACCATATGGAATGGGCAGCACGTCAACTCATTCTGCCCTACTTAGAGACAGACGAAGAAGGCGTCGGGGGTGCGGTTTCGTTGAAGCATCTCGGGATGGCAGCAGAAGGCGCACGATTAATCGTGACCGCTACAGTAACACGCCTCACGGCACGTCGTGTTGACGCCGACATCGAAATCCGGGATGGACACACGATCATCGGTACAGGGGAAGTCACACAATTCATTTTGGAAAAAAGCCGAATTCAAGAAAAATTACAAAATAATGTTTCAACAAAATGAAAGCGCTTACTTATATTTGATAGAGGAGGACTCTACTATGAACACGTTAAACCCATCTACGAATCCAACGCTCTCGATCATGGAAAAAATCGCGGGTCACGAACAAGTCGTCTTTTGCAACGATCCGGTATCAGGCTTACAAGCGATCATCGCCATTCACGATACGACGCTCGGTCCCGCTCTCGGTGGATGTCGTATGGCGCCTTACGCTTCTGTCGATGAAGCACTTGACGATGTCCTCCGCCTGTCGCGCGGCATGACGTATAAATGTGCTGCCGCTGACGTTGATTTCGGTGGTGGTAAAGCCGTCATCATCGGCAATCCAGCAACGGATAAATCACCGGAGCTTTTCCGTGCCTTCGGTCGCTTTGTCGATTCGCTTGGTGGACGTTTTTACACCGGAACGGATATGGGCACGACGATGGATGATTTCGTTCACGCTAGTCGGGAGACATCACGCATCGTTGGCATTCCAGAAGCCTTTGGTGGTAGCGGGGATTCATCGATCCCGACGGCTGAAGGTGTCGTCTATGGACTTCGGGCGACGATCGAGACGTTATTCGGTTCAGACGATTTGAGTCGTGCGACTTACGCGATCCAAGGACTTGGCAAAGTAGGCTTCAAGGTCGCAGAGCAACTGTTACTCGCCGGTGCGACGATTTATGTTTCAGACGTCAATGAAGCCGCACTCGCAGCAATCGTAACTCAAGCCGAAATGGCACCCGGGACAGTTCGCGTCGTCTCACCTCACGAAATTCATCTGACGGATGCTGATGTTTTCGTTCCATGTGCGTACGGTGGTGTCATTCACGCTCAAAACATCGCCCTCTTACCGTGCAAAGCCATCTGCGGTTCGGCGAACAATCAGCTTGCGGATGAACAGCTCGCTCACGTCTTGATGGACCGCGGCATCTTGTATGCACCGGACTATATCGTCAATGGTGGCGGATTGATCCAAGTCGCGGACGAACTGTACGGAGCAAATCACGAACGGGTCCTCCTGAAGACGCGTCACATCTATGACGCCGTGCTCGAAGTCTTCAAGGAGTCGCACGCAGAGAACATCACGACGGTTGAAGCCGCGAACCGAATGTGTGAAAAACGGATGCAAATCCGAGCAAAACACAACAACATCTTTACGAATACGACAAAACCAAAATGGGATATCCGTAACCACTGAAGGAGGGGCTGACATGGAGCAACATTTTCCGATTCAACGCATCATCGATGAAGAAGGTCGTATCATCGACGCATCAAAAGAACACGATTTGACAAAAGAGCTCGCCCTCACCCTGTATGAACAGATGCACCGAATCCGGACGTTTGACCGAAAAGCGATCAACTTACAACGCCAAGGGCGCCTCGGCACTTATGCACCGTTCGAAGGACAAGAAGCAGCGCAAGTCGGTAGTGCACTGGCGTTGTCCGATCAGGACTGGTTATTCCCGACGTACCGAGATCACGGTGCGACGTTGACGTTCGGTGCCGACATGGTTCGGACCCTTCTTTACTGGAACGGTCGTGTCGAAGGTTGCGTGCCATCTGAGAAACACATCTTCCCTCCTGCCGTGCCGATTTCGACGCAAATTCCGCATGCCGTCGGCGCCGCATGGGCGGAAAAACGAAAAGGAACGACGAACGTCGCGGTCGCTTACTTTGGTGACGGGGCGACTTCTGAAGGCGACTTCCACGAAGGGATGAACTTCGCCAGTGTCTTCCAAGCACCGGTCATTCTGTTCAACCAAAACAATCAATTCGCGATCTCTGTTCCGATCGAAAAACAGATGCATTCCGAAACGATCGCCCAAAAAGCAATCGCCTACGGGATGCCGAGCGTCCGGATCGACGGGAACGATGCATTTGCCGTCTATTTCACGATGCAAGCAGCCGTTGCGCGTGCCCGTTCTGGCGGCGGACCAACATTGATCGAAGCCGTCACGTGGCGGTTTGGTGCCCACACGACAGCTGATGATCCAACGAAATACCGCGATCAAGCTCGTTCACGTGACCGGGTCGATCCACTTGATCGACTCGAACAGTTCTTAAAACACCAAGGCTACTTCGACGAAACATGGATGCAACAGCTACAGGAACGGCATCAGGCAGAAGTTGAAGCGGCAGTAACTGCGATGGAGCAATTCAAGGCGCCAGACGTCAATGACCTGTTCGACCATACGTACGCGACCTTACCGGTTGATGTCCAGCAACAAAAAGAAGCGTATCTGCTAGCAAGGGGGAAATGAGATGGCAACACCAATCAATCGTCAAACGGAGATGACACTCGTCCAAGCTGTCACAGATGCCTTACGAACGAAACTGACAGAGGATGAGACGACGCTCGTCCTTGGAGAAGATGTCGGAAAAAATGGTGGCGTTTTCCGGGCAACGGACGGCTTACAAGAAGAGTTCGGGGAAGACCGGATTGTTGATACACCGCTCAGTGAAGCTGGCATCGTCGGTACGTCGATCGGCCTTGCCATCAATGGCTTTAAACCGATCGTCGAGATTCAATTTCTCGGCTTCATCTACCCTGCCTATGAACAAATCATGACTCACGTCTCCCGTATTCGGATGCGGACGATGGGACGGTACAGTGTGCCGATGGTCATTCGTGCGCCTTATGGTGCCGGTATTCGGGCACCGGAAATTCACTCCGACAGTACAGAAGCACTCTTTACATCGATGCCTGGTCTTAAGGTCGTTTGTCCAGCGACACCATACGATGCAAAAGGATTATTGATTGCTGCGATTGAAGATCCAGATCCCGTTTTGTTCCTTGAGTCGATGCGCAGTTACCGTTCATTCAAGGAAGTCGTACCGAGCGAATCGTATACCGTTGAAATCGGAAAAGCGCGCTGCGTCAGCGAAGGGACGGACGTAACGTTGATCGCCTGGGGAGCAATGGTTCAAGTAGCCCAAAAGGCAGCAACGGCTGCTCAGGAACGCGGAATTTCTTGCGAAGTCCTCGACTTACGGACGCTTTATCCACTTGACCGGGAAACGATTGCTGCTTCCGTTCAAAAGACGGGTCGTGCCGTCATCGTCCATGAAGCCGCAGCAATGGGTGGTCTCGGTAATGATCTCGTGACGTTGATTAATGATACGGCGTTCCTTTATTTACGGGCACCGATTGCCCGCGTGACCGGTTTTGATGTTCCGGTCCCGCTGTTCGCCCTCGAAGACCATTACATTCCGACGCCAGAACGTGTCCTTGCGACGATTCAGCGTACGGTCGAGTTTTAAGGAGCTGAATGCCATGATCGAAGTTAAATTACATGATGTCGGTGAAGGGATGACAGAAGGTGAGATCGCCCATTACCTCGTCCAAGTCGGAGACCATGTCACGACGGATCAACCGGTCGTTGAGGTCGCGACTGATAAGATGGTCGCCGCACTACCGGCTCCCGTTTCCGGAATCGTCAAGGAAATCATCATCCCGGTCGGTCAGACGGTGCAAGTCGGTACGACATTGTTGCATATCGAAGCAAGCAACGCTTCTGACATGCCAGTCACTGTAGCACCTGAAGCGTCGCGCGTATCTGAATCAGTACCTGTCGATGTCGCAGTCCCACCTGTTCAAGCATCTCCAACAAAACGTGTCCTTGCGACACCATATACGCGAAAAATCGCCCGTGATCACGGGATTGATATCGAAACTGTCACGGCTTCTGATCCGTCAGGTCGAGTCTCGGAGGACGATGTGCTTCGCTTCGTCCAGGCTGCTACTGCTCCACAAGAGACAGCTGCACCAATCATTGAAGAGGTCACGTACCAAGAGACATCTCCGGAAACGATCCCGTTCCGCGGCATTCGCAAGCAGATCGCGAAAAAGATGACCCAGTCGCTGTATACGATTCCTCATGTCACTCACTTTGAAGAAGTCGACATGACACGTTTGCTCGCTTTACGTGCCGAATGGAAAGTCGCTGGACGAAACATCAACGTCAACGCCTTCTTCATCAAAGCCTTAATCGTTGCCTTAAAAGAGTATCCTGTCTTCCATGCCAAACTCGATGAAACGAATGCATGTATTCGATTAGAGCAGGATTTCCACTTTGGCATGGCAACAGAGACACCGGACGGGTTGATGGTTCCTGTCATCCGTCATGCCGATCAGCTCTCGCTGACGGAACTGCATGAACAATTGGTCGCCTTGCAACAACGTGCTCAAAACGGTGCCTTACGCGCAGCAGATTTAAAACCAAGTACATTCACGATGAGCAATGTGGGTCCGCTCGGCAGTACGGGAGCAACACCGATCATCAATTATCCGGAAACGGCACTGATTGCCTTCCATAAGACGAAAAAACGAGCCTGTGTCGATGAAGACGATCAAATCGTCGTCCGCTCGATGATGAATTTGTCGATGTCGTTTGATCATCGTGTCGCGGACGGGGCAACGGCTGTTGCCTTTACGAACCGCTTCGTGTCACTGATTGAACATCCGACTACCCTACTTTTGGAGTTGATCTAACATGGTTGTTGGCGAACTTACACAAGAACGGGATCTCCTGATCATCGGTGGAGGTCCCGCAGGTTACACGGCAGCGATCCGCGCAGCACAAGGCGGTCGAAACGTCACCTTGATCGAACAAGATGAACTCGGTGGACTGTGTTTAAACCGAGGCTGTATCCCGTCCAAGGTCTACGCGCATACGGCAGAAGAGATGTTACGCATGCCGCATCTCGAAGACCTTGGATTCACGGCCCCTGCTGTCCATGATTTCAGTAAAATGAATGCTTACCGGAATCGAGTCGTGCAGCAATTACGTCAGGGAGTGGTCGCCCTCTGTCAGGCGAACCAGATTGAGCATATCTCTGGTGCAGCCTCCTTCCTGTCAGAAGACCGGATCGGCGTCGAGTCGGGACATCAGTTCGATACGTACCGGTTCCGGGACGTCATCATTGCGACCGGCAGTCACAGTATCCAGCACGAGGAATCGTGCCGTTTGAATGCCGAGCAGCTTTATCAACTCGAGCAGCGACCAGAGAGCTTATTGATCATTGGATCCGACACGTTAGCACTCGAAGCTGCTGCTTGTTTCCATGCTCTTGGGACAGAGGTGACGTTGTTCGCGGATCACTTATCACTCGAACCAAGCCTTGAAAAGGAACTGAAGCGGACATTCAAAAAACAAAAAATCCGTCTCGTATCGGATGTCGTGACACGTATCGAGGCTTCATCAGACGCGACCGTTACCGTCATGAAAAACGGAGAAGAAGTCGCCTATCAGGGTGCCTATCTGTTCCAGTCCCTTTCCCGGATCCCGAACAGTTTGACACTCGGTCTCGAACGGATCGGTGTGACGCTTGCAGAAGACGGAACGATTCCAGTTGACGCATATGGACGAACGAATCAAGCGCATATTTACGCGATTGGTGACGTGACACCGGGTCCCCAGCTCGCCATTCGTGCGATTCACGAAGCGAAACGGACGGCAGCTCACTTGTCTGGTCAAGACGTCGATCTGACGACACCTTACTACCCAACGGTTCTACGGACTTTCCCACCGATTGCTTCGGTTGGGATGACAGAACAAGAAGCGAGTGAAGCCGGACACACGCTCCAAACCGGACAGTTCCCACTGAATGCAAACGGAGCGACGACGATTGAAGGTGGCAGTGGGTTCGTTAAGGTCATCGCTGACGAGCAAACATCACTAATCCTTGGTATTCATATGATCGGGGACGATGCCCATCGTCTCGTCGGACAATTTACACAAGCACTGGAACTGGCAGCGAAACGGGAGGATCTTCTCTTCCCTGTCATGGCTCATCCGAGTCGAGGCGAAGTCCTGACGGAATCGATAGAATCCTTATTCGGTCAATCGATCCACCTGCCACCCCGTCAACAGGTCGGTTCGCGCGCGTAATCTAAAAGAGGTGCCTCTGCGTCAGAAGCACCTCTTTTGGATTCGTCACTTCATTTCGTGTAGAAAGGAAAACATGTCATGGAACTGTACTTCACTCGTTTGCACTGGAATACGCATACGTTTCCGGTCGCCGCTACAGCAGATGGTCTCTGTTATGTCGGCGCTTGGGATGAACCGGAGGATCTATTCGACGACTGGTCGCGAAAACACTTCCCCCGAGCCGATCGGATTGCTTCTGACACCGCGCTTGCTCCGTATACGGAGCAGCTACTCGCTTATCTGAATCAGCAGTCGACGACACTGTCCTTTCCGCTTGCGCCTGTCGGTACCCCGTTCCAGCTTGAAGTCTGGAATGCTTTACGCGCGGTACCGTACGGTCAAACCGCCACCTACTCTGATATCGCGGAACGTCTCTTTCGACCGAACGCGACTCGCGCGATTGGCACGGCAATCGGAAAAAATCGATTACTGCTCGCGATTCCGTGTCACCGGATCATTGGCAAAAAAGGCGATCTTCTCGGCTATCATGGCGGTCTGAATATGAAGCGGACGCTACTCGCGCTCGAGCAACGCCTCTGATTCTCGTCCCTCTTCGCTGAAAGATAGAGCAAAAAGAATCCCGAACGGATCGCGGACTTGCGCATACCAACCTCCAAAGTCTGCTACAGCAAGAGGTGTGACGATTTGACCGTCTGTCGTTAATCGCAGATACACTTGCTCGAGCTCTTCAAGCGACGTAAAAGTCAACAACAGATGGAG
Organism: Exiguobacterium acetylicum DSM 20416; assembly: GCF_000702605.1. NCBI lineage: Bacteria > Bacillati > Bacillota > Bacilli > Caryophanales > Exiguobacterium > Exiguobacterium acetylicum. Next base: position 3,135,370 of record NZ_JNIR01000001.1, on the reverse strand, counting down.
TGAAGGAGAGATCTCCGGTGCATCACTCTCGTCCCAGAGCATCAATTCGAACGCTCCGTTTGATAACTGTGCGTGATAGACAGTGTCTCCTGTTTCGTCCATTACGAGACGGCGACGTGTCATCGCAAATATGTTTTCGTAGTAAGCAATCGCCTGCTTGGCTTGTCCCGAAAAAACGAGACAAGGAGTAGCGGCATACTGCATGGAAATCCCTCCTTAAATTATGATTTAGTATCACCTTTCGCACTTTTCTTCCCGATCTCCTTCTATACACAAAAAGCCCCAATTTCCTATCCAACCGGACACGGAAAGCGGGGCTTCTTCGAATCAATCAAGATATTACACCAAAGCGATAAGCTGTTTTCCAGTGATACGCCTCACCGGGTGACAACAGGATTGATGGAAAATCAGATTCATGGACTGCATTCGGATGAACTTGCGTTTCAAGGCATAAGCCAAGCGATGGCCGAGCCGAAACCCCATGAATCGTATAATCGGTCAGCAGTTGCGTTCCGGTATAGAGCACGACTGCTGGCTGATTTGTTGTCACGTTGACGAAGCGACCGGATACCGGATCTTCAAGTCGGAGTGTGTCAGCCCGCAAGACGAATGGATGATCGTAGCCGTTTCCGACAGCAATCGTCTCGGGATGTTCCAGCGTAATCCCGTCACGAATCGACTGACCGTTACGGAAATCAAACGGGGTTCCGGAGACATCCCGTTGTTCGCCCGTCGGCAAGCCATCTGGCTGGACCGGTAAGTAGTAGTCACTTGGTAACGTCAAGACGTGATCCAACACATCCCGCTTCGCATTTCCCGATAAGTTGAAGTACGTATGATTCGTCAGATTGAGGGGTGTCGTTTGATCCGTTACAGCCGTCATCTCAAGCGTCAGTGTTGTATCGTCTAGGCGATAATACACGTCGAGCGTGACCGTTCCCGGATAACCTTCTTCTCCGTCTGGACTGTTCAAGCGCAAGTGGAACAATCTATCCGTCGCTTCAATGACATCGAACCACGCTTGATCGAATCCGTGAATCCCACCATGTAGATGATTCGCACCGTCGTTTGCGACGAGCGGATAGACGTCTCCCGCTACTTCGAAGCGCGCCTGTCCGATTCGACCAGCGACGCGTCCGACGATTGCCCCGAAGTAAGGCGAGTGCTGTTGATAATCTTCCACCGTCTCGAGGCCAAGGACAACACTCTCTAAATGACCATCCCGATCGATCGTCCGGATATCTTGGATGATGCCGCCGTAGTTCCAGAGTGTCACTTCGATGCCTTCCTGACGTAACGTATGGCGGATCAACTCTTTCTCAAGTAGTCGTGTCATCGTTGTTCCTCCACCGGTTGGCGCGTCACGAGTTGAATGAATCGTCCGAACGCTGCCTGACCGTCTTCCGTCTGCTTAAAGACGCCACAGTCCTCGAGACCACGTACGAATTTCGCGGCGACTGCTTGTTCGACGTACATCGTGACATCTTGACCGTCATACGCTTGTTTTAGTTCCTCTGCCCAGTCAGCATGAGCAACTGCCACTTCGTCGATTTCACCTGTGATGAATCGTTCAACCTGTTGCAACTCTTGGAGCAAACGTGCCGGTAAGACCGCCAGTCCCATCACCTCGATCAAACCGATATTTTCCCGTTTGATATGGTGAATATCAGCATGCGTATGGAAAATACCGTCCGGATGTTCTGCTGACGTCCGGTTGTTCCGTAAGACGAGATCGAGCTCGAATTGTCCATCACGCTGACGAGCAATCGGCGTCACCGTATTGTGTCGCGTCTCACCTGTGTGTGACTGGATCTCTTGACTCTCATCCGTATACGTCAACCACGTCTCATAGACGGTCGTCGCAGCATCGAGTAGTGCCGACGCATCTGTACTTTTCAGACGCAACACACTCAGTGGCCAGTGTAAGGTTTCACCAGTGACTGTCGGCTGATCCGGGAACGTAAAGGATGTTAAAGCGTTTGCCCGGTCCATCGCAAACGTATAGCGACCGCCCTGATAATGATCATGCGTCAAGATCGATCCACCGACGATCGGCAGGTCGGCGTTCGAACCAGCAAAGTAATGTGGGAATTGCTCGACGAAGGCGAGCAGACGTGCAAACGCATCCCGATTGATGACCATGTCACGATGTTCCTGCGACAAAATGATGCTATGTTCGTTGTAGTAGACATACGGTGAGTATTGTAGTGCCCATGGTTCTTCCATCAGTGTCAGCGGAACGATTCGGTGATTCGCACGGGCTGGATGATTCGCACGACCCGCGTAGCCGACGTTTTCAACGCATAACAGGCAGGTCGGATAGTTCGACGTCGTCGGTGCCTCCGTCCGGGCTGCCGCGATTTCACGCGGATCTTTTTCCGGCTTCGATAAGTTGATCGTGACATCGATCGTTCCGTAAGCTGTCTCCGCTTGATAACGTTTATTTTTAGCAATCCGTTTCGTTTGAATGTAGTTACTTGCTTGGCTCAGTTGGTAAAAATAATCCGTCGCAGCAATAGGTGATTCAGCGTACAGACGACGGAATACCGCCGTCACGTCAGATGGACGGGCGACGAAGATATCCATCACATCTGCTGCGAACTGCTCTTTGTCTTCAAGACGCGCCGGCAACTGTCCGCTTGCGATCAACACTTCGATCATGTCATCCAAAACATCTGGAATTGGGCGAGATGGTACGTCTGCCTGTTCTTCAAAATCGGCTTTACCGACCCGCGCTAGAATCCGGTTCCGGGCGTAGATCGCATCTTCCGGTTCAATCAAGCGTTCCTGGATTGCTTGCGCTACTAACTGTTGGATGAGTTCATTCATCGCCGTCACTCTCCTCATTCTGTCTCTCTTTAACGAACGCTCGTCCGGTATCCTTCTGGATTGTGCGCATGCCAATTCCAAGCATCACGGATGATTGTTTCGATGTCGGTACGTTGTGGTGTCCAGCCGAGAACTTCTTTTGCTTTAGCGGATCCGGCGATCAAGATACTCGGATCCCCTGCACGACGTTCGATGATTCGTTCTGGAATCGGATGTCCCGTTACACGACGAGCTGCTTCGATGATTTCTCGCACGGAAAACCCTTGGCTTGAACCGAGGTTAAAGACCGTACTATCGTTGCCATTCGCTAAATAATCGAGTGCTCGTATATGGGCATCGATCAAGTCTTCAACATGGATGTAATCACGAATGCACGTGCCATCCGGCGTTGGATAATCATCGCCATAAATCGAAATTTCTGCCCGTTGTCGGTTGGCGACTTCAAGGACGAGCGGAATCAAATGTGTTTCTGGTGTATGGTCTTCCCCGATCTCTCCGGTTGCCCGTGCACCGGCGACATTAAAGTAACGTAACGCGACGTAACGTAAGCCATACGCTTGTTCAGACCATCGCATCATCTTCTCCATCATCAACTTCGTCTCACCATAGGCATTCGTTGGACGTGTTTCCGCTGTTTCGAGAATCGGCATTTGTTCCTGTTCACCGTATGTCGCTGCCGTCGAAGAGAAGACGATTTGTTTGATGTCATGAGCAGTCATCGCTTCGAGCAACACTTGTGTCCCGTAAACGTTGTTATCAAAGTAACGTAATGGTTCCGTCATCGACTCGCCGACGAGTGAAAAAGCAGCGAAATGAACGACTTGTTCAATCGTCTCTTCCGTAAAGACGCGATCGAGAAAAGCACGATCGCGTATGTCTCCTTCATATAGACGCGCTTGCGGATGAACCGCTTCACGGTGTCCGGATTGCAGATGGTCGATGACGACGACATCCTTTCCGGCATCAATCAATTGATAGACGGCATGGGAGCCGATATAACCAGCTCCACCTACGACTAACGTTGCCATTTAGATGACCTCCCGTTCGATTTCACGTGCTCCGTCACCGACCGTCGCCGTATAGAACGTCGCCGAGTAACCGATCCGTGCTTCATAATGTTCGCCGACAGCTTGTTTGAAGGCGTCGACTGCCTCGTCTTCAACGATCGCAATCGCACAGCCCCCAAAACCAGCACCTGTCATCCGTGCGCCGAGCACGCCCGGTTGTTCCCAAGCCGCTTCGACGAGTGTATCGAGTTCAATCCCTGTCACTTCATAATCTTCCCGTAACGAGACGTGTGAAGCGTTCATCAACTGACCGAACGTCGTCAGTTCTCCCGCTTCAAGTGCTGCTAGTGCCTGAAGCGTTCGTTCATTCTCTGAAATCGCATGGCGGGCGCGACGCATCAAACGTTCGTCTTCCCATGCGACTTTTGCAAATTCTGAAGTCGTCCATTGTCCGAGTGCTTCCCGTGGCGTGAATTGATTGAGATAAGCGAGTGCTGTCTCACATTCCGCCCGGCGTTCATTGTATTTCGAATCCGCCAATTCACGGCGTTTGTTCGTATTCATGATGATGATTGTATACCCCGTCAAATCGAGTGGGGCATACGTATAATCGAGCGTCTCACAATCGAGCAACAATCCCGCTCCCGCTTTTCCCATACCGATCGCAAACTGATCCATGATACCACTGTTGACGCCAATATAACGGTTTTCGACTTGTTGACCGAACCGGACGAGATCAAGACGTGGAATCTCTAATCCGTATAATCGATCGAGCAAGACACCGATGACGAGTTCAAGCGAAGCCGATGATGAAAGACCAGCTCCATTCGGGATGTCACCTTGAATCAGGATGTCACATCCTGAATCGATTCGGTACCCGGCTTCCTGTAAGACTGTAATCATCCCCTTCGCATAGTTCGCCCAACTGTGCGTCGCGTCATACGCAAGTTCGTCGAGTGCGACTTCGATGATGCCGTCTTGCTCGAAATTCAGTGAGTAGAAGCGGAAGCGTTGATCGTCTCGTTTTCGTGCGATCGCATGCGTACCGAACGTCAACGCACATGGAAAGACGTGACCGCCATTGTAATCCGTATGTTCACCGATTAAGTTGATCCGTCCTGGTGCAAAGAAGCGATGCGTCGACGGTGAGCCAAACCGCTGTTCAAATTGTGCTTCTAACGTCTGGTCTGTCATACGATCGTCTCCTTTGATTCAAGTAGTGAGAGCGCACGGTGGACTGGCTGAATCCGCAAGCAGCGGGCTTCATAGTCTGTCGTGTATGAGAACGTCAAGCCTTGTTGCATCAAGTAAGCGCCGCTTAACGTCCGGTCCTCGACTTGATAACGCATTGCTGGGTCGAGTCCTTTGAGCTTGAAGTGATACTGGTGTGTTCCGTATTGTCGAAGTGACGCGATCGCGAGCAAGACCGTTTCTTCTTCTGATGTATACTGCATGACGCTTGGCGTCTGTTGTGTAAAAGCAGAGAGGCGGTACTGGATGCCGCGTTGAATCGTCGGACGAATCGCTTTGTATGTCTCGATCCAGCCTTTTGCTTCCGCAAGTTCATCCGTTGACCACTCGCTTAAGTTGCCACCGATGCCGAGTGTGCCTTGCATCGAAGAGACGAATCGCGTCGCAAGTGGTACGTTGCGTCCATTCAACCAGTTTGGTCCGTCCGTCACCCAGCAGCTCATCATCTTCGCATTGTAGGCATACGAGAAGTCATGCTGAATTTGTAAGCGATCAAGTGGATCGGTGTTATCACTCGTCCAGACTTGTTCCGTCCGTGAGAGGATTCCAAGGTCGATTCGTCCGCCACCACCGGCACAGGCTTCGAAGTCGACCGTCGGATGCAAGCGACGCAATTCATCAAAGATCCGGTACAATGCATCGACATGACGTTTCCACAGTTCTTGTTGGCGATCCGTCTGATCTTTTGGAACACCTGGTTCCGAGAAGGCACGGTTCATGTCCCATTTGATGTAGTCGATCGCGTGACGCGTTAGCAGATCATCCATCATCTCGAGAATGAATTGCTCGACTTCTGGTAATCCGAGATTTAAGACGTATTGATTCCGGGACGTCGTCCGGACCGCATCCCGTGCATGGTAAATCCAGTCCGGATGCGCCCGGTATAGATCAGAGTCTGGGTTGACCATCTCCGGTTCGACCCACAGACCGAATTGTAAGCCTTGTTGTTTCACATACGAGATCAAAGGTTCTAGACCGTTCGGGAACTTTTCCCGATTGACATGCCAGTCACCGAGTCCCGCTTGATCGGAGTGGCGTTCGCCGAACCATCCGTCATCGACGACGAACAGTTCACAACCGATTCCTGCTGCAAGATCAACGAGTTCACGTTGACCAGACTCTGTCACATCGAAATACGTCGCTTCCCATGAGTTATAAAGGACTGGACGATCGGTCGTACGTGGCATGATGACGTCCCGCTGAAAGGCATGCGCATGAGCACTCATATCCGCGAAACCGTCCGCATACCCGATGTAGAATGTTGGTGTCGTCAACTGCTGTTGATGGGATAGTTTCCAGCTGAAGTCAAACGGATTCATGCCGCCCGATAGCTGAACGAAACCGAACGCATCTTGTTCGACGTGAATCGCCCAGTTGCCGGAATAAGCAAAATGTCCGTAAACGACTTCACCGCTATCCTCTGTCGCGTCCTGCTCAAGTGCGAACCAGGGATTCGCTTGGTGACTCGTCACCCCACGCCGACTTTCAATCGTCTGGCGTCCTGGTGTCACCGGTGTGATCTGTTTCTTAAACTCACCTGTCCACATCCCAGCGAAATGATGCAGTTTTAGATTCGGTTGATGCCAGCGTCCCATCGCAAAGGACTGGGCTGCTGTTAAACGAACAGGTAATCGTCCCGTGTTTTCGACGACGATTGAACGACCGATGATGTCATAATCGGCGAACACTTCGTACTGAACCCCGACACGCATCTCCTGCAAGGGATCAAACAGCCAGAGCGTCAATTTCGTTTCTGTCTGCTCAGAGCGTTCAAACTGGAACTGGTGAATCCGTTGTCCGTCTTCTCGTTCCGATTTTAATGTCGGCTCCGTATACAACATCTCACCGAATGGTACGAAATCGTATGTCGCGACACCGTCTGGTGATTCAAACGAACTGTGTGCGACGACCGGACTCGGTAACGCTTCATAATCATCTCGATATGGTAACTTGGCACCGAAATACGTGTGAATCAGCTTGCCGTTCGCACCGATCGTGACGACGTGAGCGACCCGTTTCCCTTCGATGACGAAACGACGTCCTGCTACTTCAAAGATTGCCATGGTTCTCTTCCTCCTTACGTCGTCAGAATCAGTGTCTCAAGTGGTGCGAGCTGGACCGTTCCACGATATGTCTCATCTTTTGTCAATGCTTGGTATGTTCCGTCTAACGTGACGTCCCGCGTTTCTTTCGTGTCATGGTTCATCAAGAAGAGGAAATCACGTTTTTCGCCATGACGACGCACGATTTCGACTTGATCCGGCGCCTCGATCATCTCGATGCCGGCCTCAGTGAACGCTTGACGGTAAATCGTATCGATCATCGCATCATCAATCGATGAGCCGATGTAGGTAATCATTCCTTTATAGGCATTGCGCGTCACAGCCGCTACACCCTCATAGAACGTATCTTCATAGACAGCGAGCGTCTCTGCTGTCGTCGGTGTAATAAGATCACACCAGAGTCGGGCTGTTGAAGATTGTCCTACCATCTCGCCGATGCCTGTCACCTGATGTTGCTGAACGGATTGGAGTGACTCATATTCGTCGATCTCGATGCCCGCATACGGCGCGAACTTACCCGGTAACGTCGTCGGTACGACATGATTCCGTGCATCCTTAACACCTGTCCGGTACGTGAAGATGACGTGACCGCCTTGTTCCATGTACGCAATCAAGGCGTCATCGAACGTTGGATTCGTTAAGAAATAGAGCGGAACGATGATCAGTTTATAACGAGATAGATCATCACCTGGGAAGACGATGTCGGTTGCGACTTGTTGACGAACCGCTCCACCATAGAAGCGGACGAACTCCGTCCGGAAATCAAACGCATCACTGTGTGGCTGGTGTGTCCACGCCCAGACGTTTTCTTGATCGAAATAGACACCGACTTTCGCGTCATAACGGCTCGCGTTGATCTCATCGCCATACGTATTCAGTTCCGTCATGATCTGTTTGACTTCTTCGAATTTCCGCTTCGGTTTGCCGTCATGATCGATGATGCCGTGACAGAACTCCTCTGTTCCGAAATGAGCAGCCCGGAAGCGGAAGTAGACGATCGCTTCCGCTCCCCGCGCGACCGCTTGGTACGTCCAGAGGCGAATATGTCCTGGTCGTGGCAAGTAACCGATTTTGCTCCAGCCTTGTGCGCCACTCAACTGTTCCATGACCCAGAACCCTTTTCCTTGCTTCGAAGAGCGGCAAAGATCGTGATCACTCGCCATCTTCTCGAACCGGTTCGGCTCCGGTAGTCCACCCCAGACTGGGTAGTTATCGAACGCCACGTAATCGAGGTCTTGCGCCATTTGTTGCTGATTGACCGCCATGTCACTGTAGACCAGATTGTGCGTGATGAAGACGTTCTCTGGAATGTAGCGACGTAAGACATCAACTTGTAATTTGTTGTAGTACGTATAGCCGTCGGCACAGAAGCGATCGAAGTCGACGAGCAAGGATGGGTTGTGTTCCTGATAGACTTTACGCGGTACCGGGATTTGCTCCCACGCCGTGTACGTCTGACTCCAGAAGACGGTTCCCCATGCTTCGTTCAAGGCATCGAGCGTTCCGTAACGGTTCTCTAACCAACGCTGAAAAGCAGCGCGGTCGACATCGCCGTAAGAACGATCCGATTTCTCATGCCCGTATTCATTATCCGTTTGCCACCCGATGACACGAGGATGTTGACCATATCGTTTCGCCATCTCTTCCGTGATCTTGACGGATAGACGCTGGTAGGTTTCGCTGTGGACCGTATAATGGCGACGAGCACCAAAGCTGATTGTCACACCGTTCTCATCGACCGGTAAGATTTCTGGATACTTCGTACATAACCAAGCCGGTGGTGTCGCAGTTGGTGTTCCGAGTACGATGTCGAATCCTTCCGCACTCAAGCGTTCGATGACGTCATCCCAAAAGCTGAAGTCATAGACGCCTTCTTCCGGCTCCATCATGGACCAAGCGAATTCTGCGAGACGAACGACGTTGACGCCAAGTTCCTTCATCAGCCGGAAATCTTCCTCCCATAGTGCTCGTGGTGTTTGTTCTGGATAATAATCGACTCCTAAATACATTGTGCTCCTCCTTACGCAAAAACAATTATTTTACTGCACCCGCCGTCATTCCTTTTTGGAAGAAACGTTGGAAGAAGATATAGAAGATCATCGTCGGTAAACTGATCAAAACAAGTGACGCGTAGATTTTTCCTGGGTCCCCACCGAGTGCATCTTTGAAGAAACTTGGTGCCATCGTCACTGTCTGATAGGCAGGATCCGTCATGAACGTAAGAACCATCAAGTATTCGTTCCATGAGTTAAGGAACGCATAGATTAAAGCTGTTGCGAGGGCTGGTTTTGCGAGCGGTAGCATAACTTTGAAGAAGACTTCAAGAATCGTCGCCCCATCGATATACGCGGCTTCCATCAGTTCGTTTGGTAGTTCATCGAAGTACCCTTTGATGAGCATCAGACCGAATGGTAAGAAGAATGCGACTTCCGCTCCGATCAGTCCCCAGTGGTTGTTCAGTCCGTCAAACGAACGGAGCGTGAAGAACAATGGAACGATCATCGAAGCGACGGGTAACATCAGACCCGCTAAGACCATGTTGAACAAAAGGCGTTTTCCAGCAAACTCAAGTTTCGAGAAGGCGAACGCCGCGAATGCCAGAATCGTGATCGAGATGATGATCATGAAGAAGGCAACGAAGAAACTGTTGAAGACGAACGTTGGGAAGTTCGGGTTTTGCAGTGTCGCGATATAGTTGTCGAATCCATTGATTCGGAGACTCTCTTTGAACATGACGAAAATCGGGAATAACCAGACGATTGATGCCAGCACCAATACAAGGTTGATCATCCAGCGGCTTTTTTTAGATTCTACATCCATGGGTCGTTCCTCCTTAGTTATCCATTTTCTTTTGTACGCGCAATTGGAAGTACGTGATGAGTAAGGCAATCGTCAACAGGATGATGGCAACAGCACTCGAGTAACCAACTTCCTGTTGCAACATCGATTTCCGGAATAGATAAGTCGAAATGAACTCCGTCGACGATCCCGGTCCGCCGGCTGTTGTGATCCAGACTAAGTCAAACGTCTTCAGACCACCGATGACACCGAGGATCGAAAGTGTGAACGTCGTTCCTTTCAAGTTCGGGAAGACGATGCTCCACAGTGTCCGGAAGAATCCAGCTCCATCGATTTTTGCTGCTTCGAAGATTTCCTTCTCAATCGTCAACATCGCCATGTAGTACATGACCATTGAAGAACCCGTCCACTGGAAGATGTTGATTGCAATGACGGAATAAAGCGCGATATCCGGGTCACCGAGCCAGTTCTGTTCGAGGCTACCGAGACCAATTGCACGGAGGAACTCATTGATGTAACCAAACTGGAAATCATAGATTTGTGAGAATGCCGCACCGAGTACGACAGGGCTCAAGACGACCGGGAAGAAGAAGACCGACTTCATCGCCGTCCGCATTGGTCCCGGTGTATGCAGGAAGTACGCCAAGACAAGACCGATACCGGCTTGGATCGTGACTGTTAAAATCGTGAAGATGAACGTATTCTTCAGCGAGAGATAGAAGTCTGGATCTTGGAACATCTCAGCATAGTTGTCGAGTCCGACGAACGCTTTGTCAAACGAGATTCCGTCCCACGAGAAGAACGAGTTATAGGCGTTATAGAAGATCCCATAATAGATGAAGCTGACGACGAACAAGACGATCGGGGCAACGAAAGCCCATCCGACCATGTTCCGCTTCATGTTCTTTTTCTTCCTTGGCGCAGGCGTACGTGTCGCTACCGGCTGGAGCGGTTCTGCTTTTGGTTTAATCGGCAATTCCTGTCGCTCTGTCTGCATATGGATTCCCCACTTTCCTCAAGTCCAAAAATCAGGAAGTGGCACGCAGGCGTACCACTTCACTGTCGAGTCTTATTTCGCTGATTGATCCGCTGCGTCTTGAACGCGTTGTAATGCTTCTTTCGGATCTTGTCCTGTCGCGATATTTTGAAGTTCCTTACCGAGGATATCGTTTAATTTCGTATCCCGGATACCACGGCTAGCAACCGCTTTTGCTAATGTTTCGTTCAACATCTTGTACGACTCTTTTTCACCTTCCGATGTGAAGGCAGCATCTGAATCGACTTTGACGTCCTTGATTCCAGGTGCCATCTCGAACTCACCCATGTAGACTTCTTGTCCTTTTCCTTGGCTCATGAAGGCGATGAACTCCGCTGCACCTTCTTGTTGTTTTGACTCTTTGTTGACACCAAGTGCCATGTCGATCGATGCGATGACGGGTTGCTCTGTTCCGCCTGCTAAGTTCGGGAGTGGAACGAATCCGAGCTCATCATCGATTTTCCATTTTTCTTTTTTCTCTTTCGTCGTCATCGAGTGTGCTTCCCATGAACCGATGACCCACATCGCTGCTTTTTTATCGAAGAATTGGTTCATCCCGTCATTGTACGTCGCTAAACCAAGTGCACCTTCTTGGAAGACTTTATCCTTGAAGAGGTCTTGCCAGATTTGCGCTGTTTTGACCATCTCGTCGTCTGTCCACTTCGCTTCACCCGAAAGAACTTTTTGGATGTAGCCTGGTGCGACTTGGTGACTGAGGACGTTGTAGACGTCGATATCGATCCACGCATCTTTTGCTCCGAGCATGAGTGGGATGACTTTATCGCCTGAGTCTTTGATCTTCTTGACTGCACTGACTGTTTCTTTGTAGTTCTTCGGTGGTGTCACGCCGTATTTGTCGAGCATCGTCTTGTTGTACATCAAGTACGCTTGACCTGTGAACCCGATTGGCACTGCATATTGTTTACCGTCGAGTGTCGTTTGTTCGATTCCAAGCTCGACGAACTTGTCTTTCCAGCCTTTGCCTGCTGCTTTATCCATGTACGAATCAACGGGTACGACACGATCCTTGTACTGCTGGATCATCGGTTCTTTTAGACCGATGATGTCTGGACCCTTACCTGACAACATCGCGACTTGTAATTGTTTTTCATAGTCTTCACTGTAGCGTTTGAATTGAACGACGTATTTGTCTTGCGATTCGTTGAACGCATCAACGACTGCTTTCCCCGCTTCAGGTTGTGGCGCCCAGCCCCACCATGTGACGATCGTCTTACCGTCTTTCGTTTTCGTTTGTTGCTCATCTTCTCCACCACAAGCAGCAAGGAATGCGGATAATGTCAGGACTGATGCTGCAGCAACGAGTTTCGTTTTTTTGAATTTCATGTAAGAGCTCCCCTTTTATGTGTAAGTAGTCAAGCGTATCGTCTAGCGTGTTCCCCTTCAATTTGTGCTTGTTTGCACCATTCTTCGATCACTTTCGTCTGAATCGGCATTCCCTGTAGCTGAATCAATACGCGGGCGATCAATCGAAGACGGTACGCCAGCGTATCGACGTCCGGTCGGACGAAGAGATAGAACTCCCCACCGAGCGTCAAACAACCGGCAGAGCGCATGTGTTGCATGAGTGCGCGTAATTCAATGTATCCGCTCTCATTTTTTCGAATGTGTAGCTCGGATGAACGGATCGTCAGGACCCCTTGTACCGATGACATCCGGAATTGAAACACACCGTCACGTCGTGGTCGGACGAGCACGATATCCTGCTCGTCTGTCGGGACATCGCCTGGACCTTGTTCTGTCATCTGTTGCGTCGACCGATGAAAATAAAAACCGCGGATTGCTCCGTAACGCCCGAAAGCTTCACGGTACGAAACCCATGGATCTTGTGGTTCCATTGCGCGATGCCTCCCTTTCCTGCTTCAGCTTGATTAGCCCCTGCTAACCTGCATCCACCTCCACTTAGTTGACCATGAACTTAGTAAATTAAATTTATTATCTAACTTTACATCGACTATAGCACATCACTTTTTAATTTGTAAACGGTTTCATTAAATTATTTTGAATAACAAAACCGATTCCATCTCCTGCTGGTTCGCAAGACACGGAATCGGTGCATTAAATCGTTTGAAATAAACTGTTCGTTGCAAGGGCAGCCGCACTGAGTGCTCCCTGTTTTTCACCCCATGGGACCATCTTGACATCGGTTTCACGTGAAGCAGCGGTCAACGCCGTGTGCTCGACCCGTTCCTTGATTTGATCAACGATCGTCGGTGCGAGCTCGAACATTGGTCCCCCAAGTAAAATTCGGCGTGGATTCAGGAGATGAATTGTATTCAAGACACCGATTCCGATATATTCCCCCGCCCGTTCATACGCACGAACCGCCTGCTCGTCTCCCTCGTTCAACCGCTTGCGCAAATCAGCAAGCGTCGAGACTTGTGGATCAACGACCGCATAATCCCGTAATAATGCTTTTTCGCCTGCTAGTGCTTCTAGACATCCCCGGTTCCCACACGAGCAAATCGGACCATCGAGATCAAGGCGCATATGTCCGACCTCTCCCGTAATATGATGTTGTCCGTCGACAAGCTGTCCGTCGAGCACATAAGCACCCCCGATACCTTCCCCAGCATAGAGATAGAAGAATTGTTCAACCCCGACGCCTTCACCGAACAATAACTCAAACGAAGCGAGTGCCCGGACATCATTTTCGATGAAGACAGGATAGTCAAAGCGTGCTTCGAGTTGTACCTTTAACTCAACATCATGCAGGTGGAAACGTGGAGCAAAAAGAATGACACCTGTCTCCGGATTTACCATCCCGTGGACGGAGATCCCGATTCCGTGAATCGTTCCCCGTCCTTCTGTCTGTGCAATCAAGGTCTCGCATAAGCGTCCGATTGCTTCGACCAGTTCTTCATTCGTCTCAAAGCGTCCCACGGCTTCGGACTCATGAATCGTGTTCCCACTTAAATCAGCAACGACACCGATGAATTGGTGACTCGTTGCATCGATGCCGATGACGTACTGCTCTGTTGCGACGAGTTCGAGCATGATCGGTTTTCGTCCCCCATTTGATATCCCAAGCTCTCGCTCCGTCACGAGTTGTTCTGCAATCAATTCACTGACGATGTTCGATACCGTCGGCTTCGTCAAGTTCGTCCGTTGTGCTAACTCGACCCGCGAAATCGGTTGATGCATCCGGATCAGTCGCAAGACGAGTGCTCGATTATAGGAACGCATCCATTTAGAATTACGCGGTGTTTCTTTCGCCATGTCCCCCTCAACCCCTTTGGTCTGTCTCTTTACTATCTTCGCATATTTTGTAAGGGATTTCACGGTCTCACACAAAAACCGTTCATCTTAGACTGACCTAGCAATATGAGACACATATAAAACACCTTGATTAGGCTGCCTGTACACCGTATTTTTTCGGTGTCAGGTAGCCTAATTTTTCTTGGATTCGTTCTTCGTTATAGTAATTTAAGTAATTAGTAACGCGTTCAGAGACCTCATGGTCTCTTAGTGAATTAAATTTGACGTACTGGAATTCCTCGGACTTTAAATTAGAGTGGAACGATTCGATAACTGCGTTGTCCCAACAGTTTCCTCTACGAGACATGCTGCTTGTTAGGTGATTCCTTTTAACGAATTCTTGAAAGGCGTATGACGTATAGACACTTCCTTGGTCCGAATGAAGGATGACCCCTTCGGGATAGTTTCGATTCTCAAGCGCTATCTTCAACGTATCAATCACAAGAGACGTTTGTTGATGCTCGTATAACTTGTATGCGACGATTTCGTTATTAAAAAGATCCATGATGGTGGAAAGATATTTCGTCGTGCTGCCGTATTGGATATAGGTGATATCCGTCACCCACTTTTGATTCGGTTTACTTGCTGTGAAATCGCGCTTGATGAGATCCGGTGCCGTTATGATGCGCTCACCTTGAGATTTCCATCTTCGCTTCGGCTTGATCCGACATTGGAGATGGTGTTTTTGCATGATTTTCTGTACGGTATTCCGATTGGCTTTTAACTGATAGATTTGCTGTAATAATGCCTTTATTTTTCGATGTCCATTCCGATACTTGGTCTGTTTACTTAGTTCAATGACGGTTTTTTCGAGCACCGAAGGTGCTTTCACAGATTCCTTAATCCAACGGTAATAGCTTGCTCTTGGTACATTCAAAGCGCTAAGAATGGCGGTGATTGTATACTTTCTCCGAAGAAACTCTACAATTTTTATGACTACTTCTTTCTCAACTCTCTTTCGATTTCCATGTACTTTTTTAAGATCTCATTTTCCATCTTCAGATGTGACATTTGTCGTTCTCTCTTGTCATCCTCACTCGCAGAATCTGGACCATGTCCATAGGTATATTGTTTACCGATTGGCTGATCAAATCGATAATGTTCGTTAGAGCGATACCATCTCATCCATGTTTTGATTTGAGATTCATTTTTGATTCCGTACTTCTCCATGATTTCTCTCGTCGTTAACTTACCACTCAGCTTATCTTTGACTACTGCCCATTTCACTTCACTTGAATATACGTTTTTGCCCATGCAAAAACACCTCCGATGTTAGTACTTTTTAAAAGTGTACCACTCCGAAGGTGTTTTATATTGTCTCAAAATTTTAGGTTAGCCCAACCTGCCGAACGGTTTTTGTGCACTTTCATGCTTCGTCATACGGTTGTTCCAAAATCAGGACGCGTGAACCGTCCGGATTCTCGGTCAGTTCGATTTCAACGATGGCTTGACCGACGAGCAAGACGATCGGTAATGCCGGATCATTCTCGCGAAAGAAACCGATTTTTCCGTGATACGTATCCATGTAATCCGCATAAAGAAATGTGCCGTTAACGTGTAACTCATCCTTCATGCGATTAAACGTCAAGCGTGGGACACCGTACCAGGCTTCCCCATTCAAATAAAGTAACGGACGTTCGCCGACCGATTCATTCATCGCCCGTCGGACTTCGATCGCCCCGGACGTATCGTAATACAAGCGATCCTGACCACGTGTCGCGATGACGATCGGATGTTTTTGATACAAGACAACTTCTAAAATTTCATCTGCTTGTTCGACGAAATAACCAGTCTCATCCGACTGGGCAAAACTAATCGTATACAGCTGCATCCAGGAAACAATATCCGTCACTTGAACCGGTTTATGAAAAAGCGCAGAAACAAGCAGTGTTTCTTGCGGAGTCACAATCAGATTGACGGAGATATCCGCTAAGCGGATCGTCCGGATTTGTGTCGAAGGATACGTATGGTCATAACTCGGTACAAGCATCGCTTCATAGTGATCATCCTTTTCGACCAGTTCAATCGATGGCATGCGTCGATCAAAATCCGCAATTTGAATTCGTTTCATCCGACATCTCCTCTCACCTTATCGAACAACCTCACGCAAGTTATTACCCAATATCTGGTTTTCGTGCACTCCCCTGAATTCAAAAAACCGGAACGCATGCGTCCCGGTCATTGTAGATACAGATCATATAGTAGATATAGAATGCCTCCGACGATGATTAAAAATGAGAAGATGCCCGCTTTCCCAAAAAAGACGCGATCGACGGTTTCATCCCGTTCGAATCTTGGCTTCGTCATACAGTACCACTCCCTTTAATAAGCTTGTAGTACTTTATTCATTTCGACATCCACCATCCTATCCCTTGTTATGATCTGTCATTTCATTCCATTTGCGAAATAAATCAATGTTTCGGTCTCATCTTCTGTCAACGATCGTCCGGTCTCTTCTGCATACAAGGTTCGCATGTCCTTCAGTCGTCCCCCGGTCGCTTCTGTTACGCGAATGGCTCGACGCAATACCTGAACCTCTTCTTCAAATTCCGACTTCGGCATCGCTTCTCCATGCGACCAGATATAATAGTCGGCATCTAAACGATCGAGTGTCGCTAGTAAACGCGTCGTTCGTTCGACCGTATAATTCCACCTTGGTGAGAAGATATCGGCATACATCGCGTCACCTAAGAACACGACACGTTCTTCCGGAATGTAGACAAATAGACTTCCTGGAGAGTGATCATTTTCGACTTCGATCAGTTGACAATGCACCCCACCTAAATCGAGCTCCAGTTGTCCTTCAAAGCCGATCGTCGGTAAGACAATTTCGATATCGCGCGTCACTCCGAACTCGAGCTTGATCGCGTCCGCACAAAACGGAATCTCGATGCCTTGATCCATTCGTTCTTGTAACGCTTCATCCGTCCAGGCATACGGCTGCATCTCCTTCATATGCGTGATCGTTTGCTTGGTTGCGATTGATGGGAGACCAAGATGTTTCATTCCAAAGATATGATCCCAGTGCCAATGCGTCAATGCCAATAAGTCAGGTGATCCAAGTTCGTGTTTCTTCATTTCTTCTAAGAATAGTGCTGCATGGGCTGACGAGTTCCCCGCATCAATCATCAATTGATGCTTCTCCCCACGCACGACAGCAAGAATCGGTCGATCCGTCTCGCTGACCGGTGTCTGATACCAAATCCGTGAAGTCAATTGTTTGAAGTGTTGCATATCCTACCTCCTTATCATCTGCTCTTAGTATACGTCATGACAAAACCGGGTTCATCTAGAAGACGAACCCGGTCTGCTTAGTTGTTATTTTTTAGCGTTTGGTCGAAACGGCCACCAGACTCCTTTACCGAACGATACCGTGATTGCTGGAATCAAGAGTGGTAAGACGATCAAACCATACAAGAGTAGACCTGTGATGACGATCGTCGCGATTTGAACGAGACTCAAGACACCAGACGGCATCATCGCCCCGAAGGTTCCTGCAAGAATAATCGCTGCCGTGATGATGACAGACCCCATTTTTTTCATCGACAGGAACATCGCTTCCTTCGTATCGAGTCCGTTGATCGTCTCTTCCCGGAAACGGTCGAGTAGGAAGATCGAGTAGTCGATACCAAGGGCAATCAACATGACGAATCCGAAGAACGGAACAGCCCAACTGATACCGTCATATCCGAGTCCGTTGACGAAGATCAGCTCTGCGATCGACATCGACGTATAATACGTTAGCAATAACGAACCAATCATGAACAACGGCATGATCAATGAACGGAACATGATCGCTAGAATCACGAAGAGACTGATCAGCATGACCGTCACCGTTCGTTTGAAATCGGCTTTTGACGTATCGTTTAAATCACTGTTGACGCTTGAGATCCCACCGTATGCAACACTGCTGTCTTCAAATGGTGTATCTTTGATTGTCTTCGCTGTCGTCTCTTTGATCGCAGCGACGGTTTGAATCGCTTCTGGAGAATACGGATCATCCTCGAGGATGACTTCGAACTTCAATCCCGTCTGTTGATCAATCGCGTAACGATCAATCGCTGGTTTAAAGGCTTTATCCGATAGCGTATCTTTTGGTACGAACACACCTGTCCCCCGAATCGATGTCGCTTGTCCCATCTCGGTCAGAAGATCCGAGATTTCCTCAAGACCACTTTCAATTTTCGTCAGTCCTTCGTTCGCTTGACCGACACCATCCGCAAGTTGTGTTAATCCGTTCCCCAACTGACCGGCTTGCGCTCCTTGAGACGCGATACCGCTCGCTGCTTGACTAATGCCAGCTTGAACTTGGCTCAATTGACCAGACAATGCATTCAACGTTCCGACGGTTTGCGGGATGTTTTGGGTCGATTGTAACCCTTGACCGACAAGCGTCAACTGTTGGTTGATTTGCCCGAGTCCGTCTGCTGCTTGTTGCAACTGACTCGCACCTGCTGAAGCCGCGTCTCCTGCCGGTAGCTGTCCTGTGATGCCGTTGAGATTATCTTCAACGGTCGTCAGACCAGACTGAACGTCCCCAAGACCAGCTGTTGCTTCTTTCATGCCATCAGCAACTTGTTTTAATTGACGATCGACGTAGAAATCATTGATGACTTCGCCTGTCGGACGAGAAATCGAACGAACCGATTTGACCCCGTCAATCTTCACCAGTTCGCGACTGAGTTGTTCCGCATAAGGAACTGTTTTTTCAGTAATCAAATCATCGTCACTCTTCAGGATGACGTTGACCGGGAGCGACTCACCTGCACCAAATCCATCCGAGATCGCATTGAGTCCTTTGACCGTCTCATACTTCGCACCAATCTCATCGACGGTATTAAACGAAAGGTCATCATCATACGTAAAGAGTGTCGGGACCGTGACGATCGCAACGATGATCATCGCAAGCAACGGACGACGGATTGATAATCCACCATAATGTGCCCAGAGCTTGCTATCCTGGTGACTCGCTGCCTTCTTAGATGGCCAAAATAGCTTTTCTTTTAATGTCGCCATGAAGAATGGAACGAGTGTGAACAAAACAAGTAAGAGTGCGGCAATCCCGACCGCAACGGCGACCGATGACTTAAAGATCGGGAAGTCCGCAAAACCGATCGCTGAGAAACCGACAAGAACAGCGAGACCACTGATTAGTAACGTACGCCCTGCTGTCTTATACGTGTTGACGATTGCTGTCTCAACGTCGTGCCCTGCCGTCAACTCTTCCTTATACCGGCTCAGGAGCAAGATACAATAATCCGTCCCAATCCCGAATAGAATGGCGACGAGGAAGATTTGCGTATAGTTCGATACCGGGAAGCCGAACCAATCGACGAAAAAGGCGACGAGTGATTGACTGATCAGGTACGTAAACCCAACTGCAACGAGTGGGACGAACGGTGTGACGACTGAACGGAAAACGAGCAGAAGCAGTCCGAAAATCAATCCGACGGTAATCAGTTCTGTCCGCTTCAATCCTTCTTGTGAGCTCGTATTAACGTCATCGTTGATTAACGCTTCACCCGTTAGATAGATCGTTTGATCCTTTGGTAAGAGATCCGTCCGGATTTGTTTTGCCAGTTTGACGATTTCTTCTTGCGAACCGTCGACTGTAATCGGCACGAGGACCGTCTTTTTATCTTTTGAGACGAGCTGTCCTTCCGTCTCTTTGTTTTCAAACGGATCCAGCACATCCGTGACCGGACGATCAAGTGCTTCTAAATCCTGAACGATTTGTCCGATCGACTTTCGATCGGCATCGCTGACTTTGTCTTTGAGCGGAATGACAAGCGAGATCGTTTCTTCGCTGGCCCCCGCTTTTTCTAAAATGTCAGCTGCCCGTTGCGAATCAGCATCATTTGCAAGCTGAATCGCACCTGCTTCTTCTGCTTGTTTAGCCAAGTTTGGTGCCGTAAATAGTAAACCTACTGTAACGATGAGCAATAACGCAAGAATTGCCCAGCGCCATTTGACGATTTGTCGCATATCCGATTCTCCTCTTCCTTCTATCTGTTTTTAGTCATTCAACTGCAAAATCTCTTTAATCTTTTTGAAGGTTTCGATGAACTGAATGATTTCTTCTTCCTCGACCTTTCCTTCAATCAAATTCTCAAGATACGTATAGATTTCTTGCTCCGCTTCTGTTGCCACTAACCGACCTGATTCCGTCAACGAAATGTACTTCGTCCGGTGGTCGTCTTCTCGTCGTTCGACGATGACGAGACCTTTTTCCGTCAACTTTTTCAGCCGGTTGGAGATGGCACTTTTGTGAACACCCTGCACTGCCGCGAGACGACCGGACGAAATCGGTCCATATTTTCCGACGAGCTTCAACACATGAAGTTGCTCCGGTGAATACATTTGCCAAACGGGTGCTTCGACCGACTTCAACACACGTTCTGTTCCGTGGATCATGACTTCTTCAAACAGGAGGACTGCTTCACGTAAATTGTCTTTCATTTTTAGTTTACCCCCTAAACTTATGAAGTTAGTTTAGCCCCTCAACTAGAAGGCTGTCAACTCTAAACTGTCACAACTTACAGATGCAGAACATGACCAATTTCTGTATGATAAAAGAAGAGAGGAGCTTGCTTATGTTGACTTTGTTTTGGATTGCGTTAGTCATCTGTCTCGTAGGTCTTGTCTTTACGTTACGGATTGCCAAGCAACCAGCAGAAGAAAAGTATGACCATAAAACTTCGGCCAAAAACATGTCTTGGATGTATTTTATTTTTCTTCCGATCATTTTGATTTTATTAGGCATCTTCTATTATTTTTTAACATGACATGAAACAGCACACATCGTCTGATGTGTGCTGTGTTTTATCACTTCAAGGTTTTAGGACGGACGATATAGATATCGCATTTTGCATAACGGGAGATGTTTTCAGAGACACTCCCGATCATGATGCGTTCCATCGCATTCATCCCGACCGCCCCGCAGACGATCAACCCAGCACCGACACGTGGTGCGATGACCTTCGGAATCAATGTTTTGGGAGAGCCATTTTCGATGACCAGTTCAACTGTCTCGATGCCTGCTTCTCGTGCCCGCTTCTCGTAACGATCGAGCAGTCCTTGTGCATATTCCGTGACGTTTTGATCAATGAAACGCTTATTGGCACGTACATTAGCAAATGTCTGAATATCAATGACATGGGCGATAACGAGTTTAGCACGATCGAGTTTGGCAAATTTCACTGCCTTTTCAAAGGCAAGATCTGCCGTCTTTGATCCATCGACTGCCACTAAAATCGTATGATACTGGCTCTCCATCAAGAATCATCCTTTCTGCACGACTCTCTTACAGCATCCGGTCATTTTCATTTTCGAGGGCGCGGTTTTCGTGATCAAGTTTCCGTTCTGCCTCGATCCCTTCTGGTTCAGTCTCCAAAATACTTTTTGGTTCCGGCGCAGGACGTGCTGCTCCTGCCTCGTCTGCTAACAGGACATACTCACCTTGCTGGACACGTAAGACATGCTGACGAATATCCGACTCTGGTAACCCAAGTTCCGTAAAGGCAGTTTGAATTTCCTCAGCCGAAGACGGTTTGCCTGTAAACCGCTCAAACAGCGTCCGTTTCCCGGAGACGAGTTGAGCCGCTGATTGTCCACGTAACATCGCCATATCGGTCTTGTCTTGTAACACGACATACAGATCCTCTTCTAAATAACCCGCAAAATGTAAATCCTCGATTTTTCGAATCAAATCCGTTTCATTTTGATAGACACCAATCCATTGTTTTTTTCCCATGACACACGTCTCCCCCTTTTATAACAGCTATATGGGATATACCCCAAATTCACCTAAAACATGACTAAGACGAAGAAGACTTCGGTGATTGCTGTCGAAAAAGACGTTGCCGTTTATAAAAGACGTAATAGCACAACAGTAAAGCACCTACGATCCCGATTCCTGTTACGATTTGTTGCACAAGAGCGAGGCGATCGTTAAAGAACAGTCCAATCAAATACCAGACGAGCGTGAGACCAAACACCCAGTCGGAATGAATGATGACAAACAAGAGTCCTCCGATAATCGCTACGACGAGTGCGAGCGTACTCCATTGCTGTTCGGAAAGACCAAATAGCGAAGTGAACTGAAAATCGGATAAGATCCGAAATGGTAAAATCAACAACATCGTACTCATCCAGGCGAGCAGGACTGAAATCGGAGAGCGCATCCAAGGCGATCGTCGCGGATGGTGTTGAATTTTCATATAAACTAAGCACAGACTAATGAATGAAATCGTTGTCCAGACAAGTTCCCATGGTGGTCCGGTCATACTACTGACGCCAAGCGTCACGAGTGATAACGCGAGCCATCCTCCGATATCTTCAATCAGTTCTCGATCTGCAGGAAAGGCACGAACCGGTCGAATACACCAAATTAACAACGTCGTGAACACGACACCTGTAATCGCATCGAAAAAAGATGCTGGAACAAGAGGCAACGCAGGAATGGTGACCGGATTTGACCAAACGACGCGCGCTAGCAATGCAAAGAGGAATGCTCCTATATTCATGAGGCGTAAAAATGTTAAATACTGCACGTCCCTCTTCACCTCCTCGTTCATTCTGTTATTCAATTCCCCTTGCAAGAGGCAGAAAAACAAAAATGTCGCTTTGTTCTGTTGCTAAATTCCGGTACGATGAAAAGAAAAGGAGGAACGCGAATGGACGCATTTTTATTGCCCTATCAATACAACTTTATTCGGAATCAAGTCGATCTGTTACAACATCAATTCGCTGCCGTTCATGATCCGGATGTTCGTGATGCTGTCCGGTATAGTGCTGCTGAAAAGATATTCGATCTATTGCCCGTACTTACACCAGAACAGGAAGCGCTGTTGACGAACATTCGTGACGCTGAATCCGAACAAGATCTCCTCGCGTATTTAGCACATGTCGAACCGTTCGTCCAACCGTTTCCGAGCATTTCTGAATCACGGATCCGTCAGCTCTTCAAAAAAACGAAAAAGTTACATGTTCCGCCACTTCACTCCTTTGAATGGGCTCACACGACGTTTTTAAGCTGGAACGATACCGGGAATCGTAAAAAATACTTCGTCTATCCTTTGGACGATCAATGGATCGGCGTCGAGGGAACCTATCTTCCATCGATCCAAAAAGGGATTTGTGCGATTTGCCATACGTATAGTGACATCACACTCGTAACCGCCACGACACGTCGTTCAGCTGAACAGCATCAGACGATTGGTCATCATATGTGTATCGACAGCGATGCATGTAATCAAGCTGTGACGAATCCAGAAGTCATTGAAACGTTCTTAGCACGCACGCAAAAGAAATGATCGGCATCAAAAAAACACGTTCGTATGACTGATCCGATAAGGTTCGGTATACGAGCGTGTTTTTGAATATGACGACGTTCATGTGTTCGTTATCGCTGGATCATGCAAGCAAAATTGATTCTTCCCGCGACGTTTTGCCTCATACATCGCTAGGTCTGCTTGCTCGATCAAGTCCGATCGAGAAGCTGCATGCGCCGGATAGATCGCTCCACCGATGCTCGCTGTTACCGGAAGTGGAATGATACCATGGTGAAACGGCTGTCGGAACAAGGAAACGAGATGTTCCCCACACTGCACCACTTCTACTTCTTGTTCAACGTCAAATAACAAGACGACGAACTCATCTCCACCTTGTCTTGAAATGACTGTATTGGGCGGCAATTTCTTTTGTAGACGTGTCGTAACATCGACGATGAGTTGATCTCCGACACGATGTCCATACGTATCGTTAATCTCTTTGAAGTGATCGATATCAATAAAGAACAACCCAACCTGCCCGTCAGTCGCTTCCGCTCGGTACAAGGCATCTTGGAACAGTCGCGCAAACAGATATCGATTCGGTAACCCTGTTAAGGCATCGTGATATGCCATGTGTCTCATCTCCTCCATGGCAGTTGCTAATGCTTCCGTTCGCTCTTCCACCTTCGCTTCGAGATTTTCGCGCAACCGTTGATTGTCAACAACGATCCGGATTTGACGGGAAATCAACAACGGAATCGCAATCATTAACCCAATCGTCAAACCGTTCCAACTAATCGTTTGTCGTGCCATCGTCACGAATAGAATCAATAAGAATAAGTAAGGAGTGATCAAACGTAAGACATCGATCCATCTCCGTGTAACGTCAAGAGGAACGAGAGATTCCTCAGCATCAAAGCGATACGCGGCAAGCCCGACAATCAGGACAGTCGCTAACCATAACGGATCGAGCCAACTCGAAGGAAATGGATAATCAAATCGTTCGAGTATCACGTATAATAGATCAGCGAGTAACTGAAAATGAAATGCGAGTAGAATCAATAATAACGAGCCGCCATTGCCACGCTTCATCAAACCAAAGAATAAGACAATCATTCCACCGAGCAACAATAAATCACCGATCGGATAACGAAGCCATAAAAGCGTTTCAATCGTCAACAAGGCATTCGCTTCTAAATAAGGCGTCACTAAGTAGTGCCACGAAAGAGATCCTGCAACGACTAAAATGATGAACTCATCGAACAAAAAGACCCGCAAATTGACTTCTTGTCGTCGATTACGCAGGAAATAACCGAAAGCAATGATATAGATCAAGATTTGAAGACTGAAGATCAAGTCGATCCAATCAAACGGTTCTGTTCGCGTCCATTCTCGGAGGAAGTATAGAAGTTGTCCACATTCGCCTATACCAAGCATCGCATTAGCGAATAATAATAGAAGAAATAAGCGGTAAGTAAAAGGGCGTCTTGTATGGCGTCGTTGTGCCCGCCAAATCAAATAGAGGGAAAGCGTTACGCCACCGATCGTGAACAGACTGTTGACGACTTGTCCGATTACCGTATCCGTGCCTACATACGTCACCCAGACGATATGAAACAGCAACCAGCCCATAACGACTCCCAACCATCTCTGATACATGACGATTCCCCCTTTCCTTTTTTAACCATAGTTCGTTTGTCCTATAGGTATATCGGTTCAGGATTGCTGTTTATTCACTCTTTTTTTATTTTATTAAAATCTTTTTTTCGCATGATTACTCATTTTAAAAACAACCAAAAACCGTGTTCACACCTAAGCGGTCTGAACACGGTTTAACTGGAACGTATCACGTTTTCTTTAACTAGAACGTCGATTCTTTTCTGTCGACTCAATGGATTCACTTAGACTGAGCGGTAACACGATGATGAATCGACTACCTTTGCCAACTTCAGATTCGACATGGATGATGCCTTCGTGTTCTTTGACGATTTCCTTACAAATCGATAAACCGAGTCCCGTTCCACCGATTCGACGTGTATCCGAGTTATCGACACGATAGAATTTATCAAACAAGTGAGCAAAGGCATGATGCGGAATCCCAATTCCTTCATCCTTCACTTCAATGATGGCTTGATCGTCTTTCGTATCAATCCAGACATCTATGCGCCCACCATCTGGAGAATACTTGATCGCATTGTTGATCAAGTTACTCATTAATTGTTTAATCCGGTCTTCATCTCCTAAAATGAATGGACGATCCGGGCTGAGCAACTGCAAATGGAGATCGTGCTGTTCACTTGAAGCGTCATACAAGGACATCACTTGTTCAGTTAGGGTAAACAAATCGAGATGTGCCATTTGGTACAACTGTCCACCTGACTGCATTCGCTGAACGTCTAAGAAGTCCGTGACGAGGTTCGATAACCGTTCCGTCTCATTATGGATCGTCGCTAGATATTTCTGCTGTTTTGAGTCATCGATCTTTCGATTCAGCATCAACTCTGTAAAACCATAAATAGATGAGAGTGGTGTTCGTAACTCATGCGATACGGTCGAGACGAGTTCTGTTTTGAGACGATCGGCTTCTGTTTCCCGGGTAATATCCCGTAAGACGAGGATGATTCCCTTCCATCCTCCGACAACATCAATACGTTCCGCGTAGACTTCGAGATGAGCGGTGTTGTTTCGAATATCAAACCGGACCTTGTCCGGTGAAATCTCACCGGAACGAATCAAATCTAGATACGTATTAAAGGCTTCGACGTCATCCACCAACTGACGCATTACATTGATGACGTACTCACTCGACGGTAACGTTCGATCTACCGTAAATTCCGATTGTAGTTCTGGAATTAACTCAAACAACGGACGGTTGACGTATAATTCTCCATTTCCATCCTCAAGATAAATGATTGCTTCTCGGATTGAGTCCAACACTTGCTCGGTCTTTTCTTTTTCTTGACGCATCCCTTCGTAAGAACGCGTTCGTAGGAGCGATAACGTCATCTGTTGCGCGAACTCGCGAATATCCGTTAACTGCTGTCCTTTATAGGCAGATTTATAACGAACCAGATAGATGGCTGCAATCAATTCATGCGTTTCTGGATCTTCGATAGGAATCGTCACTTCATACGTGCTAAATGAATATGGATAGTCTTTTTGACGCGTCACCCGTTTTTCCGATTGGATGAATTCCATCTCCCGAACCGATCGATTGATGACGGACATCTCATCTTTCAAAAGAACTTTTAAATAATCCATCGTCATCCCATTCGTCGTCGCACCTATGAACTGTCCTTCTTCATAGAGCAATAGGGCACCGTACTCCGAAGAGGTGATATCGATCATCTTTTGAACGATTGCCGGGTACGATTCGACGGTTTCACGAACAGCAAGCGCCTCGGTCAATTCGCTACGCAATCGGAGCTTTTCCTCATTCTTTTTCGTTGTTTGATACGCTTCTTCGAGTTCTTCTTGTTGCGCTTGCAGTTCTTCTTGTTGCGCGAGCAACTCTTCACTTTGCGCCTGCAACTCTTCGTTTTTGCCTTGCATCGCATCCGTATGGGCATTTGTCGTCACGACCATCCGATTAAAGGCTGCGCGCAACAATCCGATTTCGTCTGGTCGCTGCTCGGCAGCTTTATCAATCTTAATCGGTTCTTTCCGAGCGAGCTTCTGATTATCATCGATTAAGCGTAGTAATTGTCGTGTCATCCGGCGAAGGAACGGGTGCACGAATAAGAGAATGAAGGCGATGAGCACAACAATACTGGAGATCCAAATCCATTGTGATTTTGCGACCTCACTCCGAAGTTCACCGACAGCCGTTTCTTGTTGTTGGCTGAGATTCGTCCGGTATTCCTCAAGTGCTGCAGATGCTTTTTCGATGTCTGGCGTAATATCAATCGAACCATCGGCAGTTGGCTTTAATCGCCCTTGATCAACAAGACGCTCGGCAATCGGCAAAGAAAACAGACTATCCCCCTGTAAGAAGTCCTCATTGATCCGATTCGCCTTTTTTTCATTGACGTAAGACTGGGTCAACGGGAACAAGGCATCATAGTATAACTCATATAAATTCGTCATTTGCGCTGCGAATTCTTCTTCTTCATCCGTTTTTGCGTTTCGCATGAACCAATCTGTCTCACTTTTGATATCTGTTCGGAGCGCTTGGATTTCATCAAACCGTTCCTGATTACCAAAAATGACGAATCCGCGTAAACCGAACTGAACCGTTTGCCAATTGTCCCACAAATCATTGGCTCGGCGATTTTGTTCACTGATCGTCTCGAGATTCTGTTTTGATGTTTCGATTCGTCCTTCCATGTAGTCATAGACAAAGAACGAAGTAATCGATACTACGATCAGTACCGCATAAAAAACAGTCAGCAGTTGCCGACCGATTCGTCGCCGAATCCAATTCACCATGAATGTATCCTCCTCATCATTCGTTGAATGATGCTTTTTCATTTGTTTCTATAGATTTAATATAATAGAAACGCTTTCGAAGCAACAGCTAGGATATCCAAAAAAAGACCTTTTCTCGGAATGTACCCGAAAAAAGGTCTTTTTACCCTCTTACTTTTTCGCTTTCTTCACTGTCACAGAAGTCACAGGGCTAACTTGACCACGTGTATTCTTAACATAGATGGAAAGCTTCGCTTTTGCTTTTTGCTTCGGAATTTTGACGGAATAGTTGCCTTTTGCAGAAACCGTTCCTTTTCCGATAACTTTTTTCTTCGCATCTTTTACATAAACACTCAATTTCTTTTCAGCTGTACCGGTTACTTTCGTTTGTCCGGCATAGACGGATTTCACTTTCGGTGCCGCTGGGGCTGGTAGGACTTTTACGATCGTCGGTTTACTTGTACGTTTAGCAATATCCGTCACTGTGACGATCAAGCTTGAACCACCGACTTGTTTTGGTAATTTCGCACTGAAGTGACCTTTTGCATCAACTTTTGCTGTGGCGATTTTCTTTTGTTTCGCATCTTTAACGGTAATCGTACCACCCGCGAGAGCTGTACCTGTCATTTTTGTCGCACCAGCAAGAACTGGTTTGACCTTCGGTGCTTTTGGTGCTTTTCCTGGAAGAACTTCTGTCCGTTCCGATGTAACGTCTAATCCGTTCGCATAGCGAACCGTCAAGACTGTCTTTTGGTTTTGACGCGGAATCTTCACGCTGTATTTTCCTGCTTGAGCTGTTGTCGTAGCTAGCTTTTTGTTCGTCGTTGTTTCCTTACCATTCTTATCTTTCGTTACGACTGCTGCCCATACTTCAACTTTTGTTCCTGTCTTGACCGTTCCAGAAACAAACAATTGGTTATCGTAGACGTCATTGACATTCCCGTTCAAGTTCAACTGAGAAATCGCACGTGGAATACTGACTTTTCCGTATCCAGAGACTGGGCTGACGTAAGCTGGGAATGCAGGTTCCATCTTTTCCCCGTCTTCATCTTCTTCAAAGTCGAACCAGTCGTTTGGATTTTCAAACGCAAGTGGCTCTGCACTCTTACGCAAGATCTGTTCGATTTGTGTTGGTGTCAGTTTCGGGTTCAGTGACTTCAAGATTCCCGCTACTGCTGCAACGTGTGGTGAAGCCATACTTGTTCCATCCATGTATACCGTGTTACCGTCTGGAATCAAACTAGCGACTTTCGATCCGGGTGCTACGACGTCAAGACCAACACCATAGTTCGAATAATCAGCGACCATTCCGAGTGGGTTTGTCGCTCCGACAGAAATCGCATATTCCGAGTTCGCTGGGTAACCGACCATCATGTCATAGTCGTTTCCTGAAGCCGCAACCACCGTAACACCATGATCTGCTGCATATTTCATCATATAAGCCATCGTCCGGCTCTCACCGCCACCAAGACTCATGTTGATGACTTTTGCGCCATGATCGACTGCATATTTAATCCCGAGTGCAATCGCGTCTGTTTCGCCTTCGCCATTTGCATTCAAGACTTTAACCGGCAAAATTTGTGCCGATTGATGAATTCCTTGGATCCCGTAATCGTTGTTCATCGTTGCTGCGATGACGCCCGCTACGTGTGTTCCGTGACCGTTATCATCGATCGCATCCCCGTCACCGTTGACGGAAACATAGTTCTTTTCATTTGCGATATCAACTTTTCCTTGTAAGTCCTTCAAGCGATAATCGACACCTGTATCGATGACTGCAATCTTAACAGGCGCTAACTTCTTCGAACCGAAACGTTGTTGGAACGCTTCAAACCCGATCCCAACGTTATCAAATTGCTCAAAGACGGTCTTTTTGTTGACAGCCCATTGATAATCGAAGTTGATGTCCTTCGTTGCGCGGTACGTCTGAATTTTCTCAACGTACTCGACAGCTGACGAACGGTTGAGCGATTGTTTTAATGCGGTTGCCGATTGACCTTTGACAGTTGGGTCTTCCGTCACGATGACGAAGTCTCCCGCATTACCAAGGGATAAACGTTCTACATCCGTTGCCTGAACACCCGCAATCTTCATCGAACGGTTCATTTTACCTGGCTTTAATTTAACGATATAACGTGTTGCTTCTTTTGATTGAATGTTCATTCCCAGTGACTGGAATGTTTCGCTCAATTTGCTTCCACTTAATTTAGAGACATCCATTTTGTTGGCATATCCATCAATCTCTTCCGCAATCACAGCAGGTGATGCGTCACGTGATAATTTGTAGAGACGATCGACAGCTTGTTGATCAGCTTTCGTCAATGTGTATGATGTTCCACGTACGAGTGATTCCATCGCAGGCTTCAATGTTTTTAAATCTTCGTATGCTTGTTGACGCTTATCTTTGTTGAATAATAGCGTTTTGACGACGTAAGGAGACGCTTTGTAGTAAAGCGATGTTAAAGCACGTCCTGCATCAGATTGGCTCAATACTTGCTTTTGGATCGAGTGCATGAGTGCAAGCATCGGCTTTTCTTCTTTTGTTTGTTTGAGTGCTTCTTCCGCCATACAGCTGATGTCATTGATCGGCTCATATTCAACCGGCAATTTGACGTTGTTATACGTCAACTTGACATGAGCGGCTTTCGTCGTCTTACCTTCTTCGATGTTCGGGTAATATTCGACTTTGACATAATACGGTCCATCCCATGCATATGGAACGGCTAATTTTGTAAGGTTTTTTTCATCTGGCTCCGCCTCTGTCCGGTAACGATCAAACGTATCGTCTTCCGCAGCCATCGCTTCACTCGGATACGCCGTTACTTGAACAGGTTGATCCGTATCAATCGATAGTTCGAAGTGTGACGCGGTCTTTTCTACACCCGCTTCATGGTTGACGCGGTACCAATATGTATTTTTTTCTTCCGTTCCTGTTTCAAGCGTCGTTTCTCGTCCTACTTTCAAGAGCGTTGCTTTAGCAAGGGCTGTTTCCGCCTTTGCTGTCGTAGGTCCTACTCCGAGTGTCAAAATCAGACAGCTCAGCATGACCCAAATCACCAGTTTCTTCACGCCTGTTCCTCCTTCAAGATGGATGTACTTTATCTTGATTATAAACAGTAACTGGATAAAATGGATATTTATTTTATGGATGTATCTTACAATTTTGAAAGGAAAGGCATCCCATGCATATGAGCATCGAATGCCTTTTTGTGATTATTTAAAATCTGCTACATATTCACCGTATCCTTCTTGTTTCAAGTCCTCTTTCGGAATGAAACGTAAGGCAGCCGAGTTCATACAATACCGAAGTCCTGTTGGCTCTGGACCATCCGAGAAGACGTGTCCCAGATGCGCATTTCCGTGACGACTCCGGACTTCCATCCGTTTCATGCCGATTGAAAAGTCACTTTTCTCAATGATATTACCTGGTTCGAGTGGTTTCGTAAAACTTGGCCATCCCGTTTTCGAATCATATTTATCATTTGACGAAAACAATGGTTCACCAGAAATCAGATCGACATAGATTCCGTCCGCCTTCAAGTCATGATACGGATTATCAAACGCCGGCTCCGTCCCATCTTCTTGTGTCACCTTATACTGAATCGCAGTTAATTTCTTTTTGATTTCTGCATCAGACAACTTTGCATACGTTGGAAGATCGAGCTTTGGTTGATCATTCCAGTAGCGGTTGATGAAGTCGTCGCGTCCAGAAGCTGCCCGGTAAAACTTATACTTTTTCTCACTCTTCAAATAGTAATCCTGATGGTATGCTTCCGCTTCATAAAAAGGACCTGCCGCAATCAACGGTGTGACGATTTTATCATCGAAGACTTGTTGTTTCTCTAAATCTTGTTTCGATTGCGCGGCGATTTCTTTTTGTTTCTCATTCGTATAGAAAATCGCTGTCGTATAAGACTCACCACGGTCGACGAATTGACCATCTGCATCCGTCGGATCAATCTGACGCCAGTAGACATCTAGCAGTTGCTTGTACGAGATGACATTCGGATCAAACGTGATCAACACCGCTTCCCGATGCCCTGTCGTCTCTGCTGATACTTGGTTGTATGTTGGATTTTCAACGTCACCGCCGGTATAACCTGAAATGACAGACTTAACTCCTTTTAACTCCTCAAACGGTGGCTCCATACACCAGAAGCATCCGCCAGCTAAAATCGCCGTCTCTTCCGCTTGATAATTCAATTCCTTACTACCACTTGATTTTGCCTGCTGTTGCTGGAACACGAAGTATCCTCCGACCATGATGACGATGAGACCGATGACTGATAAAACTGTCCACATTCGTTTCTTCATCTCCCTTCGCCTCCTTTATTCAGCTTACGTCACGCGACGTCGATTGGATGTTCTTTTATTTAACTGTAACGCGCTTACTCTCTCTTGTCGTAGCATGTGCTCAAGCAGAGCACATTGGATCATCCTGATTAAAGAAGTGTGATCAGGGAATAGACTCTATAACTCGAAAACACCAGGAGGGGTATTTATGTTTGATTACACTGTGACATCGCATCACAATCTGGATCAGGTCATGACTCAACTGAAGCAAGCTCTCTCAGAGGCATCGTTCGGTGTCTTATGGGAGTTTGATTTGGCTAACAAATTCGAAGAAAAAGAGCTCTCTTTTGATGAAAGCTATCATATTTTAGAAGTATGCCAACCAAAAGAAGCACACCGCGTCGTGTCCCATGACTTGCGGGCTGGTTACTTTCTTCCATGTAAAATCGTCGTCTATACCGAGAACGGGCAAACGAAAATCGGTATGCCAAAACCAACTGCCTTGATGGACTTAGCAGATGAAGCCGAACTAAAGACGGTCGCAGAAGAAGTCGAACACACGTTACGACACGTGATCGATCAAGCTGCACAATAAGAAAACGCTCTACTTGTACATTGTTTCATAAAGAAACATCGTACAAGTAGAGCGTTCTTTTGTTTACAAGATGTCGATCCAAATCTTCACCGCTGTCGCTAAAATCAGAACAGCAAGAATGACTTGGAGAATCTTCGTGTTCATCTTCTTCCCGGCGATTGCGCCAAGCGGTGCTGCAATTAGACTGGCAACGACCATGATTGCCGCAGGACCCCAGTCGACTTGCCCTGTCGTGATTTTACCGACCGTTGCGCCGATCGACGAAATGAACGTAATCGCAAGCGATGAAGCAATCGTCATCCGTGTCGGGATTTTCAAGAGAACGAGCATAATCGGGACGAGTAAAAAGGCACCTGCTGCCCCAACGATTCCGGCTCCGACACCCACGATGAATGCCGATACTGCCGCAATCATTTTGTTGAACTGAACCTGATCAAGCGGAATGTCGTCGATCCCTTTTTTCGGAACGAACATCATGACCGCTGCCGTTAACGCGAGAACACCATAGACGATGTTGATCGTGTCTTCAGCCAGGATATTTGAACCATACGCACCGATGAAGCTACCGATTAAAATCGATCCCCCCATGTAGACGATCAATGATTTATTCAAATAACCGCCTTTTCGGTAAGCCCAGACGCCACCAATCGTTGCAAAAAAGACTTGAATCGCACTGATTCCCGCAACCTCATGGGCAGAAAATGCTGCAAAACCGAGTAGGGGCGGGATATACAATAACATCGGATATTTAATGATTGAACCGCCAATTCCTAACATTCCTGAAATGTAGGATCCGACAAATCCGATTAAGAAAATCGTCACGATAAAACTGAATTCCATCGTTTATCACTCCTTAAAAAAAGAGAGCCGTAACTCAGCTCTCTTTTCGAAATTAACCTTTTTGAATCCAGAATTTTAGGACGCTTGCTTCTTCTTCGTGTTTGACGAGTTCATGACCACCTGATGTCGCCCACGCCTGAAGATCGTTTTTTGCCCCTTTATCCGTTGCATGGACTTCAAGGATTTGACCTGATTCGAGTCCTGCGATGGCTTTTTTTGTTTTTACGATTGGCATCGGACAAGCAAGTCCTTTTGCGTCGAGTACGAGTTCTGATTTCATGTTGTATTCCTCCTGAATGATTTAATGTTTGTTATGATTCGGTTTAGCGTACCGCACAGCGGTTCGGTCCGACTTCCATTTCCCGTTGTGTCTCAAGATCGGGTGTCTGTTTCCCCATGTTCGTTTCACGGATATCTTGATACGCGTTCGGTTGTGGCGGCAAGTTCTCTGTGACCATTTTCCGGAATGTTGCTTCATCATCAATGTTGAGACCATGGTTGTTCGCAAGCAAGATGCTTAATTTCTCCGCTACACTACCATCCGCGTTCAATTCTTCAATGATCATGAAATGTGCTGGTAAGACGATTAATTCCGGTGAAAGATCACGATACGTGTTGTAGAGCGAATCACGTAAGTCGCCGACCCAGTCTTCCGCGAGACCGGCTAAATCCGGACGACCAATCGAATCGATGAACAGGATATCACCCGTTAATAAATAACGCTGATCGACGATGAATGAAGTCGATCCAATCGTATGTCCCGGGGAATAAAGAGCGCGTACTTCAATCGCTGTATCCCCCACTTGAACCGTACTACCGTTTTCAAGTGGTGCATAATCGAATGTGACATCCGTCGCATCTTTTGGCGGCAACCAGTATGTCGCGCCTGTTTTTTCGGCGATGTCGCGTCCTCCAGAAATATGATCCGCATGAAGATGTGTATCAAACACATGCTTAATCGTGACATTGCGTGATGCGGCATAATCCAAATACACATCCGTCATTCGTGTCGCATCGATGAGCACGGCCTCTCCTTCCGAGATGACCATATACGAGAGACACCCTTTACCGATTCGAACGAACTGAACGACTTCACCTTGATCAGTTCCTGTTTCGTTCAGCGTTCCGAGTGAAATCGGTTCTAGATGTTCACTCCATGCTTTCATGCCGCCTGACAGATACGATACGTCTCGTCCTGCTTCTTCCAACATATCGGCGACGAAAATTGATGAACCTTCTTTTGCGCAAACGACGAGTACATCCTGATCCGTCGGAAGCTGATCGAGAATCTCCTCGACACCATCCAACAATTCAAAATACGGAATGTTGAGGTACTTGAAGTTCTCTCCTTCGATTTTCCAATCTTGAAACGCATCCTCATTCCGTACATCTAAGATGAACAAAGACTCGCGTCCAATGATTTTTTTCGTAACTTGTGCGGCTGTCATTGCTTGTGCCATATCTACTAGTTCCTCCTCTGCTTTACGCTGGTGAATTATTTCGCTGAAACGAGTGTTGTCGTCTCAAATGCCCATTCCTGCATACCTGGTACGACATTGTGGACCGTATACCCCTTGTCACTGAGCTGTCGGCATGCCATGTCACTTCGGCTACCTGTTCGGCAGATGACGTAAACCGTCTGATTTGAATCCAGTTCTGCATGTCGTGTCTCAAGTTCACCTAACGGAATATTGATGGCTCCCGGTACATGCGCGAAGGCATATTCTGCTTGTTCACGAACATCAAGCACTGTGATCGAGTCGTCTTGACGTGCTGCTTCGACTGTTGCATTGTCGACGGTTTGAGCGAATGCTGCTGGTTCCGTGACATCACCTGTTGATTTCCGAACGTAATGACGGAGTACTTCGCCTTCTTCGATCGTGCCTAAATAATGATTGCCAGTGCTGTTTGCCCAGGCACGAAGATCTGCAGTTGATCCTTTATCCGTCGCCTGAACTTCGATGACTTGTCCCGGTTCCAACGTCTTGATCGTTTTTTTCGTCCGAACGATCGGCATCGGACAAGCGAGACCTTTGGCGTCCAATACGATATCTGATTTAATCATAGTCATACAATTCGCTCCTTTACGGTGTGGGGTATTATTTATTTTGTTTCGCCTTCGTACGACATCATGCCGCCATCCATGTTCGTCACGTCATATCCTTGTCCTTCGAGATATGTCGTTGCGCGACCACTGCGCGCACCAGAACGGCATACCATGACATACTCTTTTTTCTTGTCGAGTTCGTTCATCTTGAATTCAATCAATCCGAGTGGAATATGGATCGCTCCCGGAATCATTCCTTCTTTGACTTCATCGACTTCTCGGACATCAATAACGTTCAGTTGTTCACCACGTTCGATTTTTTCCTGTACTTCTGTTGCTGTCATGCGTTTCATATTGAATTCCTCCTCTTGATTCGATTCAGCGCCAGGCATTCATTCCGCCACGGACTTCCGTGACATTCGGATAACCGGCTTTTTTTAGTACTTTGACGGCTTGTTTGCTTCGCATCCCGCTTTGACAGATGACGAGCACTTCTTTGTCTTTCGGGATTTGATTCAGTTGACTGTTTAGCGTTTGTAACGGAATGTTCTTAAATCCTTTGATGTGATTGCCTTTGAATTCTGCCGGTGTCCGAACATCGAGATAAAATCGTTTGCGGTCATTTAGTAACGGCTTCAGTTCCGTGGTCGACACTTGCTTGACGCCTTTTGTTGGGGCGAACACCTTATAAGCGAGATAGCCGACGACGAGCAACAAGATAATCGATAGTACATCCATGCGTCATTCCTCCTTCAGATCATT
The DNA here is from genome assembly GCF_000702605.1 of Exiguobacterium acetylicum DSM 20416. NCBI lineage: Bacteria > Bacillati > Bacillota > Bacilli > Caryophanales > Exiguobacterium > Exiguobacterium acetylicum. The sequence goes on along the minus strand of NZ_JNIR01000001.1, from coordinate 3,098,893 downwards.
AGATGAATAGATTGACGTTTCCGTTCTCCGCATCGGCGAGGTAGGCGGCAACACCTGCATACTCAATCCCGTCGTGTAATTCTTCCTGTTTCAAACCGAGTAAATCCATCGTCATCGTACAGGCGACGAGTTTGACATCCTGTTCTTTCGCTAATTCGATTAAGTCTGGAAGTGGCATCGCATTGTGCTTCTTCATGACGTTTTTAATCATTTTTTGACCTGCACCACCGAAGTTCATTTTCGAGAGTGGCATCTTATCGGCACCGCGTGGCATGAACTTACCGAACATCTTCTCAAGGAATGTTTTATCCGGCTGGATCGGTTCATCCTTACGCATCGCATTCAAACCCCAGAAGGTATGAAAAATCGTGACTTCGTGATCGTATGCGGCTGCACCGTTGGCAATGATATAAGCTGCCATGACTTTGTCGTACTCTCCACTAAATAAAACGATGGTTGTTTTTTTGTATCTGACATAAACGTAATTCCTCCAAGTTTTTACCCTAAGGGGTATATTAATTCGTAAAAAAAAAATTCTATCTGCTTTTCATTAAGAGTTGAACAGCCTCTGCAACGGCTTGTTCATGATTTTCCGTCGCATCATCCTGACGGACACAGTCAATCAAGTTTTCACTGACGACGAGACCGATGACGCGATCAATCGCACTACGTGTAGCGCTCAGTTGTGTGACGACATCCTTACAGGACGCCTCTTCTTTCATCATTCGAACGATTCCATGGATTTGTCCTTCAATCCGATTCATCCGATGAATGATGCGATCTTCATAACCGTTTTCCATATGAAGTCCATCTCCTTTTTCAAATGTGACATGCGTCATACCTCGTTGGTACATTTCATACAATAATACCTAATGGGGTATAAGTCAACGAAAAAGATTTCTGGATTCATCACTATGTTCAGTGAGTCCGAAAATCTTTTTGTAGTCAGCCTTTCCAATTCGCTTCTAAAAAATCGATCCAACGCTCGGCTAGTCGAGTTGGCATTTTCTCTGGTAACAGATAACGAAACGTCCGGTTGGAGATCCCTTTCGCATGAATTGTAAAAGATTCAGACGGGAAAGACGTGACAAGTCGTTCTGACAGCGCTGCAATACCACTCCCATTCAAAACAAGTTGTCGCGCTAAATAATTCGCATCTACTGTAATCGTTCGAGTGGGAACGATCGACGACGCATCAAGCCAACGATGAAGTGCATAGCGAGAAGCGGATCCTTCTTCCCGGACGATCCACGTCGCGTCTTCGAGTGCAAGATGTGTCGCTCCAATGATATGCAGTTGATCTTTCGCAAAGACGATTTGTCTCATTCCATCAAGTGTCAGTTCTCCTTCAATCATACCGAGATCAATCTCACGATGTCGTAAAGCTGTTGCCACTTGATCATGATTCATCAATTGGATGTCCAGTGAAACTTTAGGGTGAGCATGTGAAAACAGATGGATCATATCATCAAGCAATATCTCGTGGATCGTATGTGTTGCTCCGATCCGTAGTGTACCTTGGAAAACACCTTCCGATTCATCTAACTGCGACTGCATCTGTTCGAGTTGGAATAGAATTTCTTTTGCGTGGCGATAGACAATCCAGCCCATTTCCGATACCTCGACCCCTATTGCGAATGAATCACGTATTAACAATGAATGTCCGATATCTTCTTCTAGTCGTTTCACGTGAACACTGACCGTCGGTTGCGATAGAAATAACTGCTCCGCTGTTTTCGTAAAGTGACGTGTTTCAACGAGTGTGACGAACGTTCTGAGTTCAGTTAATTTCAACAATACCCCTCCCCATTACATTTCATAATCATTTGTATTTAATTAATTCATTTTTGTAATCTTGTATTCCTCTTTCATACTCAAGTTATCACCTATTAGAAAGAAGGACTGTTTCATGATGTATATCTCATTTATTTTGTTAGGAGCAACCATCGGCATTCTCTCCGGCTTTTTCGGAATCGGTGGCGGCATCATCCTTACCCCACTTTTATTGATTCTTGGCTATGAAGCCAGCACCGCGATCGTCCTCAGTCTGTTACTGACACTCGGATCGACCGTGACTGGTACACTATCACATCTTCGATTAAAAACTTTCCGTTTTCGCGATGCCGGGATCATTGGTCTGTCCGGGATCATCGGTTCGGCGTTGATCACACCAGTCGTCTTTTGGCTCGAGCGTCATGCTGGTGCTGATGTCGTCTTATCAAGTCTCTACATTTTCTTACTGATTGGTTTTTCGATTCAATTCCTTCGTCCCCGTTCAAAGGAACGTCCGTCTTTTCCGGTCCATGATGCTTCCGTAGTGAAGCTCGCTGTCATCGGACTTGCTGCCGGAATTCTCTCGTCATTGATGGGTGTCAGCGGTGGATTTTTGTTGACGCCTCTCTTGCTCGGATGGGTTCGTTTTCCGCTCAAACAAGCAATCGGAACGAGCATCGCCTCTGCGACATTGATCGTTCTCGGAGGAGTGACGAGTTATGTCGCTTCCGGAACCAGTGCTCCGTTATCACTCGGGATCGCCTTAATCATCGGTGCGTTCATCGGCTCACCACTCGGTGCTTCACTCTTGCATCGCTTCAATGAACCGTTCGTCCAAAAGACATTAGGAATCTTTTATGGCGTCGTCGCCTTAAGCGTCATTGTCAAAGTGTTCGGTCTTCCTTATCTGTCACTTGTCTTGCTTGCTCTATTCACACTTAGTTTGTTAAGCGTCTTCGGCTACCGGATTCTTAAAACTGCCTAAATGAAAAAGCAGCTGACGATATGTGTCAGCTGCTTTTTTGCGTGCCCAATGATTAACGCACGCTTTCTTCTTTGATTTTTTGTGGTTTCATGATTTTTGCCTCTTTTTTCTGACGCATCCGTTCCGCATTCATCAATCCCCCTAACATCAGGACGACAGCGGACAAATAGAACCATGTCATCAAGACGATGATTCCGGCAAGCTGACCGTAAAGACGATCGTAACTACCGAACTCAGCGTAATAGGAGAAAAATTCCGAGACGACTTGCCAGGCAATCGTTGCAAAAATGGCTCCAGGGAGTACCTGACGAACCGTTAGTCGGACACTCGGTAAGATCCGATACAATAAGATGAAAAAGACAAGTAAGAACAACGTCCCGAGTCCCCAACGGAATAAGAACCAGATCCACGAATAGTTCGTCACGAAATCAGCGACGATTGCAAAGTGATTGATGAAACGTCGTGTTAACTTTTCTGAAATCGGAACAATCAATGAAATCGGAAGGATGATCATCATCCCGATCGTAAAGGCGAAGTCTTGCAACAGTCCGCGCCAGAATGGCGCTTTTCGTGTCACTTCGAGCGCATCGTTTAGCGAGCGGACAAGCGACTGGACCGACATTGAAGCGAGCCAAAAGGCGGCAAGGAAACTGATTGAGGCAAGCTTGAAACCACCCTGATCAAAGATTCCGACGACGTTCCGCTGAATCAAGTCGTACGTTTCTGCTGGAGCAAATGGTCGAATTAAGTCCAGCACGTTATCCGACGTAAACGGTAAGAACGAGACGATGCCAACTACAAATAATAAGAACGGAAATAAGGACAACATCAGATAATAGGCGAGCTGAGCCGATTTATCAAAAAAGGCTTCGCCAAAAAAACGGGCAAATACAGGTTTGATTAAAGACATACATATTTCCTCACTTTCAACTAATTCTCTACACTATCCCCCATTTCGTACTTCCTTTAAACTTTTGGAAGTCTTTTGAACTTATAACAACCTTATACATCATTCAAGTTTGGCGCTTCGTTTCCTCGCGGGGTACACTAAGAACAGAGAATGTATCGTGCTTGTTTTTCAGAAAGGATTTCGATTCGTGTACCCACTCACTCAAACAGAAGCAGAACGCTTCTTTACTTCTTATATAGAACAATACCCTGAAATGTCCGTACGTCAGCAAGAAGTCATTCGTTCCATCGAGAAGACGGGAACATACGAGCAAACGACTTCCGAGCTGGCGTTCGGTGCCAAGCTTGCTTGGCGCAATAGTAACCGATGTGTCGGACGTCTCTTTTGGGAACAACTCCATGTCTTTGACGCACGGGATGCGTTGACCGTCGAAGCGGTCCGCGACGCGTTATTTGAGCATATCCGGTTCGCGACGAACGAAGGACGGATTCGCTCGACGATCACGATTTTCCATCCGGCACGTGTCCGGCTTCATAATCACCAACTGATTCGTTATGCAGGTTATGAGACAGCAACAGGAGTCATCGGCGATCCGGCTTCCATCGACCTGACGCGCCAATGTGAAGCACTTGGTTGGACCGGAGCGCATACACCGTTTGATATCCTGCCCCTGTTGATTGAACTCGATGGACAAGTCAGCCTGCATCCGATTCCTGACGAGCTCGTGCTTGAAGTCACCATCACGCATCCTGACTATGATTTGTTTGGTGGTCGCGAAGTCCGCTGGTACGCCGTACCGATGATTGCCGATATGCAGCTCGAGATCGGTGGCATCGTCTATCCGTGTGCCCCGTTCAACGGATGGTATATGGGAACGGAGATTGGTGCTCGTAACCTCGCTGATACGGATCGTTACGATCTCTTGCCGCTCGTCGCGACTCAACTCGGTCTGAACACCTCGCGTGAACGTTCGCTCTGGAAAGACCGGGCGCTCGTCGAATTGAACGTTGCCGTACTCGAATCGTTTGAACGTGCCGGTGTTACGATCGTCGATCACCATACGGCTGCGAAACAATTCGCTCGTTTTGAAAAAAACGAAGCATCATGCGGTCGCGATGTTACAGGGGAATGGTCCTGGCTCGTGCCTCCGATGAGTGGGGCAACGACGCATATGTTCCATAAGGACTATGATCCGGAGATCAAACGACCGAACTTCTTTCCAAAATCTACACAGACGGCACCTGTGACCGGCTGTCCGTTTCACCAAGGAGCCTTGAAATGAATTATGTCGAACAGTTACGTCAAAAAATCGGTCATGACCCAGTCATTCTCGTCGGTTCCGTCGTCCTCGTCGTTCAGAACGAGCACATTTTGCTCGAACAACGCAACGAAGCCCAAGCCCGCTTCGGTTTGCCCGGAGGATTGATGGAATGGGCGGAATCACCGGAAGAGACCGCTCGTCGGGAACTCGAAGAAGAAACCGGCTTACAAGTGGAACGATTAACGTTACTCGATGTCTACTCCGGTCCGCAATACGTGACGACGTTAGCGAACGGAGACGTCTTTCAAAGCGTCACCCTCGCCTACATCGGTGAACATCCGATTGGAATGTTAAAACAAAGTGATGAAAGTATCAAGCTCCAGTTCGTTCCGCTCGACGACTTACCGGATCACTTAGTGGGTTCTCACGCTCGAATGATTGAAGACTACAAAAACCGCCGCTAAATGAATAGCAGCGGTTTTTGTTTATAGCGACTGACGCATGATATATTGTTTCAAATCCCGCTGAGTCCATCCTTCAGAACGTAATGCTTCCCACACCCGCACATCTGTTGATTGATAATGATAGGTCGTGCCTGGTAAACGACGGACGATTTCTGTCGCATGTCTTGCTTTGTGTTCTGCGGGACCGATGACTGACAAGAGTGATGATCCGGCTATTGCCACTACACTTTCTTCTAATTGATAATAATCCGTTTGTAATTGCTGCATGACATGAGGATCTTGCTGCCAGATGTATTCCCCTTGTCCATGATATTGTTTTAAAAACTCCACTTCTTCGATTGTCGGCAGAGCGGCTTCTTGGCGCTCATCCGTTAAATGAAAATAACCGATTTCTCCAACGATCTTGTAATCAAGCAATTCATACAAGCGAATTGCCGGATCGTTCCCTTGAATGACTTCAAGCATCAGACCATCCATTCCGATTTCTTTAGCATGACTCAGTTGTGCTTGATACAAGGCTTTAGCGATCCCTAGTCGTCGATACTGCGGTGAAATCCCCAGTCCTCCACACCGCATGATGCGTTGACCCTCGATTTCCTTCCAACCGTTCAGCCAAAGACCAACCGGTTTTTCTCCATGATAGGCAACGAATGAATGCTCCAATTGATTCCCATCTCGTTCGATGATGCGCTCTTGGAATTCTGCTTCCGATAAGTGCAGTGGAATCAGATAATCTTGGAATCCATCCTGCATCGCTTTGTAAGCTGTCTTTACGTCAGGTGCGCGTTGAATATGAATCATCGAAAAACCTCCTTTTCCACTGAGCTGTTTCGCTTTCGTTCGCCTAATTTCCTGCATACAAAAACACCCTTGTCACCAAGGGTGTTAGTCGATTCATTGATGAAGTTTCGAACGCTTACGTCCATATCCGAAGTACAACAGTAATCCAATGGCTGTCCAGATAAAGAAGGCAATCCACGTGAATGGTTGTAAGTTGAACATGAGCATGATACAAGCAAGGACTGACAAGATCGGTAAGACTGGGACGAACGGAACCTTAAAGGCGCGCTTCAAATCAGGACGCGTCCGACGTAGGACGATGACCGCGATCGAGATGAGCGAGAAGGCTGCCAGTGTTCCAATGTTAATCAATTCAGCAAGTGTACCGAGTGGCACGAATCCAGCGATTAAACCAGCAGTCGTTCCGAGAATCCATGTTGCTTTGACTGGTGTGTGTGACTTTTCATTGACGTCTGAGAAGACTTTCGGTAATAATCCGTCACGGCTCATCGCGAACAAGAGACGGACGAGACCAAATGTCATGACGAGGATGACCGTCGTCATACCAACGATAGCACCCAAATCGACGAATCCAGCGACCCAGTCTTGACCTGCGACTTTTAAGGCAAGAGATACCGGACTATCGACGCCTTCAAACTGTTTAAACGGAACAATCCCGACCATGATGGCAGAAACGATGACATACAGAACAGTAACGATCGCAAGTGATCCTAAGATCCCAACCGGTAAGTTACGTCCCGGATTTTTGACTTCTTCTGCTGCTGATGTGACGGCATCAAATCCGAGGTAAGCAAAGAAAGCAATTGCTGAAGCCTGTAAGACACCACTCATACCGAATGGCGCAAACGGTTTGTAGTTGCCCGGTTCGATGTACCAGATCCCGACGACGATGAACAGGACGACGACAGCGACTTTAACGAGTACCATGATGTTATTGACGCGTTTTGTTTCTTTAATACCGAGTGAAAGCAAGAGCGTGATGATCATCAGAATCAAGAACGCCGGTAAGTTGAAGAACGTCTCGCTTCCTGGTACAGCACCTGGAGCAGCTGTCAAAGCTGTTGGCAAATGTAATCCAAAGCCCGCTAAAAGTGACTGGAAGTACCCTGACCAACCGGTTGCAACGGCACTCGAAGCAAGTCCGTATTCCAAAATGAGACACCAGCCGATGATCCAGGCAATGACTTCGCCAATCGTAGCATATGTATACGTATATACACTACCTGAGACAGGAATCATCGACGAAAATTCGGCATAACAGAGGGCTGCTAATGCACAGACAACGGCAGAAATAATGAATGAGATCGGTAAAGCAGGTCCTGCGTAAAGAGCGCCCGTTCCTGTCAGAACGAAAATTCCGGTTCCGATGATGGCACCGATTCCAAGTAAAATAAGATCAAACCCTGATAAATGTCGTGCCAGTTTTGAATGTTGTTTCATGTCCATCATGACACTGACATCTTTCTTGCGAAGCAAACTCATGTTTCATCCTCCGAACTTTTCTATTTTTTCTGAATATTCAAATCATTGAGTGAATTGACTTTCTAATCATAACAAACGATGTCAAGTTCGATAAGTCTTTTTTTTGTATTTTTTCACAAAGTGGTCAAACCACTTTTGTAAAATGCAATAACGCTTTGATGCATAAACGTAAAAAACCTTTCCTTCAGAACAAAGGAAAGGTTTTTTATCATTACATTATGGGCGATCGTTTGGATGATCGAGGTTAGGACCTTTATGATCGTCTGGATCGATCGGGTAATCATCTTGTTGTGCTAAATCATTTTCTGGTAATGCACCTTTTGGTGTACCATGTGTTGTCTCATCTGTTGAAGATGAACGAGCTGAACGCGGTGTACGGTCTGGTGTGACATCATCAGCTGCTTGTGAAGCTGCACCTTTTGCTGCATCTTTTAAGTTCGGTGATGATGAAGTTGATGCTGACTTACTTGGAAGGTTCGATGTGTCGACTTCCGTATTTTCTGCTTTCTTCTGTAGACGATCGAGGTAACGCGATGCATTATCACGTCCACCAAGACCAAAGGCAAGACCGAAAGCAAGTGCAAGTGCCCCTAGGATCAAGATGAAGGCCGAGTTAACGATCGTATCAGCAACACCAAGTTGATCAAGTGCCATGAAGACAGCAAGCGCAAGAATCGCATACTTCGCAACGCTTGAGAGGACTTTCAGTTCAGAGTTGCCGAACAGGCTGTCCATCGTACGTTTGACGAGGTTGCTGACGATGATCCCGATTGCGAGAATGATAATCGCTGTTAAGACGCTCGGTAAGAACGCAAGGACGGCACGACCGAGGTCGACCATGAAGTCAAGACCAATCAAGTTGAAGGCTTCGACGACGAAGAGAACGACGATGACGATCTCAACGAGTGCACCAACGATGGAAGCTGGTGATGTAGAAGCTTGGTTTGCATCCCACGTACCGATTTTCAAGTGACGTGTCAGGTTGTTGAAACCAAGACGTGATAAGAGATCCGTAACGAATTTCTTGATGAAACGTCCGACATAAAGACCGACAAGAATCAGAACGATACCGACGATGATGTTTGGAATCATACCGAGGACATCGTTCAACATGTTGATCGCTGGTCCTGTGATTCCTTTAATATTCAATTGATCAAGTGCTGAAATCGTGATTGGAATCAGAATCAAGATGAAGACGACTGTTCCGAGAATCGACGAAAGTGATTTCGCATCTTTTTGATCCGTTGACCCAAGGTTGAAGCGAGCTGCGAATTTATCTGTTCCAACAGCATGAAGGAAATTCGTCACGATATCGCGGACGATTTTCGCTACGAGGAAGCCGACGAAGAAGATGGCTGCCGCCGCAATCAAGCGTGGAATAAATCCAAGGAATGACGATAACAATTGGCTGAACGGCTGAGAGACACTCTCAATGTTCAACGCATCGAGGACACCCGGTAGGAACAGAAGTAAAACGAGATAGAAGACAATTTCTCCCGCGATTTTCGGGTAAGACGATAAGTCCGTCTGACCTTGAAGCATCTTGTTCGAACGTACTTTATCGTTCGCCATCAGCTTCGTTCCTGCTTTGACAATGATCATACGGAGAACGACCGCGATGACGTACGCCAAGAGAAGGATAAGTGCTGCTTTCAAGATGTTCGGGATTGCCGCGAGTAATGTACTCATCGTATCTGCGAGTGGTCCAGCAATGATGTTCAGATCAAGGATGTTGAAGACCAAGATGAGAACAAACACCATGAGAACCCAAAAGACGACGGTCCCGATGATTTTTTCAGGTGTCCACTTCTTCTTCTTTGGTGGTGTACCTTCTTTTTGAGGTGCCAACTTGTTGACGACCCCAGACTTCTCTAACGCTTTTTGAATTCCGTTCGCAATCAGCTTGGCAATGAGCCAGCCAATCAAAAAGACGATGATCGCTCCAAGCAAGTTGCCGAGTGATCCGAGAATGCCGTTTAAGTTCAACGACGTTCCATTCCAAATGTTATTCATCCTGCCACACTCCTTCACCTAAATAAATTTATATATTTCTGACACTTCTTTAATTTCCCCAGGTAAAGGATTTATTAAACCCGTGTTCGTACCAGAATGTGGCGTTTCTTGTTTTCAATACAAAAAACTGGATGGCATATGCTGCCACCCAGTCCGTCGTATCATGATGTTTGTTGGTTCAAAACCGTGCGCATCGCTGCATATCCACCGTCAATATTAATGACATCCTTGAATCCGAGTGACTGTAATACACTAACCGCCATCCGGGAACGAACGCCAGATGCACAGTGAACAGCAAGCGGTCGATCCGTTGGCAGTTCATCCTGACGCGCTACTAATTTTCCTAAGAGAATGCGTTGTGCTTGATCGTAATGTTGACTGTCCCACTCTGTTTTATTCCGGACGTCGAGGACGTAGACTTCTTCTCGCTCTGCAGCTGCTAGCGCTTCTTCTGCTGCCCAGTCCTCATAACGTTCCGTTAACATCGATCCTGGTACCGCCTGATGATCTGCCCAGTGGGTGACGCGATCGAGTCCAATCGATTGGAGATCTCGTTGAATGGTTTTGCGTTGCTCTGGCGTCGACAGAATCGCGATATCATGGTCAAAATCGAGTAACCAACCAGCCCAAGTGACGAACTTATCATCATAAGGAATATTGATAGTTCCTGGAATATGTCTATCCCGGAACGACTGACCATCTCGCGTATCGACGATCTGCATCGAAGACGTCCACGCTGTTGGATCCTCGTTCGTCACGAGTTCTGGAATTTTAGTCGTCAAGGCGATGCCTTCTTTATTCACGCGTTTCATCATCGCGAAATAGTTCGGTGGTTCTGGTTGATCCGTCGTCAATTCTTTGATGAACGCAGTCTCATCCTCGGCTTGCAATGCCCAGTTCGTAGCTTTTTCATATCCGACCGTCGATGTCGGAACTGCTCCGAGTGCTTTCCCACAAGCACTACCGGCACCATGTCCTGGCCAAACTTGGACAAAATCAGGTAACGCCTTGAAACGTTTTAACGACGCAAACATTTGCTTTGCCCCAACGGCTGTCGTTCCTTTAATACCAGCTGCTTCTTCTAGTAAATCGGGACGTCCGATGTCTCCGACGAAGACGAAATCGCCTGTGAAGATGCCCATCGGTACTTGTTGATTCCGGTCGAATAATAAGAAAGAGATATGTTCTGGCGTATGCCCCGGGGTATGCATGACTTCAAGCGTCACATTTCCTACTTTGAACCGGTCACCGTCTTTAACAAGGACATAGTGAATATCCGAGACGAATTGATATTTCCAGTTGTCGTCTCCTTCATCTGACAGATAAGCCGTCGTGTCGTAACGTTTGGCAAACTCTTGTGTGCCCGAGACGAAGTCCGCGTGAATATGCGTTTCCGCCGTAGCGGTGATCCGGAGCCCTTCTTTTTCTGCGACCTCTAGATACGGTGTAATATTCCGGGCAGGATCGATGACGATCGCTTCTCCTGTCATTTGACACCCGACCATGTATGACGCCTGCGCTAATTTTTCATCATAGAAATATCGTAACAACATTGTGCATACCCCCTCTAGTGTATTAAACGATTGTTCCTTCGTAGCTCATCATACCGCCGCTGACATTCGTCACGTCGAATCCTGCTTGTTCGAGATACATCGCTGCATTCATGCTGCGACCACCAGATAGGCAGATGATATGGACCGGACGTGACGCGTCGAGTTCATCTGTCCGTTCTGTCAATTCGGATAACGGAACGTTTTTAGCTTCAGCGATATGTCCGCTTTCATACTCATCGGTTTCACGAACATCAATCAATTGGATGGCACTTTCGGTTAACACCTGCTGTAATTGTTCTGTCGTCATCTGTTTCATCAAGATTCCTCCTAGTAGATGCCTCTCGGCTGTTAAGTTGTTGAATTCAATATACCCCCTACCGTATATAAGTTCAAGAAAAATGCACACAAAAAAAGCAGCATCGTCTAAAAGACGACACTGCACTAACTTAAACGACTTCCTTTTCAGAGAATTGACTGTTGTACAGATCCGCATAAAAACCATCTGCCTCGAGTAATTCTTCATGTGTGCCCTGCTCGATGACACGCCCTTGATTCATGACGAGAATCAAATCGGCATCCTTGATTGTCGAGAGACGATGGGCAATGACGAAACTTGTCCGTCCTTCCATCAAGCGACGCATCGCTTGCTGGATGAAGACTTCCGTCCGTGTATCCACACTAGAGGTCGCTTCATCGAGAATCATGATCGGCGGATCGGCAAGAACGGCCCGCGCAATCGTCAACAACTGTTTCTGACCTTGCGAGATGTTCGAGGCTTCCTCGTTCAAGACCGTATCATACCCGTCCGGCAACGTCCGGATGAAGTGATCAGCGTGCGCCGTTTTGGCTGCCGCGATGATTTCCTCCTCGGTCGCCCCACTTTTACCATAAGCAAGGTTATCTCGGATCGTACCGTTGAAGAGCCACGTATCTTGTAAGACCATACCGAACGTCGTCCGTAAGTCTTCGCGTGACATCTCGCGGGTATCGATACCGTCAATCCGGATCGTTCCCCCGTTCAACTCATAAAAGCGCATCAATAGATTGATCATCGTCGTCTTACCGGCACCCGTCGGACCAACGATTGCGACCGTTTGTCCCGGTGCGACATCGATGTTCATATCCTCGATCAAGAGGTCGGTTCCGTAACCAAAATCAACGTGTTCGAACGCAACCGCTCCTTCAGCCCGCGTGAGACGATGTGTCGTCACTTCCTTGATCTCTTCTTCTTCGTCCAATAATTCGAAGACACGTTCTGCTGCTGCGACGGTCGATTGGACGATGTTCGCGATGTTCGCCGTCTGAGTGATCGGTTGCGTGAACTGGCGTGTATAGGTGATGAATGCTTGGATATCCCCGATCGAGATCGCCCGTTGCGTGACAAGAATCCCACCGACGATACTGATCAGAACGTAACTGATATTCCCGATGAACATCATCATCGGCATGATGATCCCGGAGATGAACTGCGCTTTACGCCCTGCTTCATACAATTCTTCGTTGACGGCATCAAATTGCTCGACCGCTTTGCGTTCATGTCCGAATGCCTTGACGACCGAGTGTCCGGTATACATTTCTTCGACGTGTCCGTTCAATTGTCCAAGCGTCCGTTGTTGGTCGGCAAAGTATTTTTGGGATCGTTTCAAAATCGGACGAATCGCAAAAATTGAAACGGGTAACGAAACGAGTGAAATCAGTGTTAACAATGGACTGATCGTCAACATCATGATCAAAATCCCGACGATTGTCACGATCGAGGTGATGAACGATGTCACACTTTGTTGTAACGTACTGCCGATCGTATCGATATCGTTCGTCACGCGGCTGAGTGTCTCCCCGTTCGGACGACCATCGTAGTATTTTAACGGCAGGCGTTCGAGTTTATGATTGACGTCCTCGCGTAAATCATAGACCGTTTTTTGAGCGATACCCGACATCAAATACTGTTGCAAGTAATTAAACAGACTACTGATGATATACAGTCCAGCGAGCCAGAGCAGGATCTGTCCGATTTTCGTGAAATCGATCGCCGCTCCCGGCACACCTTGGAACTTCGCATATGCCCCTTCAAACAATTCCGTGATTGCCGTCCCCATGATTTTCGGACCGGCAATCATGAAGACCGTACTGAGGATGGCTGCAAGGAAAACACCAACGAGTGCCGTCCGACGCGGACGCAGATACCGAAGCAAACGACGGAACGTTGCTTTGAAATCCTTTGGTTTTTCTCCGAGCATCATCATATTTCCGCCACCGGGACCACCAGGCGGAGGACCGCCGGCAGGTCGTTTTTTCTCACTCATGCGATTTCCTCCTCTGATAGTTGTGACTTCACGATTTCCTGATAGACGGCATTGTCAGCAAACAATTCATCGTGTGTCCCGATTCCGGCGACTTTCCCTTCATCCAGGACGATGATTTGATCGGCATCAATGACCGTGCTGACACGCTGAGCAACGATCAAGACGGTCGCTTCGCGCGTTTCTTCTCGTAAGGCTTTTCGAAGTGCGGCATCAGTTTTAAAGTCGAGCGCTGAAAAACTATCATCAAAGACATATAGATCCGGTCGACGAACGAGGGCCCGCGCAATCGACAACCGTTGTTTTTGTCCACCAGAGACGTTCGATCCACCTTGTTCGATCCGCGCGTCGTAACCGTCCGGCATCCGTTCAATGAAATCGGTCGCTTGTGCGATTTGTGCCGCATGTGCGACTTCTTCGTCTGTCGCATCCTCTTTCCCGAAGCGAATGTTTTCGGCGATCGTACCTGTGAACAGTAACGCCTTTTGGGGAACGAAGCCGATTTTCGACCGCAATTCCTCTTGCGGTACATCCTGGCTATCGACGCCATTGACGCGGATACTACCTTCCGTCACGTCATAAAAACGAGGAATCAAATTAACGAGCGTTGATTTACCGGAACCCGTTCCCCCGATCACAGCTGTTACTTCACCTGGTCGTGCCGCAAAGCTGATATCGGATAAGACGGGTGTCTCAGCTCCTGGGTAACGGAACGTGACACAATCAAAGATGAGCGTTCCTTTTTCACGATCGGCGGTTTGTGTGCCCTCATCAATCATCGTCGGAGTCATCTCGAGGACTTCATTAATCCGTTTCGCCGAGACGGCTGCCCGCGGAATCATAACGAACATGACCGACGCCATGACGAGAGCGAACATGATTTGCATGACGTACTGGATGAACGCCATCAAGTCCCCAATCTGCATACCACCATTGTCGATCCGAATTCCCCCGAACCAAATGACACCGACGACCGTCAAGTTCATGACGAGCATCATGACCGGCATCAAGAACGCCATGATTTTATTGACCTTGATCGAGACTTCTGTTAAATCCGCGTTCGCTTTCGTTAATCGAACCTGTTCATCGCGTTCCCGGTTAAAGGCACGGATGACACGAATCCCGGTCAGGTTTTCCCGCAGGACGAGGTTCAGACGGTCGAGTCGTTTTTGAACCTTCCCAAACAACGGAACCCCTTTCCACAAAATCAACAGGATTGAAATCACAAGGACCGGCATCGCCGCGACAATGACGAGCGATAGTTTGGCATCTTTTGAGACAGCCATGATCAATCCACCGATGAACATGATCGGTGCACTGACAACCATCCGTAACATCATGATGACGACTTGTTGGACTTGTGTGATATCGTTCGTCGTCCGTGTAATCAATGACGCCGTTCCGACTTGGTCGAACTCTTGCAGAGAGAACCGTTCGACATGGTTGAAGACTTGACGACGGATATCCCGTCCGAGTCCCATCGTTGCCTTCGATGAATAATAACTGGCGGCAACCGCGGCTAACGCTCCGATACCGGTAATCCCCAGCATGACGGCACCAATTTTCCAGATATACGCGGTATCGCCGGTAACGACGCCTTTATCGATGATGTCCGCCATCAGTGTCGGTAAATACAAATCGGACATCGACTGCGCAAAAACCAAGACGAGCACAGCAAGGACCGCCCATTTATAGACCGTCAACCGTTTGAGTAACTTAATCATCCGAACATCCTCCTTTCAGATCTGGACGTAAAATCTGACCGATTCCCTCAGCAATCACTGCGTGTGTTTCAAGCATCTGTTCGAATACGTCCGGGTCAATCGTCGCAAGCACTTGCTCCAGTTGACGTTGCATCCCCTTCTCTTGTTCCTTGATGTCAGTGACGAATTGCTGCCCTTGATCACTAAGCTTTAAGACGACTTCCCGTCGATTGTCGGGATTCGTCTCCCGAATGACCCAGCCCGATTGGACGAGACCTTCAATCGACTGACTGAGGGTACTTTTCGGTAAGTGCGTATGTGCGGCGAGCTCTTTTTGCGAGATCGGTCCACGCGGTGCAATCGTCATCAAGCTATGAAATTGCGGTAAACTAAGTCCGTTTTCCTGTGCCGTCTGATGCGCTGCTCGGACCAGATGGCGCTGGACATTCCAAAACGACTGCATCATCGCAGTCGAACGGGTCGTTTCCGTTTGATCCATCTTGTTTCGCCTCCTTGTTCCATTTCAAATCGTTCCAAAAGGAACAATTACTTATATGAATTAAATTACGCCGATTATTTTTGATTGTCAACGAAAAGGCAATGTGAAAAATCACATAGTTTTTGCTATGCTCAAGGAAGACAAGGAGTGAGCATAGATGAGACATGAAATGGGATTATTTGAAGAACCGTTTCGTTCGATTGAACAAGGACGAAAGACCGTCGAGATTCGATTGAATGATCCAAAACGGCAACAGGTAAAAGTCGGTGACCAGATTCAGTTCACCCATGCGGAAACGAGCGAGACGCTACTTGTTCGTGTAACAAAACGACAGGTCTTTCCTGATTTCCGAGCGCTTTATGAACACATACCGAACGAAGCTATCGACTGTGTCGGTTGGTCGCTCGACGAACTCGTGACGTCAACCTACACGATCTATTCACCAGAAGCTGAGCAACAGTACGGGGCACTGGCTCTTCACATCGAGTTGCTGTCATAAAAAAACGTCTTTTCTACAGTCAGCGTAGAAAAGACGTTTTTTGAATTCATTCGGGTTCGACGTGAACGTGAATATCATAAACTCCGTATTCTTCCGTCAGCGTATCCTCAACACGTGTCGCAATATCGTGCGCTTGATGGATGTTCAAGGTGGAGTTGACGAGGATGACGACATCAACGACTTCATTGTTGCCGTAGTTGCGTCCTTTGATGGACTTGATGCCTTTGACACCTTCGAGATCGAAGATGACATCTTCGTACATCTTCAGTTTCTTCTCATCAAAGCCATCCGTCAGTTCGTGTGACGCTTCCGTGAAGATGTCCCATGCTGTCTTACAGATCAAGAAGCCGACGATGATCGCGGTCACGACATCAAGCCATGGCATGCCGAACTGTGAACCGACGATCCCGATCGTCGTCCCAACGCTGACCCACGCATCAGATAGATTATCTTTTGCCGCTGCCATGACGGCTTTACTTTCAATCTCTTCGGATAACTTCTTATTGTAGCGGTAGACGAAGTACATCACGAGAGCTGAACCGATTCCGACGTATGCCGCGAGAATATCCGGTGATTCCTGTTTGCCTTCGAACAATGTCGAAATCGTATCAATCAAAACTTGAAGACCAACTGCCATCATAATGAAGGAAGCTACGAGTGAGGCAATCGTCTCACTTTTCCAGTGTCCGTACTTGTGATCGTCATCTGCCGGACGTTGTGAAATCCGTAAGCCGATCAAGACGGCAATCGACGCGATGATGTCAGTCGCATTGTTTAAACCGTCCGCCCGGAGTGCGGCAGAGTCTGCTGTATAACCAATGATTAATTTTAAAGATGATAACAAGATATAGGCCGCGATACTGATCATTGCACCGCGTTCGCCGCGTTTTAGATTATCGTATTTTTGTTGTTCCATTCTCGTCGCCCCCACTTTCTCTGCGATTAGCAAACCTCATCGTACCAGTCGGAAATCGAGTGGGTCTAGAGAAATCATTTTGTTTAAAACTAGGTAATTAACAAATACGCAATAATGTTTCCCTATACCAAAATGAATTCGATTGAGTCATGTGGCTCTTTTTAAGAAAATCGGTAGCATTATCTTAAAGGGCAACCAACTTTTTTGACTTATCAGACTCTTTGACGAACATAATTCGTGCAAGTTCTGAAGGGAATCGGTAGACTAAAGGTACAACACCAAGAGGAGGAGTTCTCACAATGGCAGAATTCATTAAGAGTGAAGAAACATTCAAGGAATTGATTTCAAGTGATGCACCGGTCATCATCAAGTTCGAAGCAGACTGGTGCCCGGACTGCAAACGGATGGATTACTTCATGCCGGACGTCGAGTCACAATTCGACCACTTACCAATCCATACGATCGACAAGGATGAGTTCCCTGAAATCGCATCGAACCATGATGTCATGGGAATCCCAAGCTTGCTCGTCTTCAAAAACAATGAAAAACTGGCCCACTTACACAGTGCAAATGCCAAAACACCAGAAGAAGTTACAGCATTCCTGAAACAAAACTTTAACTAAGTAAAGAACCTAACGCTACGGCGCCAATTTCTTTGGTTAAAGGACAAAATGCAATTTTTCTCTATAAACGAGAAAAATTGCATTTTTTAATTCATTTCGTATATTGCTTAAAGATGCAAGAAACGAGCTCTATTAAACAATAATTTTTTGACTCCTTATTATCTAAATTAAAATAAAGTGTGATTATAATCTAAAAATAATAAGGTAGAAAATAATCTTGAGTCTTAATCATTTTTAAAACATGATCATAATCCTCTTCCGAAATTTCATTATTTCTTAACCTAGTACGTAAAATCGATGTAAGACCATCAATAAAAGAACTTTTATTTTTAAATGGAACTAAATTCATTTCTACTATAACTCTTTCTTTATCAGTTGAAAATTTTACTTTTTTAATAATAATAACTTTTTTATTCTTTACATTAATAAAATCAAAGTATACTGAGTTTTTGTTTCGTCCAATATAACTATTGATTGCTATAGTAATCAAAATAATACTTGATACCACTTGAATTAAATGTGTTGAAAGCCATACAAAATTTCGATTTGATAAAGGAATTAGTGCTTCAGGAAAGGATATATTTAGGATAGCAACAGATAAAGAGTACTCTATAGTTTTCCACCAGGGTATTGAAAAATTCGTACACCAATTAAAGATAGAGTTATTGGTGAGAAAAGATGTATTCAATTGATAAATTGATGCGGCTAAAAAACAGATCTCAATTACACTTTTAATAGCAAGTATTATTCTATCTTTAGTAGTTAAAAAGCTATTTTTATATCCATTTCCCATTAAATCGCTAGAGAACGCTTTTCCGATTTCAAATGTTCTTAATACCATTCTTATAAATATCATCCAAATTAAAAATTTGAGAATAAGACTATCTAATAGAGATGTATTCACTAAATAAATAAACAGAAAAACTATCAAAAAAATCACAATACTGATAATTAAGTTATTATAGTTTCTCGTCTTTATATTTTCAGTTCTAGCGTCCATTATTTTTTCCGTGTAACTTCTTTTGTTATTTATATATTGGTCCTTTAAAAATTTTAAATCTGATATTAAATTTGATTCTTTTACTTCTTTATTTGCGTTATCGATAAAGATTTTAAAATCCTCATTTAACTTTAAATCAAGGGAATTTACACTTTTGAAAGATTCTCTATATTTATCTGGTTTTATAAATGCTAAATTCAAATTTTTTGAGAAAAAGTCTAATATATCTGTAGCATTTCTTGAAGACTTAATAAATATTGAATTAATAATCACTAAATTCTCAGCATTTTTTTTGGATTGATCAGCAGCTAAAAACTCGCTAAAAAATAATCCACCAATTAAATTTTTTATTTTCGATTTTTCATCTAAAAGCATATACACTACATCACGAACAATATAGAACGAAGGAAGTATAATTGAAACAAGAACAAGAATTATTACAAGAATCTCTTTTTCTTTACTATTGAAAATATTATCAAAAATAAAAATTATGTAACTTGTCAAAAATATGATATAGATTTTTTTCTATTATCAATAAATCGACGTGTAACTGCATTCCAAGAATAAAATATTACAGTTATAAATACAGCAATTAATAATACTAGTAAAAATGTTAGTATGTTGCGATACGTAATTTCAAAATATATACTTAACAAGCTAGTTGCAAAAAGTAGACCTAAAAACGATAAAACTTTACTGTACTGCTCTACAAAACCATCTATAGAAACGACTATTGATGTATATTTTGGGATATATAGATATCCATCTAGTCTCGAAAATAAACTAAGGACATAAAACGTTAGACATTGAAATGCTATAAATTCAAAATAGTCAATCTTATAATCAGATATCCATTTAATTATTTGATAAATCAATATCATAAATAAAAATACAACGATGTATGAAAGCACAGCAATTCGAGATTTTCTTTTTTGAGTCATGAATTCGCTCCACTCTGCTCTTAATAAATTGTAACAGTAAGAGCTAATTTGAATTTTCTTATAAAATATTCCAAAATACTTCATCATAATTTTTTTTTAGCTAACTTTAAGTTAACAACGTTAAAAAATAACCTGACGTGCAACGTCAGGTTATTTTTTAACGTTCACACGCGATACCGTCTTTATCCCGGTCGCTCTTCGTGTTTAAGTTATACGTCGCAAGGCTCACGTATGCTTTGTACTTTGTTGCTTTGTAGATCGGTTTTCCGTTCTTGTCATACCCTGTCCGATTTTTTAGACCCGCTTTTTTCGCGACGCCGCCTTTGTACGTCTTCTGCATTTCCGTACAGTTCTTAAAGGCTTTTGCTTTCGTTGCCGCTTCACTGGCTGCTGGAACATGGATCAAGGCGAGACTGACGACACCCGCTAGTACGAGCCGACTCCATTTTTTCATAGGGACTCCTCCTTCTTTCAAAAAACAACGATTCGTCTTTTGATTATAAGAGGTCATTTTTAGAAATTGTTTCCTTTTTTCATTTTTACGTCAATGTTTTTTAAAATCGGACGATCAACGAATATAGGTCGAACTGACGAGGTCGTCTTTTAAGATTGACGTCGGAATCTTAAACTCGACGATGCCCATATATCCTGGAGCGATACTGTACTCATCAAACGACAGGACTAATTTGTGGTCTGCCGTAATATAGAAGTTTTGCTTCGCTGAAATCTGTTTGAACTGCTCGTCCTTCGATACATCTGGTGTTCCTTCGACGAAGTAAACCTTTCCTTCATCTGCCTTCATTTGGCGACGCATCTCTTCTTTTAGATAATCACTGATTGTCGTGATGTATCCGTCATCCTTGAACAAGGACGGTAACGTCAGGATGAGCTGTTGTTTCTTATCAACCGTATCGTACTGGACGCTTTCCGCTGCACTTGCCCGTGTCTCGGTGACGGTTCGCCCGATCGACAACAAATCGTCCGTATCCGTCTTAACGTCATAACGGCTATCGACGGCAAATGCCCCTTCCTGTCCGTTCGTCTCCTGTTTGAACTTTTCATAGAGCGCTTGTCCTTCCGCGATATACTTTTCGTTCAGTTGTTGCTCGAGTGCCTTATCCGGTAACGTCACTTGAGGCGCTTCGATATCAGCCGACTGTTGTGTCTTCGTCTCTTTCCAGTCGATCGTTACGATCTCGGTCAGTTGACCGAGGACCGGCACCTTCGCCATTGCGTCTGCAAATGATGTATTGCTATTTAATCCACCAACGAATAATATGATCGCGGCCGCTGTAATCAAAACGGATCGTTTCGTCCGTGAGGGACGAATCCGGTGCTCGACTTGAGCAATCATCGCTTCGAGTTCTTTTGGGACCGGTGGTTGTTGGTAAGCCTGTTTCAGATCATCGAGTTTGTTCGACATCTAGATCATCTCCATTCAATTTCATTTTCAGTAATGTCAGTCCTTTATAAAGTCGGGACTTGGTCGTACTTAAATTCAGCTCTAAAATTGTCGCGACGTCTTTTAAGATCAAATCCTCGAAATAGTGCAAGATGACGACTTCCCGGTACATGACCGGTAACTCTTCTAGTGCTTGTCGCAAATCGGAATCCGGATATGTATCTTCTTTTGTTGCGACGAGTTCAATCAATCGATCCGTATCGTAACTGACGCTATGCTGCCGCTTCCGAATCGCATCAATCGCTGTTCGTGTCAAAATCTGATAGAACCAGGCTTTCATCCGTTCATCATCTTCAAGTCGGTCGAGTGATTGTAACGCTTTTTGGATGCTGTCTTGGATGACATCCAAACTATCCTGTTCATTTTTCATATAACTGTAGGCTAACCAGTATAAGTTCGGTTTATATTGCTTCAAAAAACGGACGAATGCTTTTTCCCGTTTTCTGATTTGGCGAGAGGTCATAGGCCGCGGCTCCTTTTTTCGATATCGTTCTGTGTATACATCATTAAGACGGGCGAGTCGAGAAAAAAGTTGACGACACAATAAAAAAAGGTGACACAAGGTCACCTTTTCATGGAGCAGATTTCATTAAAATGAGGATGACCAATAGAAACGTAACGATGAAAAGTAATGGAATGCCAATGATCGTGACACATCCAACGTCGACTTTCCGCTGTTTTCGGCGTTCGCGTTTCCCTGTTCGTTCTTCGCGCTCATTCACAGGACTCAACATGCAACTCACCTTTTCAACTCAATAATCTAAATGCCGTGATGTATCATTCCAGACTTTTACTTGAAGTGTAATCAATGCAATGCCGTACAGGACACTCATGTATAACGAAAACTTACCAAACAGGACATCCGTCCAAGCATTTAGTCCAAACAATGGAACGACGAAGACGAAATAAAACACGAACTGAACACTTGCCAGTCCATCAAACCAAATCGTCTCAGAAAATGCACCTTCGAGTAACGAAACGCCGTAAATGAATAATGCTGCAACGAGACCAATCCGGATATACCAGACAATAAGTCGAAATGCCTTATCTTCATTAATATAAAACAGCGATCCAACTAGACCGACAAGCCAGACGACGGAAGCGATACTTTGCCACCCGTTGATCGTGCCGTCTGGGTGGAGCAGAGCAGACCAACCGTTGATTCCAACCATACCAAGTAAGCCTACGATGAAGATGAGCCGATACGGTATGTACCTCTGACGCATGACGTTTCCTCCTCTGAAAACGAATAGATGTCACTTCTATGATTTATATTCCATATGATGGGTTTTATTCCTTTTCCATCATACAAAATAGTTCATCTTTTTCCGTTCGTTTGTTTTACACAACAACAAGGTAATGGACGCGTCCATTACCTTGTTCTGGTCATTCCTTCACTTTGAGATTCACATCATCAATCGTCACGTCATGCGCGGCGAACGGTGAACCTTCCGCACGTCCCATCAAGAATTTCAACGCCCCTGTATCGGCTTGTCCCATCGTAAAGGTGTAGCTATACGTTTTCGGTGTTGTCGTAATCGGCTCGACTTGACTGAAGTAACGCGTATACGAAGCATTTTCGATCGTTACTTCGATCGGACGCGGTACAGTCGACGATGCTGTGAAGCTCAACTCATATGTTTTACCTTTTGCGAGTGACAAGTTTCCTTGCTCGAGCAAGACACTCCATGGTTCTTGTCCTTCCGCTCCGATTTGGATGCGTGCGGCTTCATTGACAGCTTCGATAGCGGCTTGTGCATCATAGTGGACGTATGACGACCACGACGTCAATCCGTTCGCAAACGAACCGTTCTTCAGTGGTGACGGATCGACCGGAACTGGTGTGACATCGATCAACTCCACATCATCGAGCGAGATTTTTCCGGCTTGTCCACTGAAGTCAAACACAAGCTGATTGTCGTCTGCCGTTTGTGTAGCTGTGAACGGAATGTCGACAGTCGTTGCTTGTTTCGTCAACGGTACAGTCGTCTGTTTCAATTGCTCTTGTGCCCCAGTGATTTTCACCTGAAGTGATTTCGCTTTTTTCGCACCTGCCGTGAATCGAAGCTGATACGCATGCCCAGCTTCCAGTTGAAGTCCCTTTTGTGTTAAGTGCACCGTCGTTTTTTGACCATGCCCTTCATAACGGAAATCACGTGACTCGGGATCAACAGACCCTGTCGTCTGCTTGCTACCGTTGAAGTGCCAATACGTCAAACGATCCATCGCCCCTTGATCGAACGTCCCGTTATAGACGAGGTTCCCGTCCGGGAGTGCCGGTTTTGTTGCATCTTCATCGATGACACCGCGTGGAATCTGCTCGACACGGACGTTCCCGATCTGAACGTTGGCTTTCTCAAGTCCGAGGTTGAACTCCAGACGCGCTGCGAGGTCCGTCTCTGCTGCCATATCAAACGTGAACGTATGCCGTTTGACGCTCGGTGTCAGTGCAATCGACTGTTCATTCGAATATTTCGTGTAGCCACGCTCTGCTCCACCGCCGACTTTGACCATCATCTTCCGGTCTGCTGTGCTGCTCGCGTCAAAGCTGACTTGGTAACGTCCACCTTGCGCAAGGGATACGTTTTGAATCAGTTGGTGAGAATACGTCTGTGAACCAGGCTGATCAATCGTGACGTCTGCCATCCGTTGCCCTTCTTTTTCAATGATCGCAAGGCTTCCTTTCCCACCGAAGTCTGGGAGCGTGACGTAGTTCCAGTACAGCGGATCAAACGACTGATTCCCGGTGATCATCGTGACCGGTTGTTCATATGTCGTGTCGTAGACGAGATTCCCTTCGATCGGCTGTTTGGCTCCGTCCGGTAACGTCACGTTTTCGTAGGTCGGTTCGACCGGTTCGCGGTACGCTCGATTTTTTAAGTCATAGACACGGACGTAGTCGACTTCCATCTCGGCTGGGAACTTCGTCGTTGCATCGACTTCTCCATCGAACCAACCGCCGACGGCGAGGTTCATGACGAGATAGAAGTTTTGGTCGAACGGTGCCGGATAACTATAGTTCGTCGCCGCGTTCAAACCTTTGCTGTACCAATCGTTTTGTGTTTGATAGAGATTGCCGTCGACGTACCAGCGGAGCTCACCCGGCTCCCACTCGACCGCGTACGTATGCCATTGGTCGATGCGTTGTCCGTCTGGGAAGTGATAGTCTTTCCCCGTATATTTATTGTTCGGCCAATTTTCTCCGTAGTGAATCGTTCCGGCAACCTTGTCCGGCTGACTGCCCCAACCTTCCATCACATCAATCTCACCGGACGCTGCCCAAGCGCCATACTTATCTTGCTCCGGTAACATCCAGAACGCCGGCCAAAGCCCTTTTCCGGTCGGGAGCTTCGCTTTGATTTCATAACGACCGTACGTCTTACTGAACAATCCTTTCGTCTTTAGCTTCGCTGACGTGTAATCGTATGTACCGAGATCATCCGTCGTCTTTTCCTGCTTCGCTTTGATGACGAGTTTCCCGTTGCGAATAAACGAGTTGTCCTGCTTCGTCGTATAGTATTGTTTTTCGTTGTTGCCCCAACCCGGTGAGACGGGTTGGCCGTTCGCATCCTTAATCCAGTTCCCCGTATCATACGTCCATTTCGTCCGGTCGAGTTGGTTTGCCTGAAACTCATCCGACCAGACGAGCTTCCACTTCGTTTCTTTTTTGTCTGCCTTTGCGTCGACCGTTTGACCACTCAGCAATAAACCGGTCCCGACCGCCAGTGCTACCCATGTCTTCATGTCCGTTTCCTCCTCTTAGTCAAAAAGAGGCAAGGACGAATGCTCGACCTTGCCTCCTTTGTCACGCTTCTTGCGGAATCGTTGCCTTATGTTGCTCGATGACGCCCGCATACCAGTGGGCGCTGTCTTTCCAAATTCGTTCCTGTGTCTCGAAATCGACGTAGAGAATTCCGAAGCGCTTATCGTAGCCGAAGCTCCACTCGAAGTTATCGAGCAGTGACCAGAGATAATAACCTTGGATGTTCATCCCTTCTTCGTTTAAATCAGACACGGCTTGCAAGTGTTGTGCGACGTAATCAATCCGGTTCTGGTCAGCGACGCGACCATCGACCAATTCATCGTCGAATGCCGCACCGTTTTCCGTGATGTAGATCGGTAAATCCGTGTACTCGGCGCGCAAACGACGAATCAAGTCCTTGAATTCGCTCGGGGCGATATCCCAACCCATGCCTGTCTTGTCATAATCCGAGTACGCATCCTTCTGCAGGAAGTCGTTCGCAGCACTGAACTCGACGAGGTTGCGGCTATAGAAGTTGATCCCGAAGAAATCACATGGAACGGAGATCGTCTCCATGTCGCCTTCCTCGATGAAGGCGTACGAATGGACGTATTTCGAGAACAGGTTCATCATGTCGACTGGATACTGACCTTTGAAGACTGGATCGAGGAACCACCGATTCGCATATCCGTCTGCATTGTTCATGGCCAGCTGATCGTTGACAGAATCTGTCTTCGCATACTTCGGTGCCAAGTTCAACGTGATACCGATCGGTGTGACCGATTTGAACTCACCCTTCAACAGCTCGACGGCTTTTCCGTGCGATAACAATAAGTGGTGCACGGCACGAACAGCTTCGTTCATATCCGTGTGACCCGGTGCATGTTGCCCGAGATGGTAGCTGAGGAACCCGGCACACCAAGGTTCATTATGTGTAATCCACGAGTCGACGATCCCGTCGAGTTCCGTGAAACACGCACGGGCGAAGTCGAGGAACCAGTCGACCGATGCCCGGTTGACCCAGCCGCCTTCTTCATGTGCCCAAAGTGGTAAGTCCCAGTGGTACAACGTCACGGCTGGCTTGATGCCTTCAGCCCGCAGACGTGTCGCGAGTTTCTTATAGAACGCCATGCCTTCCGGATTGTAAACCCCTTTTTGTGGGAAGATCCGTGGCCAGGCAATCGAGAAGCGGTACGTGTCGACGCCAAGACGTTTAATGTGCTGAATGTCTTCTTCATAACGATGGTAATGGTCACAAGCGACATCGCCGTTATGTTTTTCGAAGACTTTTCCGTCCTCCTCACAGAAGGCATCCCAGATAGAAGGCGTACGTCCGCCTTCGTTGTGGGCGCCTTCGATCTGATACGACGACGTCGCCGTTCCGAATACGAAGTCTGGTGCAAATTTCATATGTGTAATCTCCTTTAAGCTACTTATTCTTTAACGGCACCTGCCGAGATACTGCTGACGATATATTTCGAGAGGAACAAGAAGGCAATCATGATCGGTACGACGGAAATCGCGATTCCGAGATAGAGCGAGCCTAAGTTCTCCGCGACTTGTGATCCTTTTAAGAAGCCCATCAAGACCGGTAACGTGTACTTCTCTGGGGAGAAGAGTAAGACGAGCGGCATGATGTAGTTGTTCCATGAACCGATGAACGTAAAGATCGACATCGTCGCGATCGCCGGCATCATCATCGGCAAAGCAATCGTATGGAAAATCCGGAACTCACTCGCCCCGTCCATCCTTGCTGCCTCGATCAAACTCGGATGCAGAACGGTCTGGACATATTGTCGGACGAAGAAGACCGTGAACGGACTTGCGATCGCCGGAATAATCAATGGGATATAGCTATCAAGCAAGCCGAGATTCTTACTTAGTTCATAGAACCCGATCAAACCGAGTTGACCCGGAACCATCATCATGACGAGCATGAAGACGAACATCGCATTCTTTCCTTTGAACTGATAGAAGGCGAATCCGAATGCTGTCAACGCCGAGAAATACCCTGATAAGACGGTGACGAGGACAGCGATGATCAAACTGTTCTTGAAACCGGACCAGATGTTGACGTATGAACTGAGCGCCGCATAGTTCTCGGCGAGCGAGTTCCCCGGAATCAACGAGAATCCGGACAAGACTTCTTCGTTCGAGCGCGTCGCGTTGATGATCATCATGAGAAACGGGATGATACAGGCGATCGTTAAGACGACGAGACCAATATAGATGACACTTTTACCGAACCAGGCTTTCTTTTGTTTCGATGGTGGCGTCAACTTGAGCGGGCGTTCAGAACGCTCCGGTTGTTCCTCCGTTTGTGGCACGATCCGACGTGCTTCTGCATTTCGTTCCATCGGTCAGGCTCCTTTCGGCGAACGTTCTTTTCGGAACATCCCTTTGAAGACGATGATTGAAAAGACGAGCGTGATGGCAAACAGTCCGTATGCGACAGCAGCGGCGTAGCCATAGTTGTTATATTTGAAAGCTTGGTTATAGAGATAGAGCACCATCGTGTTCAAGGCACCATCTGGCGCACCGACACCATCCGTAATCAACATCGGGAGGTCGAACAATTGCAGACCACCGATCAACGACG
Organism: Exiguobacterium acetylicum DSM 20416; assembly: GCF_000702605.1. Lineage (NCBI taxonomy): Bacteria > Bacillati > Bacillota > Bacilli > Caryophanales > Exiguobacterium > Exiguobacterium acetylicum. The sequence continues at coordinate 3,071,367 of NZ_JNIR01000001.1, read as the reverse complement.
TGATCATAATGTAGAGCAAAATCGGTTTTAAGAGTGGCAACGTGATGCGTGAGAAGATCTGCCAACGTGTCGCCCCGTCAATCAAGGCTGCTTCGAAGTAGTCCTTCGAGATCCCGGAAACGCCCGCCATGACGACGATGAACGAGTGACCGAGCCACATCCATGTCAGGATGAGCGAGACGGAAATTTGTGCGGTCACCGGTTGCGTCAACCAGTTGATCGGCTCCGAGATGATTCCGATTTTCATCAACATCATGTTCAGTGAACCATGCTGCCAGTCGAGCAAGATGCCGAATAATAAGGCGACCGAGCTGATCGTGATCAAGTTCGGTAAGTAGAACGTCGCCCGGAAGAAGGCAAGTCCTTTTAATTTCAATTGGAGATCCGAGAACAACAAGGCGAGTAGTAAAGCGCCGCCAATCTGAAGGATGAAGTTCAGACCCCAAATCTTCAGAGTGTTAAAGAACGCTTCGATGAAGTACGTATCCCCGAGTAACCGCGTATAGTTCGCGAGTCCGACGAGTTGTTCGCCTTCAGCGCCCGTGTAGTTCGTGAAGCTGTAATAGAAAGTCAAGGCAACCGGATAGATGCTGAAAATCAAGAAGACAATCCAAAACGGTGCGATGAACAGATACCCATGGCGATCGAGTTTTTTCACAGGTCAAACCCCTTTCTTAAACAAGAAGAGGTGAGGCGAGGATCGCCCCACCTACTCTCCTTATTCCGGTACTTTTACGTCCGGATACGCGTTTTTGACTTTTTTGTAGAATTCAGCAAGTGCTTCGTCTTTTGATTTTTTACCTTGGACGTACTCCATGACCGATGCACCGTATAATGTATCGAGCTGTTGGTCATACTTCGTGACGATCCCTGGAGTAATCTTATCTGCTTGATCAAGGAAGAACTCATAGTTGTTCTGTCCGCCGAGGAACTCATCTTTGAAGTCTGTCTTGATCTTTTCAGTAACTGGTTTGTACGCTAACACGTCACCTGTTTCTTTTGCCCAATCCGTTAGGAACGCTTCGTCTTGCGTCATCATCTTGACGAAATCATACGCAAGCTTTTGTTTCTTCGAATCTTTGTAGACACCTAACCACGTACCGCCCCAGAAGTATGGGCTTGGTCCGCTTGTGACCGCCCAGTCACCCGCTGATTTTTTCGCGTTTTCTTTGAGAACACTGTGAAGACCCCATGTCGGGAGGACGTAAGAGAAGACTTCTGTTTCCGTCTCTTTACCGTTTTCTTTGACTTTGACCGGTTTATCCATGCCTGCGAACCATGATGGTGACCATTCTGGTGCAAGTGCCGTATATTGTTTCGTCCGAAGTTCTTTTGCGTAATCCATGTAATCCTTCTTGTCTTGTGTCAAGACGAGCTCTTGCTTATCGTTGACCCAAGGTTGTGGGTCGTTCCCTTGTGCGAACCAACGGATTGATCCTTCATCCGGGAACATCTTGTAGCCTTTACTCTTCATTTTTTCAGCGACTTCGAAGACGCCGTCCATCGAGTCCATCATGCCGCCGATTTCTTTTGGATCGTCTGTACCGAGAACTTTTTTCGCGATGCTTCGTTTGTAGTAGACGCCACCTGGTGTCGTTTGCCATGACAGCGCACGCACGTTGCCGTCCTTATCTTTCCCCATGTCATAGACGTACGGGATGTAGTCATCTTTGACTTCGCCTGCGTTGAATGGTTTTTCAGAGAGGTTCGCCCAGTATCCAGCATCGACCCACTGCTTGAGGAACGCAATCTCACCTGTGAAGATATCCGGTGCGCCGACGCCACTCTCAAGAGCTGGTTTCAATTTCGTCGGGTAGTCGGCGATTGGTACGATTGTCAATTCGACTTTGACTCCGTTTTTCTCTTCGAACTTTTTGATTGGTTCTTTTAACTCATCCGTGAACGACCAGATTTTCAAGACTTCTTTCCCGCCGCTCGTTTTTTCTTCGCTGCTACCTGAACATCCAGCAAGGACACTTGCTGTTAACGCACCAACTGTTAACACGCTAACTAACTGTTTCTTCATCTCATCTCATCCTTTTGTTAAGTATTCCGCTCATAGGTAAGCGGTTTCAATTTGTTATTCAAAAATATCGAAAGCGCTTTCGAAAAGGCTTTAAAGAAAATTCCCGAAAGCCCTTTCGGAAAAAGTGATAAAAAATGATTTCGAAATCGCTCTCGCTTTTCCTCACTGACAACGAGCGAGAGCGATTCCGAAACAACCATTGTGTTATTCAGGTACTGGACCTGTCGATTGACGAACCATTAAGTTGACCGGGATGACGTCACGTGTCGTGACCCGTTTTTTGTTGACGATTTGTTCAATCAAGACTGATGCTGCATGCTGACCGATCGTTTCCGTATCTTGTCGGACTGTCGTCAGTTTCGGTGTGATGTACTGTGACATGTAGATATCATCGTACCCAACGACTGAAATGTCTTCTGGAATCCGTAACCCGGCTTCATGAATCGCCTCAATCGCACCGATTGCCATTTCATCCCCGGCAACAAAGACGGCTGTTGGTCGTTCAGGTAGTGCCAGCAACTCGTTCATTGCCCGCTTTCCTTCTTCCCCGGAAAAGAATCCGCCGTTGACGAGATAACCGCCCGGAATCGGCAAATCAAGTTGTTCCATCGCTTGCTGATAGCCTTCAATTCGCGCTCTTCCGGCATCTGTCGACGTATCCCCCGCAATGTGGGCGATCAACCGATGACCGAGTTCGTGCAGATGATTGACGGCGAGTGTGCCACCGGTGATGTTATCCGAGTAGACGACACTACAATCGGCACTATCCATGTCGACGACGACGATTGGAATCGTACTTTGAATCAACTCCTGGACGTGCTGGTCCATCTGATCAGAACAGATGACGACGATGCCGTCGACTGCCCGGTGTTGGAAATGCTCGAGGTAACTCATATCGCGATTGCGTAAGTTCCGCGATGCGAAGATGAGGTCATATCCTTGTTGTTCTGTTGCTTTTCGGAAACTCTCAATGATCGCGTTGAAGAACGGATGCATCATTCCGACGCCATGTGCTTCCGAGAACATGACACCGATCGTCCACGAACGTTTCGTCGAGAGCGACTGGGCGTGCGCGTTCGGTAAGTATCCCATCTCGGCTGCTGCTTGGACGATTTTTGCTTTCGTCTTTTCGCTGACATCCGAATAATTATTTAAGGCTTTTGAGACCGTTGTAATTGAAAAACCGGTCATCTTCGCTAAATCATAAATTGTTCTCATGCTACTCACTCCATTTCACCGAAAGCGCTTTCGATAAATTTAGTATACGAAGTCTCTCTGGAAGTTGCAACCTATTTTTTAATGAAAAATCAGATAAATTGAAAACGTTATCATTTATGCTAGATCCAATATAAAAAAATTCAGTTTTTTCTTTTAATACGAACAAATGTTTGGTATACTTAAAGAAACATACTTCGCCTATAAAGAAAGGAGCTTTCCCATGCCAATCAATCCGTATCTTGTCTTCAACGGCAACACGCGTGAGGCACTGACGTTCTATGCACACGTCTTTGGTCAAGAACTACCGGACATCATGGAGTTCGGACCAGGTCCCGGTCCTGACGGTCAGCCCTACCCTAAAGAGATGCAGTCACTGGTTCTACATGCTGAACTAATCGTTCATGGTACCCGCTTAATGTTCTCAGACGCAATGCCACATGATCCGGTCACGATCGGTCAGAATGTTACCTTGGCGCTCCACTTATCTGACGTCGATGTGTTACAGAAGACATTTGATCAACTCGCAAAAGACGGTAACGTCATCATGCCGATCCAAAAGACATTCTGGAGTGAAGCATACGGAATCGTCGAAGATGCATTTGGTGTCCAGTGGCAAGTCAATCATGTAGTGAGTGAAGTGTCGGTGTAATCTCACATTTTATATTTACTAAAAGGCGATTCCGTAACTTGGAATCGCCTTTTAGTTAGCTCTTGCTTAAAGAAATCGAACGCACAGTTGACTGAATCAACTGCTTTAACCAGACTTGTCTTGCTTCTACTGAAAAATCTTCATTTCCGAATACCTCTACTCTAAACGGAAGCATTTCTAACAACTGACGCTCCAGTGCTTTTCGCGCCTGTAAAATCGCAATTGTTCCTTCCACTCCTGATAACGAGCGATTCACACCATATGCTTGCTCTGTGTAATAGGCTACGAATCCGTCCGCCCATTCTGTCGGACGCTCTTTTAACGCTTTTCGGGAGCTTCGTTCTACATCTGGTTGATCGACATAGACGAGAACGGGTTGCAATGGCGCGATGATCGTCGCTAAGCATCCAATATACGCTCGAAGCGTCGCTTCCGGTAGATCGTATTTGATGAGCCCCATCGTCAACGGATTTTGCAAGAAGCAGCATTCAAAGACATACGTTGTATTAGCCATCAACGCTTGAGCAACGAACGCTTCCCACTTCTTTAGTATCAGTGATTGATGTAACTCGAACGGTAGTTCATAGATATCACGCGCTTGCAGAAATGTAAGTGCTGCTTCAGGAACATCCTGTTTTGACTGCCACTGACGATACGATACCAGCACGTAGCCATTAAATACCTCAGCAAATCTTAAGACATCGAGCGGAGCGTACTTACTTTGAAAGTCTGCCCATTCACTAAGCGTTAAGTAAGCGATACTCTCATAATCCGCAGGATGGTTGAGGTCTCCTTCGATATGAAGACGCGTTTTGATTTGTTGCTTTTGTAGTAGACGGGTCAATGCTTCAGCTGTTGTTGTTTTGCCTGAGCCTGGGAGTCCTTCGATGAGAAAGAGTTTTGAATACATATAGGGACCTCTATTCACAATTAGTCTTTAAAGTATTATACGATTAAATTCTAATTCCCTACTAAGTTCAAACAAATTATTGTATTTAATTAGAAATGAACCTTATACTTATAATTAGAAAATAAATGGATATTTTGTTTTCGAGAGAGGTGGTTTTGAGATGGACATGAATAAAGTAAAGACCCAAAAAACCTCTGATCGATCAGCACTAGGTGTATTAAAAGCAGGTACTACTCCTTCATTATCTGGTAGAAAACCAGTGCATGTAGCAATGTTTAGTGGCGGTGCATCTTCGGCCTATGTTGCTTATCATATCGTTCAGAAATACGGCAAAGAAAACTGTGTTCTTTTCTTCACTGATACGCTTTGGGAAGATATCGATAACTATCGATTTATGGATGAAGTAGCAGAGTATATTGGTATGGAGATTACTACTCGAATAGATGGAAGAACGCCAGATGAAGTTTTCCATGACGTTAAGTTTTTGGGGAACTCACGTATGGCTAAATGCTCAGAAGAATTAAAAGTTCGTCAGACGATGATTTATTTAGAAGAACTTCGTGATGAACATAATCTTGAACCTATACTTTATTTCGGTATTGGACCTCATGAGCAGCATCGAGCCATCAATCTTCAAAATTTCTACGAACACAACCCGATCGAACCGATAGAAACGCGTTTTCCTATGATCGAAACTTTTAAAGGCGATCTCGATACGAAGGAAATCATTCGTGACGAGTGGAAAATTGCATTGCCGAGAATGTATGGTTTAGGTTTTTCTCACGCGAACTGCGCGGGTCGATGTGTCCGAGGAGGCTTAGGTCATTACGCTCTTTTATATAATGTCTGGCCCGAGCAATATGCCGAGCAAGAAGCTATGGAAGAACGCTTCCGCAGTAAGTTTGAGAAAGATGTTTCTATTTTAAAGAGAAATGGTGGACCATTCACATTGCGTGAATATAGAGAATTGATGGATAGAGACGGAATTGAGAAATATTTAAGTGAAAAAGACGATACAATTCCTTGTGTATGCTCTTTCTCATAAACAAAATCTATACAAAAAGGTAGTGGAATCTTATCCACTACCTTTTTGTATAGATGGATGCGATAAACAATCGCTAAGCATTAAATAACTATAGTATCTATTAAGATTCTAATTCACTTAGAATCTTATACACAACAAAGCGGATTTCATCATCTGACATTGTTCTACTACCAGCATTTACTATTCTACTTACATTGTTGTAGATAGTCTTCCCTTTAACAGAAAGCTCAACTTCTTTAATTTCCATAATGGTTTGATTATCAGTCACTATTTTGATTAATCCATTTTGATTTTGGTTCGTCACCAATAACTGCTTGAAATTCATCCAAAACGAATCATATGTGACATCTGACCAGTCTTTTAGTGCCACTCCAACAATTTTTTCAATTAAATATGCTAACCAATCTTTATTCTGAGCGTACTCTGAAACGAATCCAGCTAATATTGGACTGCTTAACACAAGTTCTTTATTTCTATCAGCCCACTCATGAATATTTTTACTTGATTCAACTTCCATTTTAAGAAGAACTTCTTTTTTGATCTGTTCTGTCAAAAGACTCAAATGGTTTTCGAGTCCTGATTTTAATATCTTTAAATCAGAATCATTTTCAACAATTTTTGCGAGATTATTAATTGATGCAAGTGGGTCTGTTTCACTATGTCGAATAATCTCTTTGAATTGATTTTCATTAACAATCAGTTGGTCGGTTACTTGAGTATATCTTGGTAAGCTCCGTAACCATCGCGTTAGCTCTGTAAAAATTATGACAGGCTGTTCTGATAAAGTACCATTGAAAAACGTAGTATTTATATCTTTGAGTAAATTTAAATTTGCCGAAGATAGTTCATATAGTTCGTATTCATAAAAATCTGCTCTTAATTCTAAAATGTCATATAGCATATCTGCATTTAATTCATGAATATAAAAGTCATTTGAGTAAAACGCCATTTGATGCCAAACGTCTTTTAATAGAGCTATTAATAATAGCGGTATTAGTGGTTCTCTAATACCATAAGGTTCGTGTCTTAATAAATCATATAAACCGACAATTTTTCCTCTTCTATTTTGTTTAAGATGTGAAAGCAGATCGTACCTTAATTTCAACAGATTATTATCAGCTATTTGACTTAAATTATTTGTATCGATTCCTGTATTTTTAAACATAGTTGCATAAATTAAATAATCCGGACCAAATCCTTGGATGTCAAAATCACCTGAAAATGTAGGAGCAAGTAGCTGAGACAAGATACTTTTAGCAGCTTTCTTTTGGATAGAAGTAACGTTTTTTTTGTTAAATCCTTCATTTCTAATTTCCGGTGTGGCAGGAAATCTGTCGAACATCCATTTCGAAAGTTTCTTTTCAAGTGAATTCTTTGAATCGATTTTAACGACGTCATTTTTGATATACCAAGTTAAATTATCTGTCTCAAAATGTCTAATTGGTCGTAAGAGCTTTTCAATTTCGAATCTTATATTTTCTAAATGAATTATAATTTCCGCTTCTAAATTCTCATCTTGTTGAAGTAGTTCTGACGTGTTGAGTAGAAGATCCAAAATCATAAATTCGTCTAATTTAATAATTAAATCTTTAGTATTTAACTTCGTAACGCAAACTATAATATCTTTTCTTTTAGAATTTATTACGAACTCCCGAATATTTTTTAACTCTTGATCATTTCTATAGATCATATACAGTAGCGCTCCATCACTAACCGCAAGATCTAAGTTCAAAATGTCTCCCCAGGTAAATTGAGATTCCACAAAGCGCGTCATGCTTTTAACACTATTATACTCATGAGGTAGAAAATATTTATTAGGTAAAAAATCATTTAAAAATTTAATTCTAGATTCATCATTAATAACTGTTTTAGAGCGATAATCTTCTACTAAGGATTCTAAAGAAAGTATAGATCCACTATATAATTCATATGATGAAGCTAATGGATTATATCTTACTATCTTTATTTTTTTTAGTTCTTCTATACTCTCTCGTATTTTTATCTCGTTGATACCTAGTGCAAAGGATAAAAAATCTATAGAAAGTTTAAAAGGTCTATTAGATATATTCAATAAAGTCATTAATTTTACGAGTCTTTTTGCTTCGTTCGATATTTGGTAACTCATTGATAGTCGATAATACTTTAAATCATCAATTAGATAAAATGAAGATTCATCTGGATAGAAATAATTAAACAACTGATCTGCATAATACCAATCAGTCTCTAAACTATTCTCATCAAATTGAGATAAAAACGTATATAACGTTCGATCATTTTGTCCTAACATATTTGAAAGAATAGGCAATAATCTAATTGTTAATGGGTGTATAGGTTGGCATTTTTCTAAAATGAAATTCTCAACTTCAGACAATTCCATATCTGGAAAAAGACTATACTTTTTTAAATCGTTTTTTATTTTTTCAATATCGTTTAACAAAAATAAGTTTGGAGCATTATCTTCTTTAACGATCTCAAGTATTTTAAATGCTGTTCTATAAAATAAAGAAGGATCACTATCTAAGCGATGTGATTCAAATCTTTTTTCAACTCTTTCTAATTCTTCTTTAGATAAATTATTACTCTCTGTTGAATACTGTCGAAGACCTGTATGAGTAATGAAGAGTAAACCTAAGTTAGAAGCTCTGTTTGCAAATTCAGCGATATCTTGTAAATCTTGCATAGTTTGAAAAATCAACGATTGGTTTACACCTTGAAGAAATCTTCCGAACTCATCATAAATAATAAAAAGTCCCATTTTTTTATAGATAATTGATTCGTTAAGTGTTGAATTTTTTCAACAAATGATGCTTTTGATTCTGAAATATATGTAGCTCCAGAAGTCAAAGTTCCATACATTTTTTTAAATTCCACTATATATCTTTCATCATTTATAGTAATTCCTTCAATCAATTCTTCTATAGTACACCCAAAAGATGTACACAAATTTATCAATTTTAAATACGTATCTTTATAGTCGTTCTTCCACAATTCAATGGTTTGAAGAATTTGCTCACTATCTCCTTTAAGAGATAAAACAATTCCTTCTGATTTTAATTTTAACTGAATAGCTTCTAAAATAATTTCGTCAATCCGTCCGTTTTTACCTGTGATAGTAATAGGAATCCACTTAATATTATTCTCATATAAATTGTCTTTAATTTTGTCTGATAAACTATTATTTAAACCACTCACGTTATATAAAAACGATTTTACATCTTTACTATTTTTTCTTGCTGTTATTAAAGAAGCCGTAATTGCCCCGACCATTGATTTTCCTGCTCCATATGGACCAATCATAAGATGAGAATTGACTAGACTTTTTTTAGATAGACTTGAAATTATATTTTCCATAATTTCCAACTGATCATTGTTAGGGACAAACATATCAAACAGTTCAGACTTTCCTGTGTCATAAACTACATTAATACTAGGTTGAAACTTTTTCATAGCACTACCTCATTTTCAAAAAATCGTTCCATATAATCTAAATAATTAGTTGTATCAGTAATTCTAACTACATCGAGACGGTTCGTTCTAGTAAAGATTATTGGATATCTTTTTTGCATCTCTTCTAGACAGTTAACAATTTCAGATCTTGACAGGTTAAAAATTCTTCCCCATAGATTTTCACCATCGATTAATTCATCAAGACTCACTTCAGTGAGTTCATTTCTTTCTATATAAATCAAAAAAGTGATGAAAAGTACTTCAAACTTAAACACTGTATCTAGTGGTGTTTTTTTGTAAGTACCCTTAACTGTATTACTTACCAACCCTAATTCTTCAAACGGACTTTTAATAACATCTTCAGGAGTAGATGAAAGATTATTTGGACTATACATTTGAATGAGACAATCAATGTCTCTTTTTAGTGAATTGGAAGAGACTGATTTTTCTAATGTGTGACCGACCCAGGTTTCTAACGTTTCTATCAATATTGCTTTATCAAAAATTGATTCTTTGAATACATTAAAAAACCAATACCAACTTGTTGCAATTTTTGGATCAGAAGCTAGAGTATAATGTAAAATACTTTTCGTAACAGGATGTTGAATATATTTATCGTATTTATCAACTAATTCCCCTAAAGAAGTAAGGTGATGTTCTGTTTTTCCCGATTTGCGCTTCTCTTCCATGAGACCAGTTGAGAATAACCAATACTTCGCTGATTTCGCCATGTTTTTCCCTAAGCCTAATTGTTCAAAATGAGTATCATTATAAAAAAAGCGAGCATCGCTTTTAATTTCAGTTAATCCTTTATATAACCATTGCGGACGTAAGTAAAAACTTTGATGTTGTCCAAAACCCATTTGTAACCCACCTTAATTTTAACAAAGCAAAGTAGCCAGATTACTCTTGGCTACTTTGTAAGTTTAGTTATTTTTAAAGAACCTCATCAATGCTCGTAAAGACTGTGGTTCTAAATAAGGACTCTTACCTCTAACTGGTTCTCTATCTTTCTTTAAGAGGTAGTCACCTTTACCTGCTAAATTTTCGGCACCGCTTGTATCTAATACAACGTTAGATGCAACAGCGTCTGTTACTTTTAATCCTAAACGTGCTAGCAAATTATTTTTAATAGTAGTATTAATAATCTCCGCTTTAGGTGATTGTGTACAAACTATCATATGAATCCCTGCTGCCCGTCCTTTTTGACCTATTCTCTTAATAGCAGTTTCGATACGTTGTGCAAATTCTTTATCCTGCATCATGAAATCAGCAAATTCATCAAAAACAATGACAATGCGTGGTAAAACTTCTGATGATTTATTTTCTTCAATTAGTGCTTCATTATATTCTTTTAAATTTTTTGCATAAGCATCTTTAAATTTACTATATCGATTTTCCATTTCCATAATCATAACATCTAAATAATCAGCAGAATCTATTAAATCTAATAATACTTTATCAGTATGCTGAACATCTTCAAACATAGAAAATTCAACCTGTTTTGGATCTATAAATACAAACTTCAATTCTTCCGGTGTGTATAGGCACATCATAGACATAACAATTGAATTCAAACTAACACTTTTTCCACTTCCAGTTGATCCAGCGACTAACATATGAGGTTCTGTTCCATTAAAATCAACTGACATCACTTCATTTAAAGGGTTAAGTCCAATAGGAACAAGAAAACCATTCTTTAAGTCTGTTTGTGTGATATCTCTTCGAACGTACTTCATAAACTGTGAAAAGAAAATTGTATCAGGATCATTACGATTAATGTCTATATTGATACCATTTCGATCACTAAAAATAGTTGGTGGCGAATCAATATGCAGCCATAAAGGCATATCTTTAGCTTTCTTTTCAACTGCTGTAATACTTTGATCCGATGGAATTCTACCAATAATTCGAATGACGCTAGCACCTACGATAGTTCGCTCCACCGTAAACTGAACATTATTTATTCGGAGTTTAGTTTGCAGTGTGTCCGCATAACTATCACCCAATTTTTTTAATACCTCATCAAATGACTCTGTTTGTGGAGCTTGAACGTTCTTCAGTGCATGCTCTTCTGGATATTTAAATTCCTCGATGTCTTCAACTACTTCAATATTTTGAGTTTCGTTTATTATGCTTAACTCACTTTTATCCTTTAAGTCTAAGTCGTTTTCCTTCGTAACATTATCTTTTGGTATTTCAGTTAAAATTAGATCTCTATTATCTGTTTGAGTGTAACGATCAAAGTACTCGTTATCGTCAGTTACAGCAACCTGTTCTAATAATGATTTTTCTTCATCCTGTAATTCATTATTTACTTCATGATCAGGAACATTCATTTCAGATAAAATATACGATCTAGTAAAAGTGTTTACTACTATTTCATTTTCATCTTGCTTTTCATAATAATGTCCAGGTGAAAGTTCTGAACGACCTTCAAATTCAATATTTTTATTGTGAATATAAGCATAAATTGACTTTGTAAATTCAAAATTAATTTGAATATTTTCGTTATTTCTTAGTTCATGCAGTATCGCTAATTCAAATTCTTCATATGCACGCTTATCTTCTAAATGAAGTAAAAATGAGTTTAAATACAAGTTTCTTTCGAGTGTTGAATCAAATCTTCTAAAGAATTTTTTCAACGTTTTTTCCCCTGATAATAATTGAACTTTAGCATCAGCTACTTCACTAACATAGCTTTCTTCTTGTATAAGCTTTAACTCAATTAAATCAAATTTAACATGATACATTTCTGTTTCAGGAGAATATTGAATAGTTGTTTTTAATAAATCCGGGCGTTTTTGCCGAGTTCTAAACCACTCTAATTCATCACACATATCCCATAAAACTACAGTGTCATCAGATTTCTTATCTTGTAGCACAGTTAAATATACTGATAAAAACTCATTAACAAATTTTCCGGGTCCTAATGCTCTTAGTACTAAACCACCGGATAGTTCTTTTACAACTTTAAGAGCTTTATCAACCCGTTGTATGTCTATATTACTAACTTTTAACTGATCCTTTAATCTGCTGTAGAGGCGATCACGGTAATAATTGACTTCCAATTCTGCTTTTGAAGATCTTCTAATTGAGTCTGAAGAGGACACAAGAACTTTAATTTCTTCTTTTCCTAGTCGATTTACATGATAACGGATGATATTCGAACCTTCAGCTACTTGTTTCATTAATAAAGGATCCATAAATCTATCGTAAGTGACAACCCAATTAAACTTTTCGTGTGCAAGTTTATATAACGTATTTGTTTCAGTACGTGTTACAGATAGTCTACCTTTTAATAAACCAATCTTATTAGATTCGATGACTAATCCGTCTTTTAAAATCGCTTGCATATTATAAAATTGTTGCATCAATTTTGGCTGGTTATGTGAGACGTAGTTAATTAATCGAGTACCTTCTTTAACCGCTTTAAATTCACGATTCTCATAAAAGACCCAGTTTTTATCTGTTAACTCACATTCTTTGTAGCTTTCTGAATAAAATTGGTGTGGGATTTTTAAATTGTCACTTTGACCAAAATAATCAATAAACACGGCTAAATCAAAGTCTAGCATGGATGTATCTAGTTTTTCCTCAAGTGTTTTGGGATCGCTAAAAGGCAATACATTGATTTCTAATCTAGGAAATTCACCAAACGAATCTACAGCGTTAATATACTCTTCTTGAGATTGAATCCATTGATTAATCTCATCATAGAGCATTGCAGCTCTCGCAGGACTATGAATAGTTATATTCAGCTTTTTTAAACTATCATTTTTTAAGATTTGTTCTACACTCTTTTTTACAAACTCTAAGTTTGTAACATATAAGAATAAAACATCTAAACAATCTGCCGCATACGGATAAACTCGAAGATAATCGTTTGTCACTTTTTCAATTTCTTTCGCAAAAGAAGTTGCTTGGGAGGACACACTCTCAATTTCTCCACCTTCGATATATGTTCCCTGACCATATAGTTCATCTTGTGCAAATAGGTGATTCCCTTCCCTAGATACGTAATAAGATGGTGCCAAGTTAGTAAACGATCCTCTTAGGTACTCTTTGTACTGTTTTAAATCTTCTACATCTTGTATTTTATTGCGTTGTTCAGACGTATCAGAAATACTAGAAAGTAATTTTCCAAAATGAATGAGTTTAAAGCCGTAAGCAATAAATCTAATGGGATTAAATACAGATACTATTTTACGTTCAACTTCTGCTTGTTTAACGTTTTTAGTTTCGAAAATCTTTATCGTTCCAATTTCATTTAGGAGTGAGTATATTTTTCTAACACTATCTACATCATGATCCGAGCACTTTAAAAATGATTCACTAAGATCAGATACTTGATTTAAGTCTTCAATAGTTATTCCTCTATTTTCGTCGATAATGGATTTAAGAATATTAGTGTACTCAGAATTGTATTTTTTAAATTGCTCGATAGGTTCTAATAATCGTTTATCCGACATAAGGGTGTATTTTTGTTGTTCACTCAAATACTCATTAAGATCTTCTTCAACTGGCGTACCCTTTTTCGTAATAATAGAATGTAAAAAACCGTCTTGAATTTGGTTGATAAATTTGGAAAAACTTGTTTCAATTAATGTTCTACTAGCATCAATTTTGATAATGGATTTCGCTATAGAATTTTCATTTTTTAAAAGTCGTAATTTGACCGGGATTACTTCAATCTCTTTAGATGATTCGTTAGTGTTCATCAATTCTGAAAGAACAATTATGTTCGAAGACAACATGGATAAAGATTTCAGATGAAAATTAAAGAATCTAGCTTGTTCTTCAGAAACTTCTGTATTTTGATCTATTGAAATTTCAAAGGTAAGATTACCATTGAATTCTTCATGATCTATTTCCTCTAACATCACTAAACCCTCAGATAAAATCGCTTCAAAAATATCAATATATTCAGAGGGATTCTCAAGCTTATTTTCAATATTAATAATTTTTTTCAGTATATTTTCTTTTTCAAGTTCTTGTTCATATTCTTCTCGAAATTCTCGAATCGTCTCAATATCATTTTTAGCATTTACGGCTTCAACACCACGATCAAAACGACTTTCAGCTTCCATTTTTTCTTGCTTTAATTGGCTCTCTTCTTCAATACTTTTTGCTTCTCTAATTTTTTCTGCAAAATTGTCTAGAATTATATCTCTTGCATTATTTAATTTATCCTTTAAAGAATTAGACACTTTAAATCCAAAAATTCGTTCTGCGTCATTGTATGAAACTAGATTTAAGAGGTCGTTGTTTCGTCTTTCAACAAACTCCATAGTTTTTTCTAAAAACAATACTTTATCGTTATTAAAGCTTTTCCAAACTTCACTTGAAAAATTATTTTTTTCTTCATTGACAATGAAATTATCTACATTTTTCATCATTTTCTCTGGGTCTAAATAATTTACTAAAGTTTTTCTTAAGTGACTTAATAAAAAGTTTTTTCTAAGCTGACTACGAAGACCCTCTAGCGACTCAAATTTTAAATGTTCATCTTTAAATAGCCGAAAATGAGGCAGAGATTTTCCTAAAATCACTTTAAATGTATCATTAGATAATTCTTTCTCTTGTAACACGCTTTCAATATAAGCAATAAGCATTGAAAGTTGTAAATCGAGTTCTCCTCTATGCTGATATGCTCCAATTAGTTTGAGTAGATCTTTTATCTGATGTGGTTCTAAATATCCTTTTTCTCGTAGAGATTGATCTAAACTGAAAAATCCATCCGATGATAATAATTGTGTTTCATCAATAGAAACAATATCTTTTAAGCTTTGAGCTTCTGGTGTTCGTTCATTCATTAATAAAATTAATGCTTCATTCGTTTTTACATTATTTCGTAACCATACTCCATTTTCGTTTTCATTTAAAACAAATGAATCATAACCGTCAATTTGTTTTATAGTCCGTATCAATGGTTCATAAAAACTTTTGAGTTGAGTTTGATTTTCTAATAATGCGTTTAAGATAGCCGGAAAGTATTCTTCGTTTATTCCTTCTATCTTTACTAGTACTTTTTCGGCATTTTTATTTTTATGGTCTTTAAGATAATTAAGTAAGTGTTGTGCAATCCAACTACCTATTATCTTTTCTTTATGAGTAATTCTTGCAATCATTGCTTAATGCTCCTTCCTGGTATGTTGCATCAATTAGAATAAGGATTTGTCACTAATGCTGTTGCATCTGAATATTCTTGGAGTAGCCCATTTTGTTTTAATTTTTGTCTCATTTTTTTCTCATTGCTTCTAAAGTGACTTAGATTAATTCCCTCTTTTGAATACAATCCAGAATTTTTAGCAGCATCCTCCCCAATAATAATCCGATATTTTAGGAATAATTCATTTAAGAAATCGTCATATGGTAAATTGTTCTGACCATCGAGAGTTGCATATACTAAAGCACTTAGAACATTATCATGTAGTACATATCGAGCTTTAGATCCCTTTCCTGAAACAATAAACTGACCATCACGAGCTAAAGTTTTCATAATAGGGACTTGTGTTTTAGACAAATCCTCCATATAAAGTTCTACAATACGTAATCTAAGTAACTTTTTAGCATTATTAATATCTTTGGTCTCCAATGCCTCTACAAGTTTTTTCTTTTTTGTTACTTGAAGGCTGTTAAAATTTAATTCATTAAAAAATCCAGAATAGCCTTTTAATTTATCTTTTTCAGAGCTATCAAAATTATTTCTCCAAAAATAAATTTTTTCTTCTGCTTTAGCTTCAGAAAACACTTCTTCTACTCGATCTTCAACAAAGGTTTTATACGCTTCTCTTACTATAGTTTCGTGAATTCTATAAGAATCTTGAGCCAAAAATTTAATTGATTTATTTTGACCTTCTAAACAATCAATGAAATAATTGCTCGTTTCACCAATAATTTGTTCTGATTGAAAAATCATATAACGATGAAGTTGGAATGTTATGAGAGAAGTTAAAATATCAAACATTTCATAAATATCAATATTTAACATAAGCAATGCGTTAAGTTCTTCTGCAAATTCTTTATACAATGCTAAATCTGTATTTGGTAAAGTTGGGTATTCACTACTTTCCCAATTAGTAATAACAGATGATAACTCTTCATCTTTGATTAGTGGTGCCGGCTGCTCCCCAGTACTATACTCACTAAATGCTTCATTAATTTGATTAATGACAGCAATTACCCCACTAGAGCTAGATAGCAGAGTTTTCATGTTTTTCTCAATATTAATTCTTAATTCAGGATTATTTAAGGTTCCGTAATGCAACATTAAAAAGTATAATTCTCCACCACGAGCAAAAAAATTTCGTTCATAATTAATAGTTAAATTTTTCGAATTACCTTTATCTCTATTTACACGAACTTCAGAAAAAAGCAATGACTCATGGAGAGGATACATCATTTGAGCGTACCAAGAGCGATCAACTGGTTTTCCCATCGGTGTCATTAGAGGTATAGTTAGATTTTTAAAGAACACTTGTAAATCTTCTAATTGCTTTTCACTTACTCCGAGTTTCTTTCGAATTACATCTTTTTTCTTTTCTTCGAAAATTGCAGTATGACCTTTTGCCCCCTCTTTCTCTCCTTCATAGACAAACTGGCGAAATTCAATCATTTTTCTTCGGTCATAATACTTCTTTTCTAGACTAAAACCTGTTCCAGCAAATACATTTAAAAATTCTAAAGTATACTCTGGTCCACGCTGACCATCTTTAAACCGATGTCCCCATATTTCAGCACCAATTTTACTAGAAAATTTTGAACTTTCTTCTTGCATATCTAACATCCTTTCAACTATTTTTACTTAGATTTAAAAATCATCATCTTCAAGTTCAATGTCTACACTAGTAATTTCGCTTTCATTAATTTCAATTGTTTCTAACACAAATGATCCTTGAATACGATCGAACTTCAAAATTTGCAAAATACTTTCATCCTGTTTTTTTTAACGAGATCAATCTATTTCGAAAACTATTAAGTAATATCTCTACATGCTCTCTCAAAACGTTTAACATGCCTCCATTACTCAAACGCATTAGATATTCAAAAGTCACTAAATTAATAGCTAGTTCTACGCCTTGTACACTCAAGGTTAATTTTGTACCTGTTTGGTCAATTGCTTCATTTTTACCTTGGATATGAAATTCCACTTGATCTAGACCAATAATCTGATGAACTAATAAACTATCTGAAGATACATACAGCTGATGAGAGGGAGAATACACCATTCTCTTTGCGAAGAACGTATTTAATCCATCCACAAGCTTAACCTTAATGTTGTGTTCAATTCTTCCTCTATGAAGAATGCTTATAAAATCATACCGGTGTCGATAAGAGATTAATTTTTCTACTTTTTTATTATCTTGAGATTCAAAGTAATACTTTCTTCGCAATCTTGGAAACCATTTATTCATTAGTTCAACACCGTTCACATTATCACCATGTATATTTGAACGATACATTTTTACGTCTTCGTAATAAGCACCGTTTTCAACATCAATATCTTTACCAAATAATGTGTGATGTGTATCTTTGATTTGTTCGCTACTACTTAAGTCACCATTAAGTAGAAAGTCATCAATTACAGAGTCTGAAATGTATCCAGGATCTAATGATTTAAATTCTTGAATGCCGCCAATTTCCTCAAAAACTTCTGGTCTAAGATTGTTACCAAAAAAGTTCTCATAATAAGACTTTTTTGCTAACGCTTGGATTGATTCACTATTAGAAGCCTCGTGTATATCTTTGCAAGCCATTCCGCCTGTTTGCGTATAGGCTAAGTGAATGAGTAACTCTCGCATTGTCATATGCTTACCGTTCATATCTAAAGATTTATACATACGCATCATTCGATTTTTTGTTGTTTTATCACTTAAAGCTAGATGATTGCTATTTATAATACATATGTTTTTACTAGAACAATCATTACAAATATCCCAGTTTTGTTCTTCATTCCATCCTTCTACGATTTTTTCAGCATAAATCGACGATGATGCGTACAATAAGTTATATACTTTTATTTCATTCGTCATTTCTAGTTCTTTATTGTTTGATATAAATTGAGGAATGACGACACTTTTTAATTTATTTAATTCAGGATATTTCACAAGGGTATGCGTTAATTTCCCCTCATTAGCTGCAATGAGAAAATATACCTTAGATTCATCGTTTTCTAGGGAATCTTGCAATTTTTTTAGTTCTTCAACGATAACTTCATTTTTTAATTCCGATAAATCTTTTATTATTCGAATTCTATAGTTTTTATATGAAATCTCTGCTATACCTGATTCCGGCCATCCTTTAAACTCTTCTTCGACTAATTGATCATACACATTTCTACAAATTCTGGTTTTTCCATCTCCAGCATTACCTGTTATGATGATAGAGCGAGGAGACGTTGAGAGCTCTTCGATAATTTTTTTGTTAATATTTGTATCAATACTGTACTCGATTTTCTTAGTATGTTCGTCAAAAATTTTCGAGTAATCTGCTGTAGTTAAATCATACTGATGCATAAATGAAACAAAAGGATTAACTTGATTTTGCATTATAAATTCTCCTTAGTTCTCATGTTTATTTGTCACAACTTCCCTAATAAATTATATCATTTATGGTTTTTTATTCATATTATATTGTTAATGATTATAATAAAAGTAATTTAAAGTTATATTGTTTTTTACCTAGTAAGTACTTATTAACAAAAGAATGGAGAGAAATAAGATATGTCATTTTTAAAAAAAATTGAAACGTCTAACGCCCCTGCAGCAATCGGTCCTTACTCGCAAGGCTTTATCGCGAACGGTACACTCTATGCTTCTGGACAAATCCCGATTGATCCAGCAACAGGTGAACTCGTACCAGGCGGAATCACGGAGCAGACGGAACAAGTCATGCGCAACATCGATGCCATCCTGAAAGAGGCAGGACTGACACCTGACCGCGTCGTCAAGACGACATGCTACTTAACGAGCATGGAACACTTTGCTTCTTTTAATACGATCTACTCCGATTACTTCGCACCGCACGATCACTTCCCGGCTCGGTCTTGTATTGCGGTTAAGGAACTACCAAAAGGTGCATTAGTTGAAGTCGAGATCTTAGGACTCGTATGATCTGATCGCTACGCACTCATTGCGTAGCGTTTTTTTATCGTAGTCCCCAGCGTCCTGTTCCTTTTCCAGTCTCACTGTAAAAAAAATCGTGCTCTCCCCGGTACAATTCACACTCACTCGCATGCAGGTAAATCAATTTCCGGATGCGTGCCTCGAGTCCTGCTTCTGATGTAAACCGTGATAGATCCAAATGTTCTGTTTGTCTGACGCGCTGGTAGATATCAATTAAGTCGAGTGGCGATTGCCGTTCTAGGATTCGTTGAATTACATCAAGTAACTGTTGGCTCTCATCCGTCATATCCTTCTAACTCCTTTTTCATCACGTTGTTTTGAATCGCATTCATCACCATTGGTATTTGGACGACTAGATTCAAGACACTCACTCCGAGAACCAGTTGACTGGCTGTCAATGGCTTGAAGTATCCTTCGCCGTATCCTTCCCCTACACTGAGTGCGATCCCGTACGAAATCGCAAACGAAACCATGTTGCCGATAACGATGTATTTCGGTTTCCCACTCCGTGCAAGTGAATACGATAGAGCACCGAGTCCAAACAAAAATAAGGCATAGCCTAGTATCGACCCCTCTGTCCAATCGAGGTAAGGTCCGAGCCACGCAAACGGAATCAGATAAAATAGTGCTCGTTTCATTGTTCACCCTCCCCTTCTTCGTCTTTTCGGTTACTCCCAGCATCATAATAACCGTATAGGAGTTCTCGAACCATCTCCCACCCTGGCGGAAAGACGTTTGAGCGTGACACTTTTTCTGTTCCGTGTTCTGTCGTCACATGAATCTCCCAATCCGTTCCGTCAATAATCGTAAGGCTTTCAGGATCAGAGTACTCTCGCCATTCATCGGCATTAAATCGATCCGACCACATGTCGATTAGATAGATGTCCTCTTCTGTCAGTTTTACAAGTAACGGATCCATTTCGTCAGGTAAAATTAATCCATGCGGAAACCATGGACCTAATAATTCTTCCTCATCTTCCGCACGAATCGTCCGACTTGCACGGTCCCACCAAAACGTCTGTCCTCTTCCCATACCGGACTCCCGAAAATAAATCCGTTCGACTGTTTGCATCGTGATCATCCTCTAAAATTGATATTTCCATTATAGCCCATTTGTTATTTTTAACCTGTTACATTTTTTACTACGGTTCTGATGATTTCTGTTGCTGTGAAACATTTTTCTCCTTCTATCAGTAAATGTAGTGAAAGGAGATGGTTCACATGCATGTATCCATTCAACAAGCCGGTTATGACGTCGGTCAGCCCGTCTTACAAGAGATTGCGTTTGCTTTACAGCCTGGATCCATCACCGGTTTGATTGGTACAAACGGTGCAGGAAAAAGTACGACAATTCAAGCGATGTTCGGTACGCTACCGTGGGTCGAAGGAGAGATCGATTTACCGGTCTCACTCGCCTATATTCCGGAACAGCCAACCTATTATGAATATTTGACGCTCGCCGAGCACCTTGAGCTGGTCGCTTCGCTCCACGAGACGGATCATGCCTATACAGAACAACTCTTAAAGACGTTTGAACTGCGTGCTGTCACAAATGACTATGTATCTTCTTTCTCTAAAGGAATGAAACAGAAGGTGATGCTCGTCTGTGCTTTGATGCAACGCGCGGACTGCTTGATCATCGATGAACCGTTCGTTGGTCTCGACGCGGTCGCAACGATTCGGTTGTTGCATTTACTCGAAGCAGAACGAACGCGTGGCGTAGCGATTCTGCTCGTCACTCATGTCCTTGATTCCGCGGAACGTCTGTGTGACGACTTCGTCTGGATTGATCAGGGACGCATCAAACATCAAGGAACACTCGCTCAAATCGGTGAAGCCTCTGGTCAACCTGGTGCTCGCTTGTTCGACATCATGGAAGCGATGGTACTCGAGCATGATTAAAACCTTTTTGAAGCAACGGATCCGTCGACGGCATGCGGAACAGCGTCGCTTCTTTCGAGAAATTTTCGATTGGACGATCTTGCTGTATCTCGTCGTTCCGGTCGGTCTGTTCATCATCTATGAAACGATTCAAATCTTAAATGGTCAAGCGGACTGGGTTCAAACAGTTTCGGTCGCTTGGATTTTACTCGGATGGATTCTGTATGGATTCCTGCCCGCCTTTTACGCCTGGTTCGAACCGGCAGATCGCCTCTTCTTCAAACCGGTTCCTGGAGCGATCGTTCGAATGAAGTGGTATTCCGTTCGGTATCACTTTTTGCGGATTTTTCTAATGACTGCCGGATTACATCTACTCTGTTTTCCGTTACATAGCATTCGGTTTGATCAATCCAGTATCACGGTACTGCTGATTAGTCTCGTGCTCTCTTTGCTCCAACCGTTCTTTAGCTTTTGGACATACCGGTTATCTGGACAACGGTTCTTGCGGAAATGGAGCGGTCATCTCGTCCTGGCAACAGGACGCATCACTCTGTTGCTCCTGCTTTGGCTTCAACCGTATCCTGTCCTCTTCGTCGTCGCACTGTGTGTGGTGCTGCTCGGATTCCTTCATGTCCGGCACTGGTCACGGCGTGAGGACGGATTAACGGAGGATATCCTGTTGTCGATGAAACGACAGTCGAGTTTATCGGCGACCGTCCTTGAATTGAACGGTGCCTTACCGAAGCCGTCTCACCGAAAGCGTCCGTTCCTTCATCTGCGATTATTCAAACAGACGCACCAGCAACTTCCACTGATCACGTATCTGCGGGATCCGAGTAAGCGTCGCTTCTTGTTCCAGCTATTTGCTGCGATGAACTACGGTCTTCTCGTTTTACCATGGATCGGACGCGGACTCGTTTTCGCTTTCATCCTGTTTGTTCTCTTTCAAGAACGGAAACAACATCATACATGGTTCCGCAGACAATCATTCTACCAGCATATTTCCAATTGATTGATTTCTGCTATACTTTTTCTATTACATTGGTTGGAGGGATGACTTCATGCGTACTCATTTATTCTTATTCGGAGGCGGTCCTCCTTTTACACCGAACTTACGAACACGATTTGCTACATTAACGAATGATGGACCGGTCGCGATTTTATACGTTCCGCGGACCGGTAAGGACTGGACGAGCTACGCCTCAATCTATACGAAGCCGTTAGAGGAAGATGGCATCTCGTCGTTCGTCCATCTGCCACTGTCTGACGCACCAACGGACGAACAACTTTCACAACTACAGCAGTGTCAGGGCATCATCATCTCCGGTGGCGAGACCGAATTGTATCAGCAATACTTGGTCGCTACACCGATCGGTGACATCATTCAGTCGCGTTTCGCAGATGGTGTTCCGGTCGCCGGCTTTTCAGCCGGTGCCCTCGTTTCGCCTGAACGGTGTGTGATTCCGGAGATCGACCAACGCGACAATCAACGTCTTCGTTTGCCTGGTCTTGCCTTACTGAAAGACGCGGTCATCTGTATCCATTACGAGACGTGGGGCGAAGCTGCTCATCTCATGCAATCCTTTACGGAAGAAAGCACAGACCGTGCCTTCGGTCTTGCTGACGAGAGCGGGATCTATCTACGCGATCAGTACCTCGTCGAAACAGAAGGAACCGATCCTGTCGTATTGTCGCGGAGTCCCGTCAGATGACAGCGATCGTTCCTGCCGTCAAAGGCATCATCATTCACGAGCAACGTCTCCTGATCGTCCGCCGGGCTGCTGCTGACTTCGGTGGCGGGACATGGGAATGTCCGGGTGGCAAGATCGACTTCGGTGAATTGCCAGTCGACAGTCTCATTCGCGAGATTAAAGAAGAGACACAATTGACCGTTACGCCGAAGCATCTGCTCTATGCCTCGAGCTTCCTGACGCATCCCAATCGGCAAATCATTCTCTTGATGTACGTCTGCGCGACGAATCAAACAGACGTTCAATTACCGGCAGAACACGACGCCTATCTCTGGGCGGACGAAACAACGATCCGTCAGGTGATTGCGCCGAATATTCTCGCTGATTTTGAACGCCATGATGTATTTTCGTTACTGCATCACTAAACACAACTGCCCCGCCTGACCAATCGGTCGAGCGAGGCAGTTGTTATTTACAGCAAAGGGTCTCGATAACAGACGACGCGATTTCGTCCGGTTTGTTTGGCTTCATATAACGCTAAATCTGCCTTTTGGACGGTCTCAAATACGGTCGATGCTTGATCAGAAGAGGCAACCCCTAGCGATAACGTGACATGAAACACGGGATATTCCTTATAGACGAAGTGTTGATCAGCGCAGGCAGAACGAATCCGTTCCCCGAGTCGTTCCGCTTGTCGGAGTGGTACGTCCGGCAACAGTAAGACAAATTCCTCACCACCATACCGACCGACGACTCCTTGTTCTGGACAATACGATTGCAAGAGATGACTGAGTTGCCGTAAAACGACGTCGCCCCCTTCATGACCGTATGTATCGTTGATCGATTTAAAATGATCGAGATCAAGAATGAGGACGGAAAAGACCGTTCCGTTCTGAGCATACTCGGCTAACGTCTCATCTAGCTTCCGGCGGTTTCCCAGTTGCGTCAGCCCATCCGTTAAAGCCAGTTCTTGTTGCGTGTGCACGAATAAAAAGTGTTTCCGGAGTTCTTGTAAGAAACGATAGGTCACGTAACCACCAATCATGATGACGATGATATAGACGAGCGCAATCTCTAAAAACCGCTCGAACGTGTTCGTCAATAAATAGAGCGCCGGTAAGCTGTATGCGATACCTGTTCCAAGCAACACGAGATAATCCTTCATTCGCTGAGCAGCAAATCGGCGATAAATCGTCGCTGTCACGAGTAACGCGACACAGATCAAGGTCGTCAGGATCAGCCCCTCGTATTCGCCAGCCGGTGTCACCGCAAATCGGGCACCGATGATGAACAGCATCGTGATGCTACCGCTGACTAACCCTCCGTAAAAGTACGCCGTAACAAGTGCAACGAGACGCAAATCAATCTTTGCGACGTCATAGGAGATACTGTTGAAAATCAACAGCGCACCAATCAAACCCGCGATACAACCGATTGCGAGTCGGACTTGTAAGGAGGAGTTGGGTGAGATCCGCTCGATTCGTCGTAGCGGTAAAAAGGCGAACAGCAATGTCGCAATCAATAGGGAAAAGTTCAACAACAATGAATTGAGCAACGTAAGCACGACGACATCCTCCTCATTCCATTTCAGATGTTTACTCTATTCCCGTCAGATTACACATTCCCCTCTTTTTCCAAGGTTTTCAAACAAGAAGAGAGGGAATCAAACAAATATGTCTATCGTCTACATCATTAAGGGGGAATCTTTCATGGATCGTCAAGCTGAAAAACGAAAAAGTAAGATGCCGTTCTTCATCATTCTCGTCATCGCCATCTTCGTCATCGTTGCTGCTGCGTTGATCATTTACGTCACATCTGAACCAAAAGAAGAGACACAAGCACTTATGACACATCTTGCGACTGTCCTACCAATTTACGTGAATTAGATTCACAAGACCTTTACACAAGCCGTACAACACCTTCATACATGTTGCTTCATCTCCTTCCGATAGGTACACGGGAGGAGATGTTTTTTATGCTTATGAAAAAACGATTACTGGCACAACAATTAAATGGATGGTTGATTCCGATCGTCGCCATCGGACTGATCGTGATCAGCGGTCTAAGCGTCTACGCTTCCTATCAACAATCCGTCGCAGCAACTGAGGAACGGCTGATGCGTGAGTTAACGATGTTCGACGCGAACGTCCGGGCAACGTTTCTGGCGTATCCGGAGGACGCGAAAGACCGCTCGCGTGCCATCAAACGATTGCAACAGCAACAGCGAACCGACTTATCACGTGACGACTACACGGTTCGCTTCCAAAGCCTGAACACGAGTGAGGCGTTCCGACCGTTGACACTCGAACCGACAAAACGGAAACAACTATTACACCACTTAAAAACAGCCCGTACATATGCTTTTTCGAATCAAGATCAGTTTCTTGTCGCGATGACGATTCCGGAACTCGATGACGTCATCTTACTGACGACCGACCGTGATAAATTAATCGCACCGGCGCGAGATTTAGCTTGGACACTCGTCTGGGTCAGCGTGATCACGCTTGTCAGCATCAGCCTCTTGATCCGCTGGCGGATTCAACGCCAACTGGCACCTTTATCGAAACTCGCCTTACAGATTGAAGAAGCGCATGCGAAGCGATCGTATCGTCCATTAACGCTCAAGACGACAACTTTTGAGTTACAACAGCTCACGTTTCAATACAATCAATTGATGCAACAGATTAATGACTTAACGACTGAGATGCAACAAGCAAGTCAGGAACTTGAGTCCGTCCAGCCCCACTTTTCCTCGCGCTTATCGGCGATGGATCAATCGGTCCAAGCCGTCGATGAAGTCGCCGGTTCTTTACTTGCGCAATCGACGCAGATGGATCAGACGATCGTCGCCTCGACACGTTTGACTGCCCAAGGACACGATGCGTTAAGCGAAATGCAAACGACACTTCTGAACAGTCAACATGCCGTAACCCGTTTTCAACAGACTGTTCAGACGAATCACACGACACTTGAGACCTTACAAGAGGAAAGCCAGTTGCTGAAGGAACAATCCACGACGACAGAGCAGATTTTGCAACAGACCTCACATCTACAGCAACAGATGGAAACCTCGATTTCGCACATCCAGCGCGTTGCTGAAGAGACGCGCCGCTTGTCGCTGAACGCGTTAATTGAGGCAACCCGTGCTGGAGAAGCTGGTCGCGGCTTCACGGTCGTCGCTAAAGAGGTCGAAAAACTAGCAATCGATATTAGGACGAGTACGGACCATATCCGGCAGGTCAATCAGACCTGGACGGCGGGACTCGATCAAGTCGAACAAGCGCTCTCGCAGATGACGGAACGGTTTCTCTCGACGTCACAACAGCTCGAGACGGCAACGGAGCATTTGCAACAAATGCTGACCGAAGCGACGACGATCGAGACGACACTGGGTACTGTCGAACAGCAGCGTCAAATCGTCGCAGACGTCCAGTTAAACATGCAGGAACATCTACAGTCGGTTCAGCAGTTGATGTCAGAACTCTCGTCTTACAGCCAAGTGCTCGGAGAACAGATGCAACACCACGTCATTCAGCAAACAGAATTGAAGACACATAGTGCTGTACTCGAGTCGCGGATCAGTTCGTTGCAACAAACTATAAAAAATTAATTTTTTACATTTTTCCTAGTATTAATCTTTAAATTACAATATTTACTTATCATTTAATATGAAATAAAATGTTTTTTGGTAGGTAATTTTATATTTAAGGGGTTAATGAATCAATGGAAGAAAAGAAAAAGAAAAAAGGCGGCTGTTGTGGCTGTGGTTGTCTCATCTTCATTATTTTAATTTTCTTAGGCGCTTGTGGCGCTATTTTTGGAGAAGATGAATCTGACGATAAAGACAATAATACAAAGAGTCATCAATCTACTAAAGACTTGGACTCTGATGATCATAAAAATAACACTGAAGAAAAAAATGATGCTAAAGCTAAGGAAGAAGCTGATGCTAAAGCCAAGGCAGAAGCTGATGCTAAAGCCAAGGCAGAAGCTGACGCTAAAGCTAAAGCAGAAGCTGACGCTAAAGCTAAGGCAGAAGCTGACGCTAAAGCCAAGGCAGAAGCTGACGCTAAAGCCAAGGCAGAAGCTGACGCTAAAGCCAAGGCAGAAGCTGACGCTAAAGCCAAGGCAGAAGCTGACACTAAAGCTAAGACTTGCTTAAATATTCGGGGTAATATCTCTAGTTCAGGTGAGAAAATATATCACCTTCCTAATCAAAGGTTTTATAGTAAAACGGACCCTGAACAAGTTTTTTGTACAGAAGGTGCAGCTGTAAGTGCTGGATATCGCAAATCAAAAATCTAACTAAAAGTACCGGATATCTCATTTGATATCCGGTACTTTTAGTTAGCTAATAAATTTCGCTTCCTTCTTATCGATGATGTTGCGAATCCGGTTCTCCGTCACCTGATACTGCTCTGCCAATTGACGGGTTGTTTTCCCTTTTTCGTACTGCGCGCGAATCGTTCGAATCTGAAAAGGTGACAGCGTCACATGTTGACCTAACAAGAGATCAAACTCACCAAGTAGTTCAGTATACTGCTGATCGATCGAAGGCAGAACCTCTAAGTTCGACAACTGATCGTCAGCTCGTTTGCCGTTGCGCCAGACGAGTCGCGCTTCCGTGACATCCGCCGTCAGAAAAGCTTGTGCGACGAGTAGACCGACCTGCACCCGCTCTCCTCGACCACGTTGGTAGAGCGTGACTTTCCGGTATCCTTCCCGATTGAGCCGTGGACGGAGCAAGACACCTTTTCGTCGTTGCTGGACACCGCGACACGTCACGATCGTCCGGTCGAGCGACCTTACGCGACCAAGTGATGAGACTTCATATATACCTACATAGCCGATGACGGCTTTCCATTGTTCTTGCATGGTTGTCCTCCTTCAGACAAGGACACGACGGGACTTCATATTTGAATTATACCAAATTACGAACAAACGTTCTAGTGATGTCACTCGTCGGAATATGCTATTCTTAGCAGAAAAAGGAAATGAGGTTCATCTATGAAATTTGTCTTGTTACTTGGTCCCCAAGCAGTCGGAAAGATGACGATCGGTCAGGAAATCGAACGGTTGACGGAGATGAAAGTTTTCCATAACCACCAGACAATCGATCTGTTATTGCCTTATTTTGATTTCTCTGAACCCGCACACCATCGCTTAAAGGATACGATCCGGCGCGAGATGTTCAAGGAAATGGCGAACAGCTCGCTTGAAGGCGTCTTATTTACCTTCCTCTGTCTATTCGGCGTCGAAGGCGGTGGTCTTGAGTTCATCGAAGAGACAGTCGAGTTATTCGAACAAGCAGGTGCTGACGTCTACATCGTTGAACTCGATGCGCCGGTCGCAACTCGTCTGCACCGAAACACGACTGAAAACCGATTGACGCACAAAGTAACGAAGCGCGACCTCGCTGCTTCTGAACAAGACTTACGTGAGACGGCAGACGGATACCGGACACGTTCGCTGCCGGGCGAACTACCGGACGTCAACTATCTCTTCCTCGATACGGAACAGTTAAGTGCACGTGAAAGTGCGGAAGCGATTTGTGCGCACTTTAACTGGTTAAAAGCAACCGTTTAAGCACAAACAAACCCCGTCCTGCTCAGCAGGCGGGGCTTTAATGATGCAGTTCGCGTTCATATCGATCAGCATGCAACTGAAAGCCGTTTCGAAGCCAGACCATCTCACTGCCCGCTTCACTGTAGACACGCGTCAATAATAACGTCCGCGAGAGATACGACAAAATCGACGTCAACGCTTCTGTGATGTATCCGTGCTGATCATCCTCATCAGTCGTCGTATAACGTAAGGTTCCGGTGGGTGCAGTCCATGTGAAGCTAATCGTTCCGACGATCGCTTTTTCACGTAACGCATGCAACGTCCACTTGCAACCTGATTCTTCATCCGTTGCTTCAACAAACAGGCGTGACGTCGTAAAATCCGGATGTCGTCCTTGCATTTAGATCTCCTCCTCGACCTCAAACGGTGCTGTTGCGTAAGCTTCCCCGTTAATCAAAATCGTCAATGTATGTGTTCCAGGATAATGGACACGCGTCGTCATGTTCCGAAACGATTGGCGTCGTTCGACTTGTAAGACACCTTTAACTTCCCGCTCCCGCAGTTGAAACACCTTCCGACTCGTTCCACGTTGTTTGACGTAATCGATTGCGTATTCAAGACGCAGACGTTGTTCAACGGAACTATGCACTTGAAACGAAAACTGTAACTCCTGACCAATCGTCACCGGTGAGACGACCAAGTCCGTAAGCGTGACCTCGCCTTGCGTAACGTGTCCGAATAATTGCAACACTTCTGGGTTTCCGCGCTTCAGTAACGTCCGGGAGGCGTGGCGCAAAATCCAGTCCGTGTTCGGATCTGTTCCTAAGTGACGTTCAATTCGTTCGATCAAGTATTCCGGATGCGTTTTTGAAATATCATTCAAGTGATTGGCGACACTTTTTCGGACGTAAAGTGACGGATCCTGTAATAAGGCGTCAAGAATCGGTAACGCCGGACGCGGATCAGCAATCAGACGCGGGATCGCTTGTCCCCATGGTAAACGCGGTCGTGTCCCTTCAGACGCTAAGCGCCGGACATGTTCATCGTCTGATGTGGTCCATTTGAATGCCTGCTCAAGATAGAGTTCCTGATCAGCAAGTAGAAAACGGCGAACGGCGAACTCTGACGTCGAATGCGGCGTCAACTTGGCGAGTGTCGCTAACGCAAGCGTCCAGTCGGCGAGTGTTGCCGTCCGTTCGACATACTCCGGAAAGACGATTCCCGGTAGACCGGTAAACTGCGGTGCGAGTCGTTCCAGTTCCGCAATCGAGTCCGGAAACGGTGACAAAATCGTCTCCAGTGTCTCCGCCACACGGCGGACGCGCTGTTTAAACGCGAGTTCATTCCAGTCTCCCTGTTCGACTCGTATTCGAAAATCTGGTACGTCGACCGCTTCTCCTAAGCGGTCGAGCCAACTCGGTGAAAACACATCTTTAATCAAACTCATCCTTCATCCAGTCCCCTCTGTGTGCGCTCTAGTTTGAGCAATGTTTCCTTGCGTGCGAGTCCACCCGCGTATCCACCTAAATCCCCATTCGTCCGAATGACCCGATGGCACGGGATGACGATTGCCAGTTGGTTCGCTCCATTCGCTCGTGCGACGGCACGAACAGCGGTCGGTTGACCGATCCGGATCGCCAGCTCTTGGTACGAGATCGTCTCTCCACTCGGAATCCGCTCGAGTTCTTCCCAGACGCGGCGTTGAAATGGTGTTCCGTACCGCATCAGTGGCGTCTGAAACGATACCTGCTCTCCTTTGAAGTAACGACGGAGCTCCGCTTCGATCTGTCCAAAGACCGGTGACTCCCCGGGAACGATGACAGCGCGTGCTTTCTTACGCAATTGTTCGATTTCCCGTTCCAGTCCGCGTCGGTCGACGAACTCAAGCAGATGTAAGAGTTGATCGTCGGCAATCGCCAGCATCGAGCCGAGTGGCGTGTCGAGCCATTTGGCGCGTAAGACCTGCCCGTCAAAGCGCGACGGTGCCTGTCCGAGAATCCGTGCTGACGCCTCACGAAAACCACTACTGGATTCATAACCTCCTACTAACTGTCCTTCGATGACCGGCTTACCGGTCCGGATCTCCTTCATCGCCAGACCCATCCGCCGTGCCCGGGCATACGCGACGAACGTCATCCCGAAGCGTTTCTTGAACTGGCGGCGTGCCGTTGATTCATCCAGACCAAGTGCTCGGAAATCGGCTTCCTTGAATCGTTTGTCCGGTTCTGCCTCGACCGCTTCGATCAAGCGCTGAATCGTACCATGATCGCCGGGATAAGCGAGCGGATGACAACGACGGCACGGTCGATAAGAGGCAAGTAATGCTTCTTGCGCCGTCTCAAAAAACTCACAGTTCTCCGCTTTCGGTTTTCGTGCCGGACACGTCGGACGGCAAAAGATGCCGGTCGTCTTGACGCCGACAAAAAACGTTCCTTCGTACGTCGCGTCTCGGCGAACGAGCGCTTCATAATACGTGTGATGTTCCATCGCCTTCCCCTCCTTTGTCTTTAGTATACCGGCTTGTCCGGTCACGATGTCGCCGAAAATCAGGCATCGATATGTTTAAGATTCACTTAAGAAACATCGTCCTGTTTTCGAAAGGGACGACGTGCATACTACATGATAGACTGACCTAGCAATATGAGACACATATAAAACACCTTGATTAGGCTGCCTGTACACCGTATTTTTTCGGTGTCAGGTAGCCTAATTTTTCTTGGATTCGTTCTTCGTTATAGTAATTTAAGTAATTAGTAACGCGTTCAGAGACCTCATGGTCTCTTAGTGAATTAAATTTGACGTACTGGAATTCCTCGGACTTTAAATTAGAGTGGAACGATTCGATAACTGCGTTGTCCCAACAGTTTCCTCTACGAGACATGCTGCTTGTTAGGTGATTCCTTTTAACGAATTCTTGAAAGGCGTATGACGTATAGACACTTCCTTGGTCCGAATGAAGGATGACCCCTTCGGGATAGTTTCGATTCTCAAGCGCTATCTTCAACGTATCAATCACAAGAGACGTTTGTTGATGCTCGTATAACTTGTATGCGACGATTTCGTTATTAAAAAGATCCATGATGGTGGAAAGATATTTCGTCGTGCTGCCGTATTGGATATAGGTGATATCCGTCACCCACTTTTGATTCGGTTTACTTGCTGTGAAATCGCGCTTGATGAGATCCGGTGCCGTTATGATGCGCTCACCTTGAGACTTCCATCTTCGCTTCGGCTTGATCCGACATTGGAGATGGTGTTTTTGCATGATTTTCTGTACGGTATTCCGATTGGCTTTTAACTGATAGATTTGCTGTAATAATGCCTTTATTTTTCGATGTCCATTCCGATACTTCGTCTGTTTACTTAGTTCAATGACGGTTTTTTCGAGCACCGAAGGTGCTTTCACAGATTCCTTAATCCAACGGTAATAGCTTGCTCTTGGTACATTCAAAGCGCTAAGAATGGCGGTGATTGTATACTTTCTCCGAAGAAACTCTACAATTTTTATGACTACTTCTTTCTCAACTCTCTTTCGATTTCCATGTACTTTTTTAAGATCTCATTTTCCATCTTCAGATGTGACATTTGTCGTTCTCTCTTGTCATCCTCACTCGCAGAATCTGGACCATGTCCATAGGTATATTGTTTACCGATTGGCTGATCAAATCGATAATGTTCGTTAGAGCGATACCATCTCATCCATGTTTTGATTTGAGATTCATTTTTGATTCCGTACTTCTCCATGATTTCTCTCGTCGTTAACTTACCACTCAGCTTTTCTTTGACTACTGCCCATTTTACTTCACTTGAATATACGTTTTTGCCCATGCAAAAACACCTCCGATGTTAGTACTTTTT
Organism: Exiguobacterium acetylicum DSM 20416; assembly: GCF_000702605.1. Classification (NCBI taxonomy): domain Bacteria; kingdom Bacillati; phylum Bacillota; class Bacilli; order Caryophanales; genus Exiguobacterium; species Exiguobacterium acetylicum. The sequence goes on along the minus strand of NZ_JNIR01000001.1, from coordinate 3,038,950 downwards.
AAAAGTGTACCACTCCGAAGGTGTTTTATATTGTCTCAAAATTTTAGGTTAGCCCATGATATACTCAACGGAAAGTAGGGTTTTTATGTTTGATTTTTTAAAAGAAGCACTTCACGCACCACTCCGTGTCGGAGCCGTCGCACCAAGCAGTCCACGTCTGGCCGAGATGATGGCACGACGCGCCGTCGCCGATCGTCCGCGTCAGATTCTTGAAGTCGGAGCGGGTGACGGTGCGATTACCAAAGCCTTACTGGCAGCTCGTTCACCAGAAACACATCTCTTGATTTGTGAACGGAGCGAAACGTTCCGCCCCGCACTCGAACAATTACTGACTCAGGAAACGAATGTCACTCTCTTCATTGGTGACGTTCAAGGATTATCCGATTCATGGAGCGGACAGATCGACATCATCGTCAGTGGTCTCCCGTTCGCCTCGTTCCCGGCAGCGTTGCGGCATGACTTATTGGCACAATTCCAAACGTTACTATGACCAGGCGGTCACTTCATCGCCTTTCAATACACCCGGTTCCAGTTCAAGATGTTCCGAGATTATTTTCAAGAACACAGCTATTCGCACACGCTCTACAATCTTCCCCCGGCTTACGTCTTCGAGGGGGTGCAACAGGAGGAAATGAATCATGCCTACGCTCTTGATCGTTGATGACGAAGTCGACATCCGTCAATTGCTTCGACTCTATTTAACAAATGAAGGTTACGAGATCATCGAAGCCGAAAACGGTGAGGAGGCGTTAACGATCCTTGCTTCGCGTCCGATTGATGCGATGTTACTCGACGTGATGATGCCCGTTCGCGATGGCTTCTCGACTGTTCAAGCAGCGCGCGCTGCCGGTCACACGTTACCCGTCTTGATGCTGACGGCGAAACGCGAAGACATGGATAAAATTCAAGGGCTGACCTTCGGGGCGGACGATTACATCGGTAAACCGTTCAATCCGCTTGAAGTCGTCGCCCGCGTCAAGGCACTGCTGCGACGTGTCAGCCAGTATCATGTCCCAACTACGGCTTCAGCAGTCCAGGTGGGACCATTCACGCTCAAAGAAGACGAACGCGTCATCTTTAAGTATGATGTTCCGCTTGCCCTGACCCGCCGTGAATTTGATTGCCTGGCGCTCTTCTTGAATCATCCGCGTCGTGTTTTTTCGGCTGACGACCTGTATGAGCGGGTTTGGCAGGAGGAAGCACTTGGTTCCGCATCGAACGCTGTCATGGTCTTGATCCATAAGCTCCGTGACAAGATCGAGGACGTTCCGAAAGAACCACGCTACCTCCAGACGGTCTGGGGCGTCGGTTATAAGGTCGAACCATGAGACGGATCAAATTGACGGTCTGGATGCTTGTTTTACTTCTGCTCGCTGCATTTTTGAGTACGGCACTTGCCTGGTTGCTGGCGAGTCAATTGCCGCTTGGTGGAAAAACGGTTCCCCGTTACTACTACACGACGGAAGAAGACACGGTGAGCGCTGTTAAAGAGGACATTACACGTTATCAAAATGGACAAATACCGACCGGGCCCTATGATTGGGCAGTATACGATGCCAATGGTCGTCTGGTCAGCGCTTCCGACAAGTATCCAAAAGACTTAACACCGAGCCGACTGCTTGCTGAGCAAACACCAACCGAGCGGGAGCCATCAGACACAGGAAAGGTTAGGACATTGCACCATATCGAAGCGATCAATCTTGGAACCCGTGAGCCTGGCTATTTTTTGACTGTTCAGTCCGATAAACCAACACTCAATGAATATCAAGTCGGTAATTCGAACGCCTTCTTCATCTTACAAGTCGTCTTGTTCATCGTCTTTCTACTGCTTTTAACACGTTGGATCGCTGGTTTGTTCCGCGAACTCGAGCGACGGCTTGAGCGGTTGACGGTCGAACCAGCGCCAACAGAACCGTTACCTCCCGTCAAAGGACCGAAGGAATTCAAGTTGTTCGCCCAATCGATCGAACGAATCGAACAGGAACTCCGCACCTTACGCGTACGCGACCAGGAGCGGTTCGTCGAGCAGTTGCGATTGATCACGAGTCTGTCGCACGACCTACGGACTCCATTGACCTCAATCCAAGGCTTCATTCAGTGGCTAACCGAAAAACACGAGACGTTATCCGCGACGGAACGGACGGAGCTTCTAGCGATCGTCACTCGACAGTCGGAAACTCTCGCTTCCCGGATCGACGAATTGTTCACGCTCGCTAAATTATCGAACACCGATTATCCAGTCGAACGGACATCGCTTGATCTCGTCACACTGACGGAACAAGTCCTGGAACTGTTTCCCGGCATCGATGGCGTCATCGATGGTCCACCTCACGTGGCATTGTTCGCCGATCCGATGCTCTTACGACGCTTGCTTGAGAATTTGATTCGCAATGCGACGCTTCACGGAACTGGTGACCTTCGGATTTCGATCAACGATGAAGCAGAAGACATTCAGCTGATCTGCTCAAATGCGATTGAAACGACCTATACGCTAGAGGAACTAAACACGTGGCTGACGCCATTCGGGACGTCGGATGCTTCTCGCTCGTCTGGTGGCTCCGGCATCGGTTTGTCAATCGTTCAGCAAATCATGGCGCGTCATGAGGGGAGCGTCGCGTTGACTTCAAAAGACAACCGCTTCATCGTGACCTGTCGTTTTCCACATGCTTCTTAAGATTGCACCCGATGTTCGCATCGGGTGCTTTTTTAGTCAGGTTGTTACTTCTTAGACACTTCTTTGAAATTGGAATTCGATACACTAAAGACTGTTAGAAATTAGTTGTCGTTTTAAAGGAGTTGTTCGTGTTTTATGAAATCCTCGTCTCGTTCGATTACATATATGCCAGGGCTTGATGGCTTACGTGCCTTTGCTGTTCTATCTGTCATTCTCTACCACCTGTCCGTTTCATTCTTCTCCGGTGGTTTCCTCGGTGTTGATCTCTTTTTTGTCCTATCTGGTTACCTGATTACTGGTCTCTTGTTACGCGAGTGGCAAACGACCGGACGCCTCGATTTGAAACGGTTTTGGATTCATCGCTTCCGTCGCCTGTTCCCAGCCCTATTCGTCATGCTGTTACTCGTTCTCGGGTACGTAACCGTCTTTGAACGCGAGCTGTTGCACACGGTTCGCCAAGATAGTGCCTTTGCGCTCATTTACGGGACGAACTGGTGGTATATCTTCCATGACGTCTCGTATTTCGAGTCGTTCGGTAAACCGTCACCAATCCAAAATCTTTGGTCGCTCGCAATCGAGGAGCAGTTCTATCTGTTATTCCCGATCTTACTCTGGTTCGGAATGAAAAATCGCCGCTTATTTTTGCAATTGATCGGCGTTGCGATCGGCGCATCCGTGCTCGCGATGGCGATTCAGTTCACACCCGGTGAAGATCCAAGTCGTGTCTACTACGGCACGGATACTCGGTTATTCGCCTTGTTGATCGGCAGTCTGCTCGCTTTCGCGTGGCAGCCGACCCGCTTTAAGCTCGATATCCCAAAACGTGGTGTCCGGTTACTGAATCAAACAGGTGCCGTTACTTTACCGCTCTTACTCATGCTGATGATCGTCACAAGTGAGTTCGGAAGCTTCTTATACCGGGGTGGCTTTTTCCTTGTCTCCGTCCTTGCTGCACTATTGATTGCTGCGATCGCCCACCCGGCGTCGATTTGGAGTCGCTGGTTTGCGCATCCAGCACTTGTCACCATCGGTAAACGATCGTACGGTTTATATCTATGGCATTTTCCCGTCATCACGTTGCTGACACCGGTCGAGCAGATTGGGACGTTCTCGTTGCTTCGGACTGTGTTAATTGTCGTCGTGCTGGTTGCGTTAACCGAAGCATCGTATCGCTTCATCGAACGTCCGATCCGTCAACACGGACTGTCCGGTTACTTAAAGCGTCTATCGTTGCATCCACGACAGTTACGTCAGTTTTCGGCGGTGCAGTGGACGAGTGTTGCCGTATTGACGGTTCTTGTCGTCGGCTTCATTGGTAACTTATCGATTCTTGCTGTCTCCGATACACCGAAGCCAGAACCTGCTTTTCATAAGGTAGCTGCGCCAAAAGAAAAACCGAAACCAGTCCTGAAACCGACGACACCTACAGCAAAATCCGATCAGCGGAAAATCTGTCGTCCAACGCTCGCGATCGGGGACTCGGTGTTACTCGGTGTTGAAGATTATCTCGGCAGTACACTTAAACAACTGACGATTGATGCGAAACTCGGACGGCAGTTGCGGGAAGCAATTCCGCTGAGTGAGCAGTATGCTGCGTACAATCAGCACGGACGCCAAGTCATTCTCCACCTCGGAACGAACGGTAGCTTCCGTAAGGATCAGTTGAATAGTTTGCTCGATCAATTCGCAAATGCCGATCACGTCTATCTCGTCACTGCACGCGTCCCGCGTCCATGGGAAGCAGAAGTCAATCAGATGTTACGGGAAGCATCGAAACGGAAGCGGGTCGAACTGATTGACTGGCATGCCGTTGCCGTCAAACATCCATCTTACTTCGAAGCAGATGGTGTCCATTTGAATATCAAGGGAGCACGTGCCTATTCGAAGATTCTTGCGAAAGCGACGAATTGTGCTGTTTCAACGAAATAAGACCACGTCAAACAAGGTAGCGGAACGATCCGCTACCTTGTTTTTTTGTACTCACCCTGTCGCTAGCAGCCCAAGATAAATCAAACTGACGCTGAATAAACTCAGCAAGACACCCACTGCATGGCGACGATATCCGAGTAAAAGCAATGGTAGCGTGGCGATGCCAATCATCAAGACCCACCCCTCCCCTGCTGGACCACTGACCGGCAGTTGCCCTAGCGTCGGTTGTTCCAGACGACTGAGTGAAGCGCTCGCCATGAACAGCAATACTAAAATGATACTCTCCATCCGGAGTAGTGGACGCGGATCGTACGTTGAGTCGAAACGCAACCGACGCCTTACGAGCGTTCCATTACAGAAGGCGTAGAACAAAAGTGGTAGCAGCAAGAGGTGCTTCAGCAACAACGCTTGACCGTATGGCACACCCCAGAGATTCGTATAGCGTTCAAGTGGAATCGCCAGTTGCATCAGTAACAGACCCGACAGGATGACACCCGTAAAGGCGATCCGGGCAAACGGACTGAACCAACTTAAAAAGGCAGACCAATGAGCGGTCGAGCGGGCACCGATGGCTATCCAAAACACGACACCGATCCATGCTGTCACACATAAGAAGTGACTAAATTGAAGCGTCCACCCGAGCGCACCGTATTTGGCCGCCGCATGACTTGTTCCTGCGATACCAATCCATAACGGGATCGTCAAGAGTGCGAGCAGGATGGACCGTCGCTTTTGCCATGCGAATACGATCAACAGGAGTAAAGCAGAGAAGTAAACGACAAGAAACATCCGACCGATATGCAACTCCAGTAACCCCGTTCGTAGAGCTTCTGTCATCGTTTGCGTCGAAAGTAGAAAACGAACGGCACCAAAGACCGGGATGCTCGTTCCAAGAACGAGCATCCCGAGTCCCGCTACCGCCCACGACGTACCGTCCATTAATGGCGGTTTCCGTTTCCTTGGGATGAAGCATAATACCAAATAGCCCATCCAAAGCGCTCCACCCATGTAGACGAGTAGTTCTCCTAGAAACGCACTCATGTCGTGCGACGACGTAACAAGAGAAGGATGACGATACTGATTAACAGTCCCCCGACGATCCATGGGAGCAGTGTCGGAACGAGTCCTTTTGAAACTGGCTCCGCTTCAGGAACGACTGCTGCTTTTGTTTCCATCGGCTCAGCCTTTTCTACGGTGCTTGTTTCAGCTTTTGCCTCACCTAGTATCGTAAAACGAATCGTTCCTTTAACGGGATGACCATCATCTGAAATCGATGCCCACTTGATCGTATATTTTCCTTCCGTTAAAGGCTCTGAGACGACAGCACTCAGTTCATTTCCGATGATGAGCGGTTTTGCGAGAGACTGTTCGACGCCATTCGCGTCTACTACACGTAAGGTGCTTGTTTTTTCAACAGCCTCACTGAACGTCAAGCGGATTCGATCGACGGGTTCAGATAATGCCGATCCCTCTGCCGGATTCGAGCTTTTTAAACTCGTATGTGCTTCGACCGATATGGGCAACAGACAAACGAGGAATAGGAGTACAAATCGGATGATGCGCATGTCGTTTACCTCCTTTCTGCTTGATGTGTACAAGAAAACCCGCTGTTGCCAGCGGGTCGTCCTTTATTGTTGCGGGCGACGACGGAGTGCGAAGAATCCAAGGATCGATGCTGCTGCGATACCAAGCAATGACCAAACGATACCTGTCGTCGATGCTTCTTCTTGCATACCACCGAGACCTGTGTTTGGCATTCCAGGCGCACCTTTGAATTTATCTGGGAACTGATCGACGATTGCTGTCGCAGTTCCTTCCCCTACGCCGTACATATGCGCGTACGCTTCGCGAATTGCTGGGTACGTTTTGTCGTAATCTTTTTCATTGTAGCTATTGAAGGCAAGTAAGAGTTGGTCAATGTGAACCTTCAATCCTTCTTCCAAATCTTTCGCTTTCAAGCGTCTTTCTGTTGCTGCATCAAGGAATGCTGCCTGTTCGACACGGTACTCATCGAGTTCCTTCACAGCCATGTCGCGTGCTTGATCATCTTTCGCACCTGTTGCTTTGACATAGTCAACGAAGTAGCCGATGTGGCTCGACCAAATCTTCTTGAATTGTTGCGCTGCTTCACTACCATAAACAGAGCCAATCGAAGCTGTCAGGTCATCCGTATTTTGATTCAAGGCACCAGCTGCAGCGTCAAAGTCTTTTGCTCCGTCAATTCCTTTTTGCATCGCGAGCACTGCAAGCGCCGCGTGTTCAGAGAAGTTTCGGTTCAGTCCGGCACGAAGATCAGCTGCTGGTGTATCAACTTTCGTATTTTTGAATTTATCTGGGTACTGATCGACGATCGCACCAGATAACCCTTCTCCCACCATATACATATGCTCGATTGCTTTACGTAGATTACTGTAGGCAGCATCATAATCACCAGCAACGTAGCTATCAAACGATGTTAACAGTTGCGTGATATGGACTTTTAGTCCTGCTTCGAGATCCGCTGCCTTCAGACGTCCTTCCGTTGCTTTATCGAGGAACGCAGCCTGTTCGACACGATACTCATCAAGCTCTTTCAATGCTTTTTGTTTCGCGTCTTCGTCCTTGGCACCAGTTGCTTTGACGTAATCGACGAAGTAACCGATATGGCTCGCCCAGATTTCTTTGAAGGCAGCGCCTGCTTCTTCCCCGTAGACGGAACCAACAGCTGCCGATAAATCATCCGTGTTTTGATTCAAGGCACCGGCTGCCTGCTCAAAATCTTCTTTACCATCAATTCCTTTTTGCATCGCAACGACTGCGAGATACGCGTGTTCAGATAGAATTTGATCGAGTGTCGCTCGTAAATCCGATGCTGGAGATGAGACATCGAGGGAGACTTTTCCTGAACTGTGAGACATCTTACTATGGTCCTCATGACCATGTGCACTAACACCTGCTGCTGGAATCAACAATGCGGCACTAAGCGGAACAGCGAGATACGACTTTTTCATCTTCATCTTATGAACACCCCTTTGATTTTTTGGACTTCACATAGATAACGTAAGAAGTTCACGAATGGTTTTATCTTTTTACATTTTTTATTTAAAATATTTTTTCTAACGAAATAAACTTATGCAGCACTTTCATTATTTTTTAGTTTTTATTTACTCATTTCGCGAAACAGCCAACTTATTTTCTAATCATTTCATTAGAATCTTCTTATAACCTCATCTTTTATCTTTTATAGAACAGGAGTGGACTTATGAAACGGATTGTCATTGGCGCAGTACTTGCTTCGTTCGTCGTCTCGCAAGCAGTTGGACCTGTCGAAGCAAAAAGTAAAGCGAAGAAGAAACCTGTCGTGCAAGTCGATCGAGACAAAAATGGGATTCCAGATGCTTGGCAAAAACAATATCATTTGGGATATGGAAAACAAGTCGCGACAAAAGATCACGATCGCGACGGTTTGATGAATGCACAAGAGTATCAACTTCGCCTCAACCCTACAAAATCGGATTCGGACCGCGACGGAATCAAGGATGGGAAAGAAGATTCGGACCGCGATTCCCTTACGAATCAACAAGAATACACAGCGCATCTAAATCCGTTGAAGAAGGATTCCGATCAAGATGGTATTTCTGATGATAAAGAAGACCAAGATCAGGATCGATTGACGACACGAGAAGAATTCATCGTGGGTACGCAGCCACTGAAAAATGATTCAGATCGTGACGGCATCAAAGATAACGAAGAGGACCGCGATCAAGATACGCTTCTGAATGAAGACGAATTCGAACTTGGTTCTGATCCAACCAAAGCAGACAGCGATCAGGACGGGACTCGAGATGATCAGGAAGATACGGATCAAGACGGAGTTCAGAATGACCAAGAACTCAAACGGATCATGATCAAAGTGACGGATACGAATAAGAAAAAGTTCGAGTGGCGTTACAGTAATGAACATCAACGGAAAGAATTGCGCTTTAAAGACGAGATCGGTATTACTGACGTTGCGACGTTAAAAGATCGTCTTCTCGTCACACCATCGATGACGGAAGAAGAATTATTAACGTTAGTCGCACAGGCACTTCAATTGCCAAACATCAAAACGTTACACGTCCAGATCAAGTTCTATAATGGACAGGAACTCGAATCAGAAGATGAGCACTCGGATGACGATGATTCTTCGGATGACTCAGAAGATGATGATCAAGATGATGATTCAGACGATGACGGGGATGATCACGGAGATCATGGTGATGACGATTAATCGTCTATACGAAAAATGAGAGGGCGGAATAGTATTCCACCCTCTCATTTTTTATTTCCTTATTCTTCAATGATGGTGACCGCTACTTCCGCCAGCTGGTTTTGCTCCACCTTGTAAGATTTTTAAATCTTCTTTCGATAACTCACCGACGATGAACTGCCGTGTTGGCATGATCATCGTACCTTCACTGCTTGCATGCGCTTTGACATAATACAAACCGGATTTCGGTAGTGCCTTCGCAATCGTATAGACACCTGGCTTTGTCTCCTCTGCCGGTTCCATACTATAGCGTACTGTTCCATCCGCTTTCCAGATTTCGAAATGTACATAATCGACTTTTTGAACCGGTTCGGCTTCACGCCAGACTGTTGCTTCAAACGTCTGCTTTTTCTTGGCATCCGGTTGTAAGTCCTTTGGGATATTCATTTTGATCGATAACGGCTTAGCTACGGCATACTGTTCTGCTGCATCGGAATCGACCGCACAGCCAGCAAGACTCGTCGTCGTGACGAGCAGTCCGCCGAGCATGAGTGTTTGTATCGATTTACGCATTGAAGAACCTCCTTACACTCGGAATACGACGGATGACGAGGAAATCGACCAGCCAGACGACGAGCAACGATAGACCGACGAGCGGGAAGACGATTCCCAGCACGACAAGCACAGCGAGGAATCCTTTCAACATGAATGCTTTCGGTCCTTTCGGTGCCCCCATTCCTGTGCTTGGTTTTCGTTTCAACCAGAGATAGAAACCACTGACCGCTACGAGAATGATTCCAAGACAAATCAATAGACTGATCAATTGGTTGAACCAGCCGAATTCAGTTCCTTTGTGAAGCGTGATTCCGGTCGCGACGATTTTACCGACGACTCCATAGTTGTCATAACGGTAGTCAGCGAGCACGGCACCGGAATATTGATCGAGATGGATCGTCGCTTCATTCTGTGCTTTCGCTGGATACGCGGACAGTGTATAAACACCGCTCGGATCGCTTGGAATACTAATTTTAAAGCTTGGGTCCATTCCCTGTTGTTTACCGATCGCAACGATGTCATCGATCGAAGCCGGAACAGCTCCTTCGACTTTTGACTGCGGAACATCAAGTGTTTCAGCAGCCCATGGGACTTCCGCAATATCCTTCGTTTGAAGCGTTGACGTCGGTGCCTCCCCACCCCAGATGGACGGGGGATAGCCCAGTCCTTGGTTCGTGACGAGGGACTGGAAGTTTGCTCCCCAGAAACCGGACCACGGTAAGCCAGTCAAGATCAGGAACAGCATCCCTGCTGTGATCCAGAATGCCGGAACGGCGTGGAGATCACGACGAAATAGCTTCTTTCCTTGACGCAATCGCGGAAACAATACGCCGGCCACCCCTTTTTCTTTACGCGGGAACCACAAGAATAATCCTGTCACGATCAAGACGATTGCCCAACAGGCAACGAGTTCAACGAATCGGTCGCCGGTCGTTCCCGCCATCAGTTCTCCGTGGATCTCTTCGATTTTATTCATGATCCGGTCATCGTCTGATAATGTTCCGATGATTTTCCCGGAATACGGATTGACGAAGACGGTCGCCGACATGTCTGGTGACGAAACCTTCACTTCACTGGATCGATTGTCGGATTCACCCGGTCGGTACGACGTGACGAGTGCATCGGGATACTTCGCTTTGACGCGATCGATCTGTTCCGTTGCCGTGATGCGATCTGCTTTTGGTGTAACTTCATAATACGATTGATACAGGACGTTTTCGATTTGCGGCTTAAAAAGATAAATGGATCCTGTCACAGCAAGCATGACGAGGAACGGCGCAAAAATGATACCAGTATAAAAGTGCCACCGCCAAATCGTCCGGTAAGCAGAAGAAGTCGGTGCTTTTTTGACCGTCTCTTCTGTCTGCATGAGATTCATATGTATCCTCCTCTAATAATAAATATGTCCACTCTGTGAACACCTCCTAGTATAAGCGTTTACAATCCAATTTCAGACACTTGCTTGTGACGATAAATTGCCAATACAGTGTGTAAATCACGTAGCTTTTAAGAAGTGAAAAACGTCTTTTTTTGACAATGATTTCACTTTTCTTGTAGATTACTTCTTATTTCAAAAAACTATCTTTATTCATAAAATCAAACTTCATCTAAAAAAGCGAATCCTGATCTGGATTCGCTTGCTCGTGTGATGTTTTTATATTGAAGAACTTTCCTCGACTGATTCCTTTTGACGCCGATGATGCACGATACCAATTACGGCAATACCGATTACGATGATCAAGACAGAGCCGACGATTCCTGGATTCACCTGAAGCCAGTTCCACAGTTCCGACCAGGTGACGGCTTCTCCGATCCGGACGATTAAAAAGGTCCAAAGACCGGTATAAACGCCTGCCGCTAAGAACGTCATCACTAAATAGCGTGGTAACGGATAACCAAGAAGTCCGGCGACATAATGAATCGGATGTCTGACGCCGGGTAAGAAGAACGATAGTCCAATCGCCCATAATCCGCGTCGTTCGATGATCGTTTCTGCTCGTTCCAAGAAACGTGACTTCATCCACCGTTTGACGAGCGGAATCTCACGGAAGAACCGTGCAAGTAAATAAAACCATGTAAAAGCAATGAAGAAAACCGGCCATGCGGTCAACCAAATGACGACCGGGTACATTCCCTCCCGTAAACGTAATGCCGCAAAACTCATCATCAAGACATCGTCCGACAATGGGGTGAACATGATTCCGCCAGCCAGGCGGACGAGTGCCATGATATCCATCACGTATCCCTTCTTTCTGTTTCTCTCTATATTCAGTATCCCCGATTTTTCTGAAGTTGAGCCCTACCCATTTCTTAAGTTCTTCTTTAGCTTTACTTTTTCGATCAATATGAATCATCATCGATGACTGAAAATCATTCACACCATATGACATGTAGACGCAATCGATTCATAAAACATTCTTTTCCTACATCGAGAAAAAGGGTTTCATCCATCCGTTCGAGAAGGGGTACAACGTACATCTGAACGCTCATCTGATAGGAGGAATTTCCATGTTACATCGCCGGAAGACCTATACGATTCGTCCCGAACGCCTAGAAGAATTCACTGAGTTTTTCCATACCTATTTGTACCCGCTTCAAGTCAGCCATGGTGCCCGTCTTGTTGGGCGCTGGGTGACGGAAGCAGAAGATGAAGTCATCGCCATCTGGGAATACCGTGACCGCGAACACTTCGAACAAGTCGATCGTGATGTCCGCAACAGTGCCTTACGTCGTGAAGCGATGGAGAAGCGCGCACGCCTCGGCAAAAACCTTTATATCAAATCGTATGAAGATTTTATGACAGCGACCGGTACGTATGCTCCCCCTCGCGCGATCGTCAGCGTGACCGCGTATATCACGAACGATGCCGGTGAAGTTCTCCTCGTCCGTAACCTGCATCGTGGTGATACGTACGAGATGCCGGGTGGACAAGTCGAGAATCATGAGTCAATTCTTGACGCCATCAAACGCGAAGTCAAAGAAGAGACCGGTGTCGATGTCTCAATCGATGGTATCACCGGTATTTATCAAAATGTCTCAAGCCATGTCCTGTGCGTCTGCTTCCGTGGAAAAGCGGTCGGTGGTGAACTCGCGACCCAAGAAGGCGAAACGACGGATGTCGGCTTCTTCCCACTGACACGTGACTCGCTGAGTGAGTATATCAAACGGGAGCACTTCCAGTTGCGGACGCTTGATGCGATGGATCCACATTACTTTCCGCATGCCTTATATAAAGTCAGACCGTATGAACTGATCAGCCGGTACGACGGTAATACAACGTCGTCTTCACGGTAAACCAAAAATCCCCTTACAGTGTTTTCACTGCAAGGGGATTTTTTTGGTTACGTTGTTAATCGAGCGGTAATTCCAGCATCATCGGTGACATAGACATCGCCTGCTTGATCGGTAACGGTATAAGTGGAAGACTTCAACGCCTCGATTGTTGCTTGAAGCGTCGCTTGATCCGGATAACGTAGCGTCCAGTAGACGAGTCCGACCGCATCTTCCGGATTCGTCGGTGCGTTGACACCAGACCAGACGTTCAGACCGATGTGATGGTGATAGCCACCGGCAGCAACGAACAACGCGCGCATCCGCGAAGCGTCAGCGGCAACTTCAAAGCCGAGCGTCTCGACATAAAATGACCGCGCCGCTTCGAGTGTCTTGACGTGGAAATGGACATGTCCCATGACCGTATCGCTTGGCATGCCGTACCAATCTTCTTCTCCCGCTTCGACGAGCATACTTTGCCAATCAACGGGATCCGTCGTCATCTTGACGTCCCCATTCGCTTCATACGTCCATGTCTCACGTGGACGATCGGCATAAATCTCAATTCCGTTCCCATCTGGATCCGATAGGTAAAAGGCTTCACTGACAAGATGGTCGCCTTGACCAATCTCGATCCCTTGTTCGATCAAATTCCGGATGACGAAACCGAGTTCTTTTCGGTTCGGTAGCAAAATCGCAAAATGATATAACCCGGCGACCGAGTTCGGTGGGAAACGACGGGCATTCGGATGGACTTCAAGTTCAACGAGTGGTGTATCTTGTGCGCCAAGAACTGTGAGCTGATCCGTTTGCGTCAGCACACGTAATCCAAGTGACGTTGTATAAAATGAAATCGAACGATCGAAATCCGTGACGCGTAAACGAACAGGACCGAGTGTAATCTGTGGGTGAATCGACATGTTGTTTCCTCCTTCAATGAAATAGCTCGTACCCCTATTATTACGCGGAAGCGATCGAAACGGAAGTAGGCACGAATAAGTGGTATAGTATCCTAAACGATACCATGAAGGAGGAAGACCGATGGAAGAGACACCAAGCTGTCGCGTCGAGACAGCGCTCGAAATCTTGACCGGAAAATGGAAGCCGTCGATTTTACTCGTCTTGATCACACACGGAACGCTCCGCTTCAGTGAATTGAAACGCCAATTGCCGAACATTACGCAAAAAATGCTGACGGCTCAACTGCGTGAACTTGAACTGAACGACATCGTTCATCGCGAGATTTATCAGGAAGTCCCGCCACGCGTTGAGTATTCTCTAACGGACTATGGACGGACACTTATCCCCGTTCTTGACGCCATCAATGCATGGGGCGAACAACACGTCATCCATCTCGAAAATAAAGACAAACTTACGTCTACTTCACAATGAGAAGTCCATTCCGATGCGATTTCTCATTTTTTATGGAATAAACTGTCTATTATCACGTATACTGACGTAATAGACTTCTGTTTTTGGAAAGGAATGAGTTCCTATGCATCAACTTCATGCGATCGAGCAACTGGTTGCTCGACTCAAACAAGATCCTGCAGTCGAAGCCATCTTCTTGAAAGGATCCTTCGGGCGGGGAGAAGAAGATGTTCATTCAGACATCGATTTGTACTGTCTCGTCTCAGAAGAACGTCAAACAAAATTCTTATCGCGTCGTTTGTCCCATCTTTCTACTTATCGTTCAATCATCTGGAAAGATGAGATCGACATCATCGCACCACAAATGATCGTCGTCTATGATGATCTCCTACATATCGATTTATTCACGGTGACGCTCGATTCGCTGAACCACAAGGATCAATTGCGCGTCTTGTATGATCCACAAGAACAGTTGACGGACTTTACCGATACATGTGACTTAACACTTTCTGCTCAAGAAGCGACCGATGAAGCAATCGATGCTGTCTGGTTCTTGTTTCAATATAAAAAAGCAGCAGCTCGGGGAAATGACTTATGGGCAGTCGAGATGCTCCGTAGCGCCTTGATTAAGTTCGCAAAAGTATTACTCCATCATCATGTTCCTGAACGAGCGCAACTCGGATTAAAGACGATTCCGACGACATTGCCAGACCATCCACGCTTTGCGCTTGAAGCAATCTATGACGTCCTGACACCCGCAACGCACGCTGAAGCGGCTCAACGTTATTTGGCTTGTTTAGAAACTGAACGAAACGCGCTCGACCAGACGCTTGCCTCTCATCCAGAGACGCTCGCTTTACTCGATCGATTAACGCCTGAACTCTCGATCCAACAATTAAAACGATAACGACAAAGGAGTAGCAGGCATTTGCCCGCTACTCCTTTGTCTGCTCACTAATCATCGTGTCAATTGAATCTCCTTCGATTGTCCACCTGCCCAGCCAAAGCCAGATGAGACTTCAAGCATTGGATTTTTGACATGTTTCGGTAATTCAAAGACGATATTGCCGGTTTTTTCGATGTTCGGATTGATCGTCTCTAAGAAGAAGCCCATCCCGTCTTCATTTGCATAGAGATCAAGTTCCGTATCGGCTGAGTATTCCGTATCGCCGACATTGACTTTAAACATATTGCTGTCGACGAACCGTTCTTCCTTGTCTCCATTTAGAATCGTCAACCCGATGACTAAGAATTGTCCTGACGTTTTCTTTTCGCCGAGGACGTTCGACAACGAATCGACCATCTTGACGTCATTGACGACATACGTCAGTTTCCCGACCTTCACCTGATCGTTGATGCCATAGGTTTTCTTGACCGGCTTCGCCGCTGCTTTTGCTTTCACGGGTTTTGCTTCTGATTTGACTGCTTCTTGTTCGACCTCTACTTTTTTCTCCGGTGCTCCTTGTTCTTCGTCATCTCCTAGATTCCCGAGAATGACTGCGCCAATCACGATAATTCCTGCCCACTTCAATCCTTTTTTCATGTTACTTCCTCCTTTTAATGTGGCTGACTCACGTCTGATAGCCCTAGTATAGGAAGAAGCAACCCCTTATCCTTTACACTTTTTTAACCAGGTCTTTTTTTGTTTCAGGTTAGAAAAATAGATTGACAACACAAAAAAAAGAGCGCTGAATTCAGCGCTCTCTTGCTCCTTATTCTCCTTTGACCCGGATGACGATTTTTCCTTTTGCGTGCCCTTCTTCGCCATAATCATGTGCTTCCTTGATTTGATCCAGATCAAAAATCCGATCAACGACAGGTTGTAGCTCGCCACGCTCGACCGCTTTAGCGATATGCCGCAAACGTTCACCGGTCGGTTGCATGAAGACATATGCAGATCGTGCATTATGTTGCTTCGCTTGCTCTTCATCCGGTGGTGTAGAAATCGAGACGAGCATGCCGTTCGGCTTCAGCATCTGATACAGTTCCCCTTGCTTGTCGCCGCCCATTGTATCGAATACAAAATCGACGTCGCGAACACGATCCGCCGGATTTTCCTGTTTGTAGTCGATGACTTCGTCGGCTCCAAGTGCTTTTACCCAGTCAACGTTTTTCGTACTTGTTGACGTAATAACGTACAAACCATTCGCTTTCGCGAGTTGAATCGCGACGGTTCCGACACCCCCTGATCCGGCACCAATGAAGATCCGGTCACCCGGCTTCGCATCCATCACTTCGAACATGACCTGCCATGCTGTATGCGAGACGAGTGGCAGAGACGCTGCTTCTGCGAAACTGAGCGATTCTGGTTTTTTCACAACTAAATGCGCATCGACTGCGACGTACTCTGCATACGTCCCTTGACGAGCGATTTCCGGACGACTGAAGACAGCGTCCCCGACTTGAAGATCGGAGACGTTCGCTCCGACTTCCTGAATCACGCCAGCAACGTCCCAACCGATGACGAGCGGCATTTCGTAGCTCAACATCTGACGCAAGTAGCCTTCGCGTAGTTTCCAATCGACCGGGTTCACACTCGCGGCATAGACTTCGATTAAGACATCATCCGGTCCGATGACTGGCTTTTCCAGTTCTCCAACCTTGAATTGTTCCGATCCACCATACTGTTCAATGTAAGCTGCCTTCATCCGTTGACTCCTCCTTCAATATTCGTTCCCTATCTTCTTCCCCGTCCGTTCCACCGACAAACAGTCTGAAGATGCACAACAGCTCCCCATCGATCGATGAGGAGCTGTTTCTTAGCCATTCGTTTGCTGAAGGGTTGATGCCGTCTCGTTCAAGGCATGAATCGCCTGTTGCAGTTCCATGACCTGACCGACTTGGTGACGTGTCAGACCGGATAACGACTCACTTTGTGCGAGCAAGGCGTTCATGAACGTGTCGAGTTGACCGGCTGCTGTCGTGATAGCAACAAGACTGTTCGTCATCGTCGCGAACTGGGTCTGTGCCGACTGGATCGAACCAACGACTTCCGTTGCATCTGTTTCGATCGTTTGCAACGCTAACTGACTCTCTGCCATGCGTTCTTCCTGCTCACGTAACAGTGTCGTACTGGCATGAATCGAGTTACCGGTTTGTGTGACGTCTTGATCGACACGTTCGATAATCGCATTGATTTCTTTTGACGCTTCTGCCGTCTGCGCTGACAGGTTGCGAATTTCTTGCGCGACGACCGTGAAGCCTTTTCCGAACTCACCAGCGCGGGCTGCTTCGATCGACGCGTTAAGACTGAGCAAGTTTGTCTGAGCCGCAATTGCATTAATGCTCGACGTAATCGCGACGATTTCTTGGAAACGTCCAGCGAGCTGTCCGAACGACGTGACCGACTCATCCATGCTCGTCGTCAATTGTTGCAAGGATTGTCCAGCTAGACCAATCGTCTGCCTGCTTCGTTCAGCGGTTGTCCGCGATGAGGAACTCCGCTCGAGGGCGCGATCGACTGAAACCGTCACATCCTCCATCCGGTTGACTTGCTGGTCATTCAATTGGCGAATTTCACGAATCGCTTGGACGCTTCCTGCTGCATCATGTGCCAGCTGTTGCATCGCCATATCAACCTGACTGAAAGAATCCTTCGCCGCGTCGACCGTTTCACTCATCTCTTCTGTGAACGTCGTTACTTCCGTTGCTGTTGCTGCCGTTTGCTCAAGGGCGACTTGCGACGTTGCCGCGTAAGCTTCCGATCGCTCTTGTTCTTGACGAACTGCCTGCATGACGTTTCGTCCAAAAACGGCAACGAAGACAGCCGCTGAGAAGATCATCAAATAGATGACATACGCGACGATCAAGTCGAATGTGTTCGTAAAGACAATCGTTCCGTTGGCTGTGAATAACGCCATTTCAAGTAGTCCGAAAATCCCAGCCAGAACGACGAGACGCGGAATCAAATAGACGATTGAAATCGTCAAATAAAGGTAAGCAATCGTCCAGATGATTGGGGACGGTAATGTCATCAAAACTAAGGCGAGGACGAGATACGTTAATGTCACTTGAACATATTTCCCACTCGGACGATGTCCGAGTAGCCGGTTGCCGACCAGCAACGCGACCGCCAAGATCAGACCACCGACTAAAAACTGATAGAACACACTGATTGGAACGTAATTCATTTGGGCAAATACGAAAATCAACGGATGCGCAATTGTAATCAACGTTGCAATCAGACGGGATAAAATCTTTGTACTTTGTTGCTCGAGGGCAGATACCATCTTGTTCAAACTCCTTCATCATAGTAAAGTCATACAATTGTTCATCGGCAGAAAGAATTCAATCGTTAAGTCTCTCCGATGACTTTTTTTCTTGACGCTTTCTTGAGAGCGGGAGTACGGTTAACGTAGACTTTTTTCAGAAAAGAGGATTCCTATGCTCTATGTACTCGTAGGTCTCGCAGGTGTTCTCGGTGCCTCTGCACGTTATGGACTTGGACTGCTGATTGGCGACTTTACGAACGGTCCGTTTCCGTGGCCCACGCTTGCGATCAACTTGATCGGTAGCTTTCTGCTCGGCTACGCGACACACTTTTTATTTCGAACGAAACTCTTGCATCAATATGCGATCACAGCCATCGGAACAGGCTTCATCGGCTCATTTACGACGTTTTCGACATTTAGCGTCGAGACCGTGACCTTACTCAACGAACATCATCTAGCGGACGCGTTCCTCTATATGCTCGTCAGCCTATTCGGCGGTCTGTTCCTGTCTTATCTTGGTTACGCGCTTGGGACACGACGACTGCGATACGTGACGAAAGGACGTGGGTGAATGGAATTACTCGCCCTTGCCATCGGTGCTTTTTGTGGTGCTATCAGTCGGTTTGCCGTCAGTCAATGGATGAAGACGTTTTGGAAACGCGAATTTCCTCTGGCGACGTTCCTGATTAATGTACTCGGTTCGTTTTTACTCGGACTCGTCATCGGTGCGCATCTGGATACGACATGGACGTTACTCTTAGGTACCGGTTTCCTTGGATCGTTTACAACGTTCTCGACGTTTAAAATCGAGACATTACAGTTATTTCAGGACGGAAATCGTAAAGTACTTACTCTCTATCTCATCTCGAGCTACGGTTTCGGAATTCTTGCAGCTTTCCTTGGAATCACACTTACAGCTTGAACGAAACAAGAGGCGACGGAAAAATCCGTCGCCTCTTGTCGTATCCGTTTTAATTTAATCATTCATCCAGAATAGACCGACTGTTTCTGCTCCAGCATGTGTTCCAATTGCTGGTCCGAACGTGCCTTCAAGAATCGTCAAATCCGGGAACTTCGCTGCGACTTGTTGCCGCAGTTCCGTTGCCATTTCCGGTGCCATCGTCGTCGCGACATAAATCCGGTTCTTGTAGAACGTGTGCTGACGCATCGATTCATCGATTTGTTTAACCATTTCGATGTAAGCTTTCTTTAAAGAACGCGCTTTTTTGAATGGTACGATTTTTCCTGCTTCATCCGTCGTGATGATCGGTTTGATGCTGAGTAGGTTCGCAAGGAACAAGTCACCGGATGAGACACGTCCACCCCGGCGCATCGTTTCCATATTACCGACGATCATATAGAAATGGGTCTTTTTCGTCAACGCTTGTAAGGCTGCGACGATTTCCTCGACGGATTTCCCCTGTGCCGCGAGCTCCATCCCGTAACGAATGAACTCTTGTTGGTTCTCAAACGCCGTATGAGAGTCGATGATATGAACGGGGAAGCTGGCTGCTTCCGCTGCTGATGCTGAACTTTGGACGGTACTCGATAATCCATTCGTACAGTGCACTGCAATTGCACAGTCATAACCTTCTTCTTTCAGACGTTCATATGTTCCAACGAACTCCCCAAAAATTGGTTGTGATGTTTTGGCAATCAGCTTTTTGTCCGCATCTAGGGCACGGAACAATCGCTCGACCGTGATCGCATTCTCTTGATACGCCGTATCACCGAGTAAGATTTGAATCGGTACGACATTGACGCCGATCGCTTCTGCCTCTTCTTTCGTGAAATAGGCCATACTATCGGTCACCCATGCTATTTTAGTCATTTTCCTTAGCCTCCGTTAGATTCTTCTCGCTTTATCCTACCATATACAGAAGTGGAAATCGCAAGAAACGTCATGACATCATCTGAAAATGAAACGATGTACGCTTATGATAGTGCTCATCGGCATGCAAGACGACGGAAGGAAAATTCGGTTGGTTGATCGCATCCGGTAATCCTTGTGTCTCAAAGCAGATTCCGAGGTACGGTGTTGCTCGTCTTCCGCAAATCGTAAACTCACCCGACAAATGATTAGCGGTGTAGACGACGACTCCCGGTTGATCCGTCACGACGCGCAATCGCCGCCCACTGATTGGTTCGTCGAGAACGATTTCTCCACCCTCTCTAAGCAGGAAGGGGTGATCGACACCACTACCTGCTTGGCGGAGTTGTTCGTCTGATGCATGTGTCACTTCATGTAACGGGCGGGTATCGAGAAAATCAAAGACGGTGTCTGTCACCGGGAGAATGTCACCGGTCGGTACCGCATCTTTCGTCAACGGAACATAAAAAGGTGCATCCATTCGTAACAGATGCTGTTCGATCGTCGTTTTTGCCTCACCCGTCAAATTAAAGTACGTATGATTCGTCGGACTGAATGGTGTCGAAGCTGTCGTCTCCGCTTCATAATGGATATGCAGGATGTTCTCGTCTGTCCATTCGAAGGTCAGCGTGAACGACAAATGACCCGGATACCCGTTCTCACCACTTGGACTATCTAAACGTAGAACAAGTTTGTCGTCGTTGATTTCGTGCGTGAACATCCGGTTCGCCCAATTTTCGCTTCCCCCATGGAGGTGATGCTCGCCCTCATTTTGTTCGAGTACATACGTCATTCCTTCTAGCGCAAACGCGCCGTTTGCGATTCGCCCTCCGACCCGCCCGATCGTTGCACCTAAGTGATGCGGATCATCTTGGTATTCTGATAGGTCGTCAAACGCGAGTACGACATTTTCGATTATTCCATGTTGATCCGGAACCCGGATGGCAAGAATTTTTGCGCCTCGGTTCAAGATATCGATACTATGCCCATGCACATTCTCTAACGTGAATCGTAACAAGGACTGATCACCTAGTTGTCCCACTTCTGTTGTTGTAATCATCATCTGCTTCCTCCTGTACGATACATTTTCCTGTTTTCGTATTTACCCTCGGAACAAGACAAAAAAACAACAATGGCAAAATGCCATTGTTGTCAAAGGGACGGAAGAGGTAATCGTACTTCAATCCGAGTACCTTGATGCGTGATTGAGTGGACATGTAATGTTGCGACCGAACCATATGTCACGTCTAATGCGCGTCGAATCAGAAACAGGTTCGAATCACCCGCTTCTTTTTGATCCAGTTGTTGCATCACAGCAGGCGGTACACCTTGCCCATTATCCGTAACTTCGATGACCCAGTCTGTCGTCGTCTTGAAAGCACGGACATCAATCCGGTGATGTCGTCCTGCCTTTACGAATGCATGACGCAGTGCATTATCGACAAGCTGTGTCACAAGGAATGGAAACACGAAGTATTCTTCAACAGCGGTCTCGATATCAAGATCGACCGTGATATCCGCAGAGGTCAGTTGATTCGGACGACGTCGCGTTCCTTCTAATGATAAGTATGCCTTTAAAGTTGCCAATTCCTCGCGTAGTGGATGTTCATCATGCCGCGTCGCTGCTGTCAGAAGCTGCAACAGTGCATTCAGTTGATGTTTAACAGGCGTTCCCGGGTCAGCTGTCCGCTGGATTTCTTCGATGATTCCTTTCAGATAGCTGACGTGTAACATCGGTTTCATCTTTCTTCCACTTAACCGAAGCAACTGATCTTCTCGATGCATGTGTAGCTCTCGTGCTAATAAACGGACAAGTTGTTCCGTCATCCGCTCGACGGTATCATCAAATAAATCCTTCGAAAAGTAACAGATGACCCCTGCTTTTTGACCGTTGATACGCATGGGGTGAAAACTTAAAATTTGCCCCGTCTGCTCGTCTTCTTGTCGGACGGGTTCTTCTGCTTCGATCCATCGTTGTTCCTCCCGTCTCGGTTGCTCGCCACAGACTGCAGGTTGCTGGTCCGTCATATCGATGACGACTTCTGTCGCCCCGAGCACGACAATTCGTTGCATCTTTGTTTCCTTCAATAATGTCGCTCCAATCTGTCGCGCGACTTCGGAAGTCAATCCTTGCTTTCGTAAGGGCTGTAACGCTTGCAGTAAACGGTCGGAACGCTCAGTTTGCCCGACGAAGAGTGCACCTTCGAGTCGAAGTTGTGTCCGTAAAATCATGATGAACAATACGACACCGCACATATTTGCGAACAGTAACGGAAAGGCGGCTCGACCCATCAAATCCAGTGCCTCCGTCGTATCCGGTGCAAGCAATAACGTGACGCCACTCTCAAACAATAACGCTGTCAATACGATACCGATGGGCGGAACAATTGCATAACCATCATGCAAACGCCAGCGTTTTCGATACCAGCCGCTCGCAAGTCCAGCGAGCATTGCGATGATCCAACCTGCTTCTGCCCCTAACGAACCAAGCACGTAACGATGTAGACCAACCAAACATCCCGTGATGCCGCCGACTACCGGTCCACCAATCAATCCACTCGTCACGATGACAGCGAGTCGGGTATCGAGCAACAGGGCATCCTTTTCGACAGCTAACCCGAGTAACGGGTCAATCGTCGTATCTTGCGAAAGTTCAATTCCTGCGTAGTTCATCAGAATACCGGATGACACGAATGCGAAGAGCAGTGGAAGGTTCATTCCGCGGTCCATCTTGAATATGTATCGGGAAATGCGCCACTGGGACAATAAAAAGGCTAACAGTGCTAACATACCTAAACGACTCAGTAAGAATGGGATTTGCTCAAGCACGGAATACCTCCTCGTTTCATAGGACGCGAATCAACAAAAAAGTCGTATTAGAATACATTCCCGCTCCTCTCTGCATTCTCCTATCATGACTGCCGAAAGTTCGCACAATCCGTCCATTCTTGATTTTTTGACTGATGCGATGAAAAAAAGCCGGTTCCTCCATGAGGAACCGACCATCTTATGCTTCTGCTTGTTCAGCTGGATGCAACCAAATCTTGACGCGATTGATTTGATAGTTTTCCATCTCCATCACTTCGACGGAGAAGTCTGGTGTGTCGATATGCTCACCTGGCTGAAGATCAATGTTGTGCATCTGAATCCAGCCACCAATCGTATCGACATCTTCGACATTCGTAAAACGAATATTGAAACGTTCTTCTAGGTCAGCGAGCAAGACTGTACCGTCGAGTAGGAACTCGTCCGATTTGACCTGTTCGATTTCTTCGACTTCATCTGCGTCGAATTCATCACGGATTTCACCGACGATTTCTTCGAGTAAGTCTTCCATCGAGACGAGACCTGCCGTTCCACCGTACTCGTCGACGACGAGAACGAGATGGGTCCGGGTCCGTTTCATCTTGCGAAGTGTCTCTTGAAGCGATGTCACTTCCGAAACAACCGGTAAATCCTTGATATAGTGTGTCACCGGATGCTCATTTCCGTTCGCATAATCCGTCAAGACTTCCTTGACGTTGACGTATCCGAGAATCCGGTCTTTATCATTTTCTTCTGTGACCGGGTAACGCGTGTATGGATTATCCATGAAGATTTCCATCAGTTCATCCTTCGTCAAACGTTCCGAGATCGTCTCCATCCGCATCCGCGGCACCATCAAGTCTTTGACGATGTGCTCATCAAACGCAAAGACGTTTTGCATGAGGGCAAGTTCTGTTTGGTTGATCTCACCACTTTGGAAACTTTGCGCCATGATGATTTTCAATTCATCTTCCGAGTGGGCTTGTTCGTGCCCTGCTGGTTTGACGCCGAACAGACCAAGGAATAAGCGTGCTGAACCGTTGAGTAACCAAATGAATGGGTACATGATTTTACCGAACACATAAAGTGGACGGGCAAACAACAATGTCATGCGTTCTGCATACTGAATCGCAAGCGTCTTCGGCGCGAGTTCACCGATGACGACGTGTAAGAACGTTACGGATACAAATGCGATACCAAACGACAAGAGTGTCGAAACAGCAGCAGAGATCCCGAAGTCGTCGAAGACAGGATGCAAGATCTTTTCAACGGTTGGTTCACCAAGTGCCCCAAGACCAAGTGCCGTGACCGTGATACCAAGCTGACAGGCAGACAAGTAATAATCAAGATCGCCCGCGATTTTTTCGCAAGGACGGCACTCTTGTTTCCCTCTTGAATCATTTGATCCAAACGCGACATCCGAACCTTAACGACAGCAAATTCCGATCCGACGAAAAACGCCGTCAACGCAATCAACAAGACCACTAAAAATAAATTGATGAATAATATAGTATCCAAAATCCCCTAAACAGGGGTCACCTCCATTGTTTTGTATTAAAGCTGTGCAATCAAGGAAGCAATCAATGTCAGACGCCGTGACAATTCTAAGCGAATCGCTTGTTTTTCGACGTCCGTCGAATCTAACAAACGCTGCTCGAGTCCTTCAACCGTCGCCTGAAGTTGTTTCACTTCCTGATAAATCGTCTCCCCTGTTTTTTGTTCCCGTTCCGTAAAAGAAGCAAGAATCTCTTGCAGGGAAAGCCGTTGAGACTTCAAATATTCAATCTTTTCGATTTGATGAATGACCGATTCGTCATACAAACGGTAACCAGATGCGGTGCGCTCTGGTGTTAACAGACCAAGTGATGTGTAGTAATCGATCGTTCGTTTTGATAAGCCGGTGGTCTCCGCGACCTGACCGATTCGAAGTAACGCCTTCCCAAAAGATTCTCACCTCCTTTCCATAGCTAGTTCTTTTATCTTATCATGTCAAAACCATACAGTAAAACGTCGCGCTTTTTTAGAGAAAAAAACGACTACTCCCGTTCGCACGAGAATAATCGTTTCATCCCACTTTATTATACGGTTACAACAGGTTCTTCGACCGGTACACCGACGATTGACCGTTCGAGTAATTCGACGACATCGTACGTAGCAACCGTCTCGTCGACTTCCTTCGCCTTCGTGCCGTCACTGAGCATCGTCAGACAGTACGGACATGCTGACCCAATGACAGACGGTTGGACGGTCAACAATTGTTCCGTCCGTGCGACGTTGACCCGTGCGCCGACTTTCTCTTCTTGCCACATCATCCCGCCGCCAGCACCGCAACACATCCCTTTTTCCCGGTTACGTTCCGTCTCAACGAGCGTGATTCCTGGAATCTTCTCGAGAATATAACGTGGTGCGTCATAAATGTCATTGTAGCGACCAAGGTAACACGAATCGTGATAGACAACACGCTCCTTGACTTCATGGAGCGGTGTGATGCGTTTCTCGTCAATCAGTCGTGCAAGCAATTCAGTATGGTGATAGACTTCAACGTCCGGACTCAGTCCGAAGTCGGGGTACTCATTTTTGAATGTGTTGTAGGCGTGCGGATCAATCGTGACAATCTTTTTGACGCCATATTTCTCAAATGATTTGATGTTTGCTTCTGCAAGTTCTTGGAACAAGACTTCGTTCCCGATCCGGCGCGGTGTATCGCCTGAGTTTTTCTCATCGTTCCCGAGAATCGCAAACGAGATGTCAGCTTCGTTTAGAATCCGCGCAAACGCCATCGCGATTTTTTGACTTCGGTTATCGTACGATCCCATCGCACCAACCCAGAACAGGTACTCGAAGTCTTCGCCCGCTTTTTTCTTCTCCTTTGCTGTCGGAACGACGAGTTCATCCCGGTTTTTCCGCCAGTTTTCGCGTTCTTTCCGGTTCATCCCCCACGGATTACCTTGACGTTCGATGTTTGCCATCGTCCGTTGCATCTCCGGATCCATCTTGCCTTCCATCATGACGAGATGACGACGGAGGTCGATGATCTTATCAACATGTTCGTTCATGACCGGACACTGATCTTCACAGTTCCGACAAGTCGTACACGCCCAGATTTCTTCTTCCGTAATGACATTCCCAATCAATGAATCCGGAACGATATCCATCTGCCCCGCTGCTGCCAGTGAAGCGATTTGGTTGCCTTGCGATCCTTCAAACGCAAAGGCAGGTGCCCATGGCGAACGTTGGGTGATCGCTGCCGTTTTCATGTTGAGATGGTCCCGTAATTTAACGATCAAATCCATTGGCGACAGCATCTTACCGGTTCCGCTCGCTGGGCACATGTTCGTACAGCGTCCACACTCGACGCAAGCATATAGATCAACGAGCTGTTTCTGATTGAAATCTTCGATCCGGTTGACGCCGAAGCTGAACTCCGCTTCGTCATCTTCTGCCTCTTCCATGACGGATAGATCAATCGGTGCCAAACGCCCGACTTTTGACGTCCGACCGAGCCAGACATTTGCTGTACCGGCAATCAAGTGCGCGTGTTTACCTTGCGGGATGTAGACCATGAAGCTAAGTAAGAACAAGAGATGCGCCCACCAGAAGAAGACGAATAATCCGAACGCAACTGATTCCGGCACCCAACTGAATAAGAACGCGATGCTTGAAGCGACCGGTTCACCGAGCGTCGAATGATTCTCATAGACAAGGAAGAATCCATTTCCGAATAGGACGGCGACCATCAAACCACCGATGAAGATCAACGCAAGACCTGCCATGAAATTCCGCTTCAAGCGGACGAGTTTCTCGACGTACCGGCGATAAAATCCCCAAACGACGGCAATCAAGATGACAAGCATGACGATTTCTTGGAAGAATGTAAAAATCGGATAAAGCGGACCGAGTGGAACATGCGGGAAACGCTGACCGACGGCGAGTCCTTTCCAGATAAAATCGATCGCTCCAAATTGAACAAGTAAGAAGCCGTAGAACATCATGACGTGGATAACGCCACTTTTCTTATCCTTTAATAATTTCTTTTGGCCGAAGACGTTGACTAAGACCGCGTCAAGTCGTTCTTTGTTCGTCAGTGTCCATTCCGCCTTTTTTCCCCGTTTAATGGCGGCATAACGACTTTTGACGAGTGACGTGAACAGATAGCCCGCATAGCCGATGACGAGTAGGAAGGCAATCCAGTTAATGAGTAAAAACGTATTCATGTTCGAACAAACCCCTTTCCCCCTAAAGCAGTTGTGTTGAAATGAGTATAGCATATAATGAATGGCTATTCATTCATTTTTTTTCATTTAGTTTTTACTGTGTCACATAAGCAGATAAGTACTCAAAAAAAATCAAGCAGTGGATGATCCACCGCTTGATTTAATCACGTCCAATACGTCATTTTTTTAATTTCATGGCATTAGCCATCAGGCCAGGGATGTCCGTATTTTCATGCAACCCACTGAACTGTTCGCTTTGTGGACCGTACGCGTAGAGCGGAACGTCAACACCTGTGTGTACCGAAGTCGTCCAACCGACATATGCCCGTTTACTGATCATCTCATTCAATGTCATGACGCGTTTCTTCGCATCCACTTTTTGCAACGTCTGAATTTCTTCAGCCGTCAAATCGAACGTTGTTTCCCGTTTGACGACAGTTGCGATATTCGATAAGTCATCATTGAACTGACGAACCATCTCATCACCCGTCGCTTTGACGTTTTTCAAGACTTCCGGTTTTGCGACGTACTCGTCGTATCCACCGACTGACATACCACCTGTATCGTGGTCACCAGCAACGACGACCAATGTGTGTTTATCTTTTGCTGCAAAACGAAGCACTTTTTCAACTGCCTGGTGGAACGCCTCTGCATCCTTCATCGCCCAAGCAGCATCATGCGCGTGACCCGCCCAGTCGATCTGACTGCCTTCTACCATCAAGAAGAAGCCATCGCGGTCTTTCTTCAATGTTTGCAGGGCTTTCGATGTCATCGTCGCAAGGCTCGGTTGATTCGTATTTTCTCGGTCCAGTTCTGGTGCCATTCCTTCTTCTGCAAACAAACCAAGAACTTTACGACCGTCTGTCTCATTTAGACTTTCGAGTGAATCCGCGTACTGATAGCCTGCCCGTTCTGCTTTCTTCACTAGATTACCAGCCTCTTGGACACCACCATTCTTTTGATCAAAAAAGAATTTCTGACCGCCACCGAGTAAGACGTCGACTTTCATTTCATCCATGTATTGCTTCGCGATGTCCGCTTCGTTCGCGCGCGTTACGACATGCGATGCAAAAACAGCTGGTGTCGCATGTGTGATGGCTGATGTCGAGACAAGTCCTGTTGCTTTGCCTGCTTGATCCGCCCGATCAAGAATAGATGCTACTTCTTTTCCACTCGGATCCATGCCGATTGTTCCATTGTTCGTTTTTGTTCCTGTTGCCATCGCCGTTCCGGCAGCTGCTGAATCGGTCACTTTCGTGTTTGCCGAATACGTCCGCATCATTCCTTTTAAGTGACCGTCGAGTTCAGTTTCCTCGCCTCCTTGATACCAGCGATAATTCGTTGCATAGGCAGCCGAATAACCGTCCGGGATCATGAAAATGACATTTTTAACCTTCGCCTGTTTCGTGTTCTGTTTTGCCTCGACCGGCTGAGCCGATTCATATGTATAGCCTGCAACTCCTGTCATAAGCACTGTACCGAGAATACCTGTCGCCATCCATTTCTTGTTCATTCGTGTTTCCTCCTTGTTCACGATGATGGTTTCATCATACCGAGCGAATGTAAATGAACGATGGAGACGGCTTTAAGGAATGTAAAGAAACGATGACAGCCGAGTTACCACTTCATCTCTTCAAACATATAATAGCCTTTGTGCTGTTCTTCTAAATATGCCGATAACGGAAGACGGACGTCTTCACTCGTGATGTACTTCGCTAACTCCGTTTGATTGATCCACTTCGTCTCGATGATTTCTTCATCGGGATCATTTGGATCAACTCTTCCACTCACCTGACAATCAAAATAAGTCACAAGGCTGTGCGCCTGATAGGTCGGCATGAAGTTCTCCGTCAAAAAGGCAAACGACGACGATGTGACCGTCAAGCCAGTTTCTTCTTCCACCTCGCGACGCAGTGCTTGCTCGAGGGTCTCTCCAGATTCAATCTGTCCACCGGGTAAGCTCCAACGGGCGTCCAGTCCTGATTGGTTGTTGACTACGAGCAGTTGAGCGTCTTTGCGGATGATCGCGACGATGATTCGATAAAGTGGATACATGGCGCTTCCTCCTAAAAAAAGACCACCCTGTCTAATACAAGATGGTCCACTGTGATTGTTTATTCTAAGCCGAGCGACTGTGGCAGACGGACTGCACGTGCGAAGGCATTTTTATAATCCTTTTTAGCGACTAACTTTTCGACTTCACGGATTGCTGGATGCTGTTCGTCCGCGAACGCACCAAGAATCGTCAAGTAACGTTCGTACACTTGATCGTCTTCCTGACGTGCTTTCAAGAGTGCTGTATACAGCATGACAGTATCTTCGCCGTACAAGACAGGTAATTCTTCATTAATTAAAAGTAGCGTATCGATGGACTCCGGGTCGACCTTCGGATTGTATTCCGTGATGGCCTGCTCTGCGAGTCCTTCGAGTTGATCACGCCATTCGTTATAACGCGGCTCATCGTTCTCGAGCCACTCAAACCATTCCTCTTCCAACATCTGTTCCATTTGACGTACTGTTTGTTCAAATGCCATTCGTCTCACTCCGTTCCCAAGTTAAATCAATCGTATACGTACCGACTGCTTGTCCATTCATCTTTAATGTATAGCGAAACTGCATCTGTTGCGGTTTCATCTCAATCGTTTCCGTGTCTGTTTCCATCAACATTTGACCGAACTGACTGCCATACTGGCTTTTAGTCGTCTCTCCTAAAATAAAGACATGATGCATCGCAACAGGACCTTTACGATTCAAGGCGATCTGATCTTTTGACCATTTGATCGTCGTATCAATCGGTTGTTCATCCGGCTGAACGAACATCACGGCAAAACCGTCTTTTGTTTCAAACAACGTGCCGTCCGCTTCAAGTTCGACCGATTCACGCATCGGACCATCTTCAATCGTCGTCACCTGTCGTAATGACACCGGGTACTTTACTGGTTTCACTTCTATCACCTCATCGTTTAGCGTACACGATTTTTTCGTCTGATGCACCTTCTGCTTACATGCAACAAAAAAACGGATTCGATATACTTCGAATCCGTTCAAAACATATTAGCGCACACGGTACAGACGAGCTTCGAATGGACGAAGTTCCAGTTCTGTTCCTTCATGGTGCATCGTCGGATAGTTGCCAAGCAACATATTGTCCGAGTGCAAGATGATGTCCGTATCGATTTCTGCTGTTTCGCCTTTTAAGTTCGTAACGATCAAGAACTGTTCGTCACCAAGCGTCCGTGTATACGCGTAGACTTTTGTATCTTCCGGTAAGATAAGATCGTACGCGCCGTAGATCAACGTCTCTTCCATCTTACGAATTTGAATCATTCGTTTATAGAAGTTCAAGATTGAATCTTCATCTTGTTCTTGCGACGCGACGTTGATGTCCGCGTAGTTCGGGTTGACACCAAACCATGGAGATTGATTCGAGAAGCCACCGTTTTGCTCATTCGTCCACTGCATCGGTGTACGTGAGTTATCACGGGACGAGTTCCAGATGACTTCCATGATTTCCTCATGTGTCTTACCAGAAGCAAGTTGCATATCGTACATATTTTTCGTAGCAACATCATCATAATCCGAAATGTCCGGGAATTGAACGTTTGTCATCCCGATCTCTTGTCCTTGATAGATGAACGGTGTGCCTTGCATGAAGAAATACATCATCGCAAGCGACTTCGCGCTCTCTTTCCAGTACTGTTCCTCGTCGCCCCAAAGGGAGACCGAACGAACCTTATCGTGGTTTTCGAGGTACAAGGCATTCCAACCTGTTGCTTCAAGTCCTTTTTGCCACTTCGTCAGCACTTGTTTCAGTTTGACGACGTCGACGCCTTTTTCCGTATCTGCGCGCCAGAGATCCATGCGCTCGAACTGGAAGACCATGTTCATCTTGCCGTTCTCTTCCCCGACCCATAGATCCGCTTCTTCCGGTGTGACACCATTTGCTTCTCCAACTGTCATGATATCGTATTTCGAGAACGTCTCATCCTTCAACTCTTCGAGATACGCATGGATGCCTTCGACGTTCATATGCATATCGAATGAAGGGACATACGGCATACCGAGCGGGTTCGGGAGATCAGCGAATGATTGATCCTTGTTGATGTGACTGATCGCATCGATTCGGAAACCGTCGATGCCTTTATCGAGCCACCAGTTAATCATCGTATAGACGGCTTGACGCATGTCGCGGTTTTGCCAGTTCAAGTCCGGCTGACGACGTGAGAAGACGTGGAGGAAGTACTGCTCCGTCTTTTCGTCATATTCCCATGCTGATCCGCCGAAAATACTTTCCCAGTTGTTCGGCTCACCACCGTTGACAGCATCTTTCCAGATGTACCAGTCGCGTTTCTCATTGTCTTTTGACGAACGCGATTCAAGGAACCACGGGTGTTCATCGGATGTGTGGTTGACGACGAGATCAAGCAAGACCTTGATGTCACGCTTATGCGCTTCTTCCATTAAGAGATCAAAGTCCGCCATCGTACCGAATTCATCCATGATATCTTCATAATCACTGATGTCATATCCGTTATCATCATTCGGCGATTTAAACATCGGACAAATCCAAAGCACATCAACACCAAGATCCTTCAAATAATCCAGTTTTGCGATGATACCGGGAATATCGCCGATTCCATCGTTGTTTGCATCGTAAAAGCTGCGTGGATAGATTTGGTAAGCAACTGCTTCTTTCCACCAAGCTCGTGTAATTGTTTGTTGGGCCGTTTCAGGGCGCGGTATCATTTGTGTCATGTGTCGTGAATCCTCTCGTAGGTCAGTCATTAGTGGTCTTTTTCATCATCCAATACATAGTCATCTTTAAAGCGCAACCGATTGCGCAAATCCTCTACCTTCATCTTATCAAATCCACTTTTAAAGTCAATGTTTCGGGGGTGATTCCACCATTTCACATCAACGGGTGTCACTCTTTATTCACGATGAATATTTCATAGCGTTTTACATTACATTTACTGAATTATCCTACACTGTTTATCGGTCGATTTCTACCCTTTTGCATAACCTTTCCTTCCGAGAGTGAATCTTTTTTTCTTCGTTCGGGTATACCCTTATCAATGCACGTAAAAAAAGGGGGATTTTCAGGATGAAGGGACAATTCTTTATTGGCGGACAATGGCTAGATCACGGACGAGAACGGACGGATGTTACGAATCCGGCGACCGGGGAAGTCGTCGGTAGTGTACCAAACGGAACAAAATCAGACGTCAATGATGCTGTCGAAGCAGCACGGAAGGCATTTCCTGATTGGTCGAAACGGACGGTCTACGAACGTGCCGAACTTCTCGAGAAATTATATGCGAAGATGATTGAGAAAAAAGATGAACTGGCTCGCCTGATGACGCTGGAAATGGGGAAACCGCTCGCTGAATCAGAAGGTGAAGTGCAGTATGCCGCAAACTTCGTCAAGTGGTTTGCAGAGGAAGGAAAACGGGCGTATGGGCGTGTCATTCCAACGCATGATGCTTCTAAACGACTTCAAGTCATCAAACAGCCGGTCGGTGTCGTTGCTGCAATCACACCATGGAACTTCCCGGCTGCCATGATTACCCGAAAGCTTGCTCCGGCACTCGTCGCCGGATGTACGTTTGTCATCAAACCACCAACAGCGACTCCGCTTACCGCGCTTCGTCTTCTTGAACTCTGTCAGGAAGTTGGGATTCCAGAAGGCGTCGTCAATGCCGTTACAGGCAGCGGGAAAGCACTCGGTGAATCACTCGCGACACATCCACATGTCGATAAGATCACCTTCACTGGTTCAACCGAAGTCGGACGGACGCTGATGGCTCAAGGAGCAGAGACGATCAAGGCGATGTCGCTCGAACTCGGAGGACATGCACCGATTCTCGTCTTTGATGACTGTGACCTTGATTTAGCTGTTGCTGAGACGATTAAGTCTAAATTCCGTAATGGCGGACAGACGTGTGTCTGCGGAAACCGGATTTACGTATCCGACTCGATCTATGACGCGTTCGTTGAAAAACTCGGGCAAGAGACAGCGAAGTTGAAGACCGGAAATGGTCTGGATGCTGAGACGAAGATTGGACCGATGATCAATAAAGCGGGTTACGATAAAGTCAAAAAACATGTTGATGATGCGACATCCGCTGGTGCACGAGTCGTCACGGGCGGAACAGGAACGACGGATGAGGAGAACGATGTCTATTATTATGAAGCAACCGTTCTTGCGGACGTAAAACCCGGCATGCTGATCATGAACGAGGAGACGTTCGGACCTGTTGCTCCCGTCCAGCGTGTCAGTTCTGATGAGGAGGCGGTTCGTTACGCCAATCAGACACCATTCGGTCTCGCTTCGTACGTCTTTACAAAGGATTACGCGCGTGCCATTCGTGCAATCGAGGGGCTTGATTATGGAATCGTCGGCTGGAATGATGGCGTTCCTTCTGCTGCGCAAGCACCATTTGGTGGAATGAAACAATCCGGTCTCGGGCGCGAAGGCGGTAGTGAAGGACTCGAAGCGTATCTTGAGACGAAGTACATTTCCATCGGTGGACTAGCGTGAACGCGGCGGATTGGTTCGTCCAATGTTTAGAGGCAGAGGGCGTCACGCATATCTTTGGTGTTCCCGGTGAGGAAAACATCACATTGCTCGAATCGCTCAGTCGTTCGTCGATCACCTTTATCACGACACGTCACGAAACGAACGCCGCTTTCATGGCAGCGATGTTCGGTCGCCTGAGTGGGCGACCGGGTGTCTGCCTATCGACACTAGGTCCTGGTGCGACCAATATGATGACCGGTATTGCAAGTGCGACGATGGATCACTCCCCTGTCGTCGCGATCACGGGTCAAGGCGCAACAGCACGGCAACATAAGGCGTCGCATCAAATGTTTGATCTCGTAGATCTCTATCGTCCTGTCACGAAGTCCAGTACGTCCGTGCTGTCGGCGGAGGTCATTCCGGAAATCGTTCGACGTGCCTTTGCGACAGCAAGTAGTGAAAAACCAGGGGCAACCCATATCTCTTTTCCAGAAGACATCGCAAAACAAGAACGTAATCAATCAGTGACACCCTTACAGCAGGATAGTACGCCAACGCATCTCCATTCCTTGACGATTGATGATCCCGATGCTTTACGTCTGATTGAACGAGCAAAACGGCCCGTCATCATTGCTGGATTTGGCATCCACCGGCAGCAAGCACTTGAAGCGTTTCGAGCATTCGTCGAAAAGCTCCAAGCTCCTGTCGTCGAGACGATGATGGGAAAAGGAGCGATTTCTTCACACCATCCGCTCGCTGCACACACGATCGGTTTACCGGACGTCGATTACAACCAGCGGATTCTCGATGCGAGTGACCTCATTATTACGGTGGGCTACGATATTACGGAGTTACCTCCGCAAAAATGGAACCCGAAAAAGACACCAATCGTCCATTTGGATACGAATCCTCACGAAATCGATGCCTATTATCCGGTCGTCGCGAACGTAGTCGGACCACTCGTCGATATGCTGACTGTATTGACTCCTTTACTTCCAGAGCGTGCGTGGAACGGCTGGCAACACGATCGCGATAAATTACGCGACGAGATTCAAGAAACGTACTCGCTTGCCTTGCCTTTACATCCTCAAAGTATCGTCCGTGAACTCGAACGAACCGTCGGGGAGGATGGCATGGTCTTCTCAGACGTCGGCGCCCATAAAGTGTGGCTCGCTCGTCATTATCAAACGACACGTCCAGATCAATTATTCATTTCCAATGGATTCGCTTCGATGGGCTATGGTTTATCGAGTGCGCTCGCAGCCAAGCTGTTATATCCGGATCGGCGAATCGTCTGTGCGGCTGGAGATGGTGCCTTTCTGATGAATGGACAAGATCTTGAAACTGCCGTTCGTCTGAAGCTTCCACTCGTCGTATTGATTTGGCGTGACGGAACCTACGGACTGATTGAATGGAAACAACAACAAGCGTATGGGCGGTCGTCCTACATCACGTTTGACAATCCAGACCTCGTTCAACTGGCTCACGCCTTTGGGGCACTCGGTCTTCGTGTCGGTGAGCATGGTTCCCTCGCACATTGTCTTGACCAAGCATTTGCAAGTGATGGACCCGTTTTAATTGACTGTCCGGTCGATTACCGGGAAAATCTAAAGTTAAGTGAACGTCTCCGGACGTATGGAGGGTGATATACATGACACAACCACGTAAACTGCAATCTATTTCTGATTTTGATCAATTTGCGTCCGAACACACCGCGTTCGTGATTTGCAAACACAGCACGACGTGCCCGATCAGTGCCGCAGGATTCTCGGAGTATACGAAGTTCGCGGATGAAACATCTGTTCCAACGGCGTATCTTTTCGTCCAAGAAGCTCGGACGTTATCGAACCACATCGCCGAACATTACAGCGTTCGACACGAGTCACCACAAGTTTTGTTCATTCAAGACGGTAAATCGGTCTGGACAGCCTCTCATTACGACATCACGAAAGATGCACTCGAAACGAACGTCCAGTAATGCTAGCTATGAAACAAGCCTCCGGCTGTTTCAAACTAAAGACGACGCGCAATTTTTCTTTAACGAGAAGGATTGCGCTTTTTTGTTTACCTTGAATCGTTTCCCTAGGAAGCGATTTCGAGTGTACAACATGCTGTTCTTCTCGTTTAGCCTACTAGAAAAACGCTTTCAATCTTACACAAAAAATAAAATTATCTTTCTTAGCTATTATTATTTGTAATTCGAACTAAATCAGATTAAGATAAACTACAGATAGAACGACCGTATAGAAATCTGTACCGTTAGTTTAGTTAGGAGGATACTCATGCAACAAAGTGCAACTCATACTGCTCGGGCTCCTTACGGCATACTCGCCGTTTTGATGATCGGGGCATTCATTGCTTTCTTAAATAATACTTTGCTCAACATCGCCCTGCCTTCGATCATGAAGGATTTAGCGATCGAACCATCAACTGCTCAATGGCTGTCGACTGGTTTCATGCTCGTCAACGGTGTCTTAATTCCGACATCTGCGTTCTTGATTCAAAAATATTCGGTTCGTCGCCTCTTCTTACTCGCAATGACCCTCTTCTCGGCCGGAACGATTCTTGCCGGCTTCGCAGAAGTCTTCCCTGTCTTGCTCGCAGGACGGATGATTCAAGCATCCGGTTCTGCGATCATGATGCCGTTGCTGATGAACGTCATGCTCGTCAGTTTCCCGATTGAAAAACGTGGGACTGCGATGGGCTTCTTCGGATTAATCATGATGGGAGCTCCAGCAATCGGACCAACGCTATCTGGTTGGATCATCGAGCATTATGATTGGCGGATGCTGTTCCACTTCATCACACCAATCGCCTTAATCGTTCTCGTCGCTGGTTTCTTTTTACTTCGTGACGTCAAGGAACGATCTGCCGCTCGGATTGATCTTGCTTCCGTTGCACTTTCATCACTTGGTTTCGGTGGCTTATTGTACGGTTTCAGTTCTGCCGGCTCTAAGGGTTGGGATAGCTTCCACGTCTATGGAGCGCTGATCGTCGGAGTCATCGCACTTGTGACATTCATTTACCGTCAGCTCCATATGGAACGTCCGATGCTCAACTTCAAGATTTATCGTTACCCGATGTTCGCCTTGTCTTCTGCCATCTCGATGGTCGTCACGATGGCGATGTTCTCCGGGATGTTATTGCTTCCGATTTATGTCCAGACAATTCGCGGTATCTCACCACTCGATGCGGGTCTCATGCTGTTACCGGGTGCTATCTTGATGGCCGTCATGTCACCGATCAACGGGAAACTGTTTGATAAGATTGGTGGTCGTCCTCTTGCGTTAACTGGTTTGTTCATCACAGTCGTTACCAGTTACTACTTCAGTCAGCTTGAGATGGATACGACGTATACGCATCTGATCGTCCTGTATTCATTGCGGATGTTCGGGATGTCAATGGTCATGATGCCAGTCTCGACGAACGGTTTGAACCAGTTACCAACACGCTACTATCCACACGGAACAGCGATGAACAATACGTTGCAACAAGTATCCGGTGCGATTGGTACCGCCTTGCTTGTTACAATCATGTCGACGCATGCGAAGACACGTGGAACAGAACTCGCGGCTGAAGCAGCGAAGAACATGACGAGTCAACCGACAGCTGAAGCGGCTGCTGCTTTAAAACAGCAGATTACGATGCAAGCAACGCTTGACGGAATCAACTATGCGTTCTTCATCTCGACGTTCATTGCTGGTCTAGCATTCGTCCTTGCTTTCTTCATTAAACGGGCGACACAAGCTGAAGACATCATTAGCGATCAACGTTCATTAAACGAAACGATCGTCAAACCACAAGTTTCCAATCAATAAGTACAAAAGCAGTCGCCTCTCGCGACTGTTTTTTTTATTTCTTAAGCTAAATACTGGTACCCCCCATACCTATATGTTACAGTAAAGATGACAACAAGATCACCAAAGGAGGTACGACTATGACACACGATCATCCCGTCGTTCCACGAACGAACGAAGAACAAGATGCGTTGATGAAACGACTAAAGCGCATCGAAGGACAAGTCCGCGGGATTGCTAACATGGTCGCTGAAGATCGGTA
The DNA here is from genome assembly GCF_000702605.1 of Exiguobacterium acetylicum DSM 20416. Classification (NCBI taxonomy): domain Bacteria; kingdom Bacillati; phylum Bacillota; class Bacilli; order Caryophanales; genus Exiguobacterium; species Exiguobacterium acetylicum. The sequence continues at coordinate 3,001,244 of NZ_JNIR01000001.1, read as the reverse complement.
TTGTATTGACATTTTGACGCAAACGGCATCAATCCAAGCAGCTTTGCGGCAAGTCGAACTACAAATCATCGAACGCCATGTCAAGATGTGCATGCATGAAGTTGCCACCCGTCAAGACAGTACGGACGCTTACGTCGAAGAATTGATGGCGGTCATCGCTCGATTGAAAAAGTAAGGAGGGTTTTCTGATGTCAAAAACGATTGAGTTTGATATTGAAGGCATGACGTGTGCCGCCTGCTCTGCCCGGATTGAAAAAGTCCTCAACCGGATGGACGGGGTTGAAGCAACGGTCAACTTGCCGCTTGAAACCGCTCGTGTCTCGATTTCTGATGCCTATGACGATCAAGCGATCATCGAAAAAATCCGAAAAATCGGCTACGGGGCAACGGTCAAACAAGCACCACACGCAACAAAATCGAATCGCCGGATGCTGTATCGCTTTATCATCGCGGCCCTTCTATCGTTACCGCTGCTTGCGAGCATGCTGACGCATATTCCGAACAGTCCGTTTCATCTTCCATTCTTGATGAATCCGTGGCTACAGTTTGCTTTAGCAACACCAGTACAATTCATCATCGGAGCGCCCTTCTACAGCGGGGCTTATAAAAGTTTACGGAGTGGGAGTGCCAATATGGACGTTCTCGTTGCACTCGGGACATCGGCAGCCTACTTTTATTCCGTTGCTGAAATGCTACTCGTCTCTAATATGCCTCACCTTTACTTTGAGACAAGCGCGATTCTGATTACACTCGTCCTGCTCGGTAAAGTTCTCGAAGACCGTGCCAAACAACAGACGACAGGAGCAATCAAAAGCCTGCTCTCCCTTCAAGCGAAGGAAGCCGTCGTCTTAGAGGATGGACAGGAACGAACTGTCTCCATCGACGCGATTCAAACTGGTATGATCTTACTCGTAAAACCCGGGAACAAAATTCCGACAGATGGTGTCATTCGGGCTGGCGACGCGTATCTCGATGAATCGATGTTGACTGGTGAATCCGCGCCTGTTCATAAAACGGTTGGGGAATCCGTCATTGGTGGTACGCTGAATACGAACGGATCTTTACAAGTCGAAGCGACAAAAATCGGACAAGCGACAGTTCTCTCGCAAATCATTCGTGTCGTCGAACAAGCGCAGACTGAAAAAGCACCGATTCAACGACAAGCCGATCGGATTTCTGGTGTGTTCGTGCCGATCGTCGTTGCCATCGCGCTTCTGACGTTAGCCGCTTGGTGGATGTTCACCGGTTCCTTTGCGGAAGCGATTCGTCCTGCCATCGCGGTGCTCGTCATCGCTTGTCCATGTGCGCTCGGGCTTGCGACACCAACTTCGATCATGGTTGGAACCGGAAAAGGGGCGGAACGAGGTATTCTCTTCAAGGGCGGTGCTCAACTCGAGAATCTTCAACATGTCGATGCTGTCGTCTTTGATAAGACCGGAACACTGACAGTCGGTCGCCCCATCGTCGTCGAAACGTTCGGTACGGAGACAGCGCTCGATTTCGCTGCTGCGCTTGAACGGCAATCGGAACATCCCCTTGCTCGCGCCATCACAGCAGAACGGGATGTCGTCTTTGATATCGAACGATTCCACGTCGAATCAGGACATGGGATCACGGGACAAATCATGGGACATGATCTCATCGTCGGATCGGCGCGAATGATGCAGGAACGCGGTCTTACTCTTCCCGACTGGACATCACTTGGAGCGACACTCGTATATGTTGCTGTCGACGGAAAAGTCGTTGCCGGATACGCCATCCGTGACGCGTTGAAAGATTCAGCGAAAGAAACGATCCGGCGGTTGCGCCAGACAAAAGAAGTGTATCTCTTGACCGGTGATCGTCGGGAAGTCGCCGAGCATTTAGCAGAGGAGCTTGGACTCGATCCAGCGTTCGTCTTTGCTGACGTCTTACCTGTTGAAAAGGCTGATGTTATTCAATCACTTCAACAAACGAAACGTGTCGCGATGGTCGGAGACGGTATCAATGATGCCCCTGCTCTTGTAACGGCGGACGTTGGCATCGCGCTCGGTAGCGGCACGGATGTTGCCCTTGAAGCAGCCGACGTGACATTGCTTGGACACGACTTAAAACAAGTTTTACTTGCGATCGAGTTGAGTGAGCAAACGATGAAAAATATTCGTCAAAATCTTGTCTTCGCACTTGGCTATAATACGATTGGCATTCCGGTCGCTTTTCTCGGGCTGCTTGCCCCATGGCTTGCGGGCGCTGCCATGGCATTCAGCTCTGTCTCTGTCGTGACGAATGCGTTACGATTAAAACGTACCCCACTATCTGAAGGAGGAACATCATCATGAAAGAAACAACATTATCTGTTATCGGTATGACATGCAATCACTGTAAAGCGAGTGTTGAATCCGCTCTATCTGAAGTCGAAGGTGTGCAACAGGCAACTGTCTCACTCGAACAAAACCAAGTGACCGTACAGCATGAGGACGTTTCACGTGAGCGTCTCGTCGATGCGATTGAAGAGATCGGCTATGATGTGCCGACTGCATAATTTTTTTAAGCCAAACTGCTTCTAACTCGCAGTTTGGCTTTTTTATTTTTTGAAAAGCGGGAATGTACGGAGTAAGGAGGGGTTCGTATGGTACCGAAAATCGAATTCGTAGAACACTTCGACGACAACAAAGGAAAACGATTTAAAATCGAACTTTGGAATCTCGGAACCTTCACATTCAGTGCTGAGTCAGCTCGTGGACCTGTCACCCGTTTCACCTCCATTGATATTCAGTTTGTCCAAGCTTGCGTTCAACGGATGCGCTCGATTGTGGACGCCAAAAAAGCATTTCAGGAAGATCAACCGGTCTAATCCTGTATATTTTTTATTCTCCTCATGGCACTTGCCATGAGTTTTTTTGTTTCCGGTCAATGTTTTTCAATATTCTCGTCTTTTTTTCGAAAATCAGTATCACTTCGTCAAGATGAACCGATAAGAAACAGACATCAATTTATTCACATCTTGAGTATTGGAGGCAACTACGTGCGTAACCCTTTTAAAAGTAAGACTACTTCAGCTTATCAAGCTACAATCGGCTTTCCTGATTCCCGTCTCATTACAAAGACGGCAGATCCTGATCTCACATCCCGTCTCGTATACATGGGCTATACAGAAGAACAGCTACAGACACTCAAATCGATGGCGCCTGTCGTTCAAGGTATCTTAGATGAAGTCCTCGAGCAAGTGCTTGACCATCTATTATTGAATCCCGAGATGGCAACGATCGCGAAACAATCATCGACACGCGAACGACTGAAGAAAGTCTTCGCCGACTACTTTACGAGTTTGTTAACAGGAAATATGGATGAGTCGTTCCTTGCGATGCGAACACGGATGGGACAGACGCATAAACATAACTTCGTTCCCGTCACGTGGTTCATCGCTTCTTACGCAGCGTTTCAGACGTTGTTGATTCCAAAAATCGTCGAACACTATCAACATGACCCAGCCCAACTGACGACAGCTGTGCTTGCCTTGACACATGCGATGAATTTAGATGCTCAAATCGTCACGAGTCAGTACGTCGATTCTCGTCTTCATGAAGTGACAGCAGCGAACGAGTCGCGCCGTCAACTTTTGACAGATGTCGTCCGTGTCAGTCAAGAAGTTGCAAGCTCCGTCGAACACACGGATCATGCCATCATCGAGACGAGCCGCCGTGCCTCACAAGTGTTGGCAGAAACGGCTCAAACGGAGCAGACGAGTCAGCAGCTTGTCCAAATGACGATTGCCAACGAACGACAGATGCAACAGATGGAGCAACAATTCGCTCAATCGACACAACAAGTCGGTACTTCGCTTGAAAGCATCCATGAATTAAAGACGACGTCGGATGACATCGTCCAGATGACACAAAGCATCGAAGCGATCGCCAATCAGACGAACTTACTCGCGTTGAATGCTTCGATCGAAGCAGCACGTGCCGGTGAACACGGTAAAGGTTTTGCTGTCGTCGCGACGGAAGTCCGAAACCTTGCTGAAAATGCCAAGTCATTAAGTAGTAGCATCAATGGTCTGATTCAAAAGAACAATGGTAATATCACACAACTCGTTTCTCAGATGGAAGACATCACACGCGCCAACACCGCATCGCAGCAAGAATTGCAACAAGTGAAACAAGGAATTCAAACCGTTAAGAGCGAGATGGAAAACTCCCTCACCTTATTTGGACGTAACAAGGAAAACCTTGGACAAATCGTCGAGACGATCCAAGGACTCAGTAAGACGACACAAGGCTTGACGACACTGACGACGGATCTTGTCGCTGCTTCCGAAACACATTAAAAAATAGGCAATTCTTATTCTCGGTTCTGACCGAAATAAGAATTGCCTATTTTATTTTACTCGTCTTGTTCTGCTGTGACGACAAGACGCTGATCGTATCCTTTTGATTCTGAAAACGTACCAATACATGAAATAAGCGTCAGTTTATTCATGACGGTCGCACCGAAGATTGATCCAACCGGTGCTTCATCGACAGGATAGGACATGACGTTCGTCACCACGTATGATACCTGTTGTCCTGCTTTTCCCGTCACTTCAATCCGTTGCCCTTTTTTCATCTTCGCTAAATCATAAAAAACAGCAGGACCTTCTTGATCGTCCAAGTGTCCGGCTAACACGACATTTCCAGTTTGTCCGGCTTTTGCTCCGTACTTGTACCAAGCGACCTGGTCGGTCTGTTTCGGAACATCCATCCGTCCTTGTTTATCCTTCCCGACGACTTCGATGTTCGCTTTCACATCGAGCGTCGGAATCGTAATACGCGTTGGTATGAACGCCTCTTCGTCCACCTTTTCAGATGGAGTGGACGAAGAAGACGTCGTTGTTTCGGTTTGTTTTGGTTTTTCCGGCTTTGTAGCATCTGGAGGTGATCCCGATTGACATCCGGCTAATACGAGTAAGAGAAGAAGACTACTCTTAAGCGTTTTGTTTACGACGGACGACATACGCTGTTCCTACTAACAAGGCAGCAGCTGCTGCGACTGCCCATGGTGTAGCAGAAGCCGTATCAGATGAACCACCAAGTCCTGTTTCTGGCATTGATGCCATTTCACCACCATCTGGGATCAAGAGGACTTCAAATGCTGGTTCGCCTTCAAGTAAGCCAATTGCGAGCGCTGTATAGTTTTTGCCACTGTCGAGTTTGACTCCATCCAGTGCTTTGACGACATCCGTTGCGCCTGCAGGACGGACCTCGAGGTCATATGTGCCTGCATCGAGTGTACCGTAGTCAGAGACTTTCGAGAATTCAAGGTTACTGAAGAGTGGGTCTCCACCTTTTGGTGCGACATCAACAGCTGGTGCATCCGGTGCAAAGTGTGCGACACGGACCATTGATTTGCCGTCTTCGCCTTTACCGTTGTCTTCCATGACCGCTAGTTTGATATCAGCCAATTTGCCGATTGCTGCGACAGAGTAGAATTTACCAGCTTCGACGTTGAGTGTTTGAGAGAGCACAGGATCTTTTGTTGTTCCTGCAGCGAATACTTCTACTTTATGTTCCCCAGCTGGTAGTGTGAGGTAATCTGTGACATCTTTGAATTTCGCTCCTGATACTGCTTTTTTGCCATCGACCGCAATATCAACTGCTGGAGCATCTGGTGAAGCATGAATGACACGAACCATTGCGTCATCAGCTGCGCCTACTGGTAACACGAATAGTGCAAACAGTAACGTAGCAGTCACAAACGATAAGAGTTTCTTCATCTTTTTTCCACCTTTCTGATTGTCAAATGTACATCGCTCTCAAACCAATGTTCTTACACTTCAGAACATTTCCTTCGTGGTGACATCTTAAACTTAAGACAGTTCCGTATATGTGTAAAGATTTCAGTGTGCTATGAACTTGTTTTATAAACACTTTGACACCTCCTTTCTTTTCGAAATAAAATATTCTAAATAACAATAGAAAGGAAGGTTTTTATTTATGGATTCCTACGATTTAAAAATTATTGATTTTTTAAGAAGCGATGCTCGTATGAAATGGTCGACACTTGCACAGCACATCGGTTTATCGGCACCGGCTGTAGCAGAACGTGTAGCACGCTTACAAGAGCAAGGTATCATCCGTCAATTAACAACGGTGCTAGACCCTTCCTCCTTTGACTATCGTCTTGCTGCGTTCGTCGCTGTTTCACTCGAGCGACCGGAACACCGAGCGCCATTTCTAAAACGGGTTCAAGAACTTGAGTACGTACTGGAATGTCATCACGTCGCCGGGGACGATGATTATCTACTTAAAATCCGTTGTCGTGATACAGAACAACTTGATGAAATCATCACCTACCACATCAAAGAATTAGCAGGTATCCTGCGGACAAAAACAACAATCATCATGCGGACGGAAAAGGAATCGCTTCATTTTCCGTTACCCGAGGTTGACTAATGTTTGCGACTGGTTTTGGAATCGGGTTTGCGTTAGCGGCTCCCGTAGGTCCAATCGGACTTTTATGCATGCAACGAACGCTTCGACATGGACGAATTTCCGGCATCGTTTCCGGACTCGGAGCCGCAACGGTAGACTTCACTTATGGATTGATTGCATTGTCCGGTTTTTCGCTTGTCCAATCCCTAATCACTCAAGCACACTGGATGCAACTGATCGGCAGTCTGTTTTTGTGTTACATCGGCTGGTCGATGTTTCAAGCTTCTTCGAACGCCTCGATTTCCGATACAGCCTCGTCACGGTTAAGTAGCTATCTATCCGTCTTACTCCTGACGTTCTTGAACCCGATGACAATCACGCTATTCCTGGCGTTGTTTGCACGCTTTGAGTTAACAATGATGAACGGACAAGATGCCTTTTTGTTTCTAATCGGTATTTTTCTTGGTTCTGCCGCTTGGTGGGTCATTCTAGCGAACATCACGCATCTGCTCAAGCACCAGCTTGCGACACCCACTTTACGTATCATTCAATGGACGTCTGCCAGTCTAATCATCGGATTCGGTGCGTTCGGGGTCATTCAGTTCTTCCTCTGAACAAAACAAAAGAGACCGACATCACGTCTGGTCTCTTTTTGTCTATTCATTTAATGAATCCAATCATCATTTCACGTAATACCTTCGCTGCAGCGATCGCTGTCATGTCAGATTGATCGTATGCTGGGCATACTTCTACCAAATCCGCACCGATGACGTCAACGTCTGCTCGTGCAATCATATGAACGACCTCAAGTAATTCCTTCGTCGTCACCCCACCGATTTCTTGTGTTCCTGTCCCTGGTGCTGCTGACGGATCAAGAACATCGATGTCGATCGTAACGTAGACCTTTTTACCGGCAAGTGTCGGAAGGACTTGACGAAGCGGCTCGACGATCTCGTATTTGAAGAGGTTGTAACCTGATGTCTTCGCCCATTCGAACTCTTCTTTCATACCTGAACGAATTCCGAATGAATAGCAGTTCTCTGGTCCGATCAAGTTGGCGATCTTCTTGAGTGGCGTCGAGTGCGACAATGGCTCTCCTTCATATTCGTCTCGTAAGTCCGTATGCGCATCAAAGTGAAGTACGACAAAATCATCGAAGTGTTTATCGAACGCTTTGACGACTGGCCACGTGACTAAATGTTCGCCACCCATACCGAGCGGGAACTTGCCTGCTGTCAGTAACGAATCGACGTATTCTTCAATCATATCAAGTGATTTTTGTGCATTCCCGAATGGTAACGGGATATCTCCCGCGTCAAACAACTTCGCGTCGGCGATGTCACCATCTAAGTACGGGCTATATTCTTCTAGACCAAGTGAGACTTCACGGATACGTGCCGGACCGAATCGTGAACCGGGACGGAAACTGACCGTCCAGTCCATCGGCATGCCGTATAAAATTCCTTTTGCATCCTCGTGAGTCGATTGACTCGCGATAAAGACTTTTCCTGAATATGCTTCATCAAAGCGCATGATCCATTCCTCCTGTTCATTTGCCGCTTGCTGATGCAAACGCCTGTTTACCTGACAACAGAGCGATTTCGAAGATCGAAACCGCTCTGTTCATGTGTGCTATAGTGACTGAACTCAGCCGTTCGTCAAATCTTTAACGAACTTCGGAAGCGCGAAAGCTGCCGTGTGAAGCTCAGGCGTATAATACTTCGTGTCGATCTCGTGGAAACGCTCTGGTGCAACTGCAAGCGGATCATGTTTCTTCGATCCGATCGTGAACGTCCAAAGACCACTTGGGTATGTCGGAACGTTTGCGATGTAGAGCTTCGTGATCGGGAAGATTTCTTTGACGTCGCGTTGAACATCACGGATCAAGTCTGGTGTGAACCATGGGTTATCCGATTGTGCGACGAAAATGCCGTCCTCTTTTAATGCTTTTGAAATACCAGAGTAGAAGCCTTTCGTGAACAAGTTGACCGCTGGACCAACTGGTTCTGTCGAGTCGACCATGATGACATCATACTCGTTTTCTGCTTCTGCGATATGCATGAATCCATCCCCAACGATGACTTCGACGCGTGCATCGTCCAATCCACCTGCAATGTTCGGGAGGTATTTTTTCGAATACTCGATGACTTTTCCGTCGATTTCAACCAAAACTGCTTTTTCGACGGATGGGTGTTTCAAGACTTCACGGATGACTCCGCCGTCTCCTCCACCAACGACCAGAACCGACTTTGGATTCGGGTGTGTGAACAATGGGACGTGCGCGACCATCTCGTGGTAAACGAACTCGTCCTTATCTGTCGTCATGACCATTCCGTCAAGTAACAACATCGTACCGAACTCGTCCGTTTCAACCATCTCTAGGCGTTGAAACTCCGTTTGTTCGCTCTCATAAACGTGGTTGACACGGAATGTGATACCGTAATCTTCCGTTTGGTGTTCCGTGAACCATAACTTTAATTTTTGTTCCATTTGCGATAGAACCCCTTTCTTTCATCAAGACAAAAGTTGTTCGTATGCGAGTGGCGTTTACGGCGCTTCTTAATCATACAAATGCGAGTATACCGAATTTCGAAAGAAACTTCTATATAATTCGAAAATTTTTGTCTTTCGTCTTTACTCGACGAACGTCACGATTTCATCGAGCGGACGACGTTGCTTTTCACGTTTTGGTTCGTCTGCTCGGTAACCGAACGCGACCATGACCGGCACCGTGAAAACAGAACGATCGAGCAGTCCACGATCGACGAGTAATTGCTCGACGGCTTGCTGGTCGAATCCTTCGATCGGGCATGAATCCACACCGATTTGTGCTGCCGTCGACATCATGTTCCCGAGTGCGATATAAGCTTGTTTTGCTGCCCAGTCTTCCATCGCTTTCGGGTTATCACCAATCGCGAAATCCTCTTTTAAAAACAGACCATAACGCTTCGTCCGTCCGGCTTTCGCTTCTTCGGATAAACCAAGGAAGTCCATCATCTGCGTAACATGTGGACCATCTGCCTGCATTTGCTCCCCTGTCCGGGCGAGGAATAAGACAAAGTGACTCGCTGTCGGCAATTGTCCTTGCGCCCCCCAAGAGACTTCTTTTAATGCTTCACGAATTTCTGGATTTTGAATGACGAGCATGTTCCATGGCTCATAACCGAACGAGCTCGGTGACAGACGCGCTGTTTCTAAAACGAAACGAAAATCTTCTTCTGGGATCATTTGACCGTTAAATGCCTTTGTGGCATGACGAGATTGAAATGCTTCGAGAATCGCTTGTTTTTGTTGTTCTTTTTCCATGGGAAATGCCTCCTTCAAAATGATGACTGCTTTTGTTATATCAAATCTGATTTCAGACTGCCTCTGATTTGCTCATATCAAGCTTTACGTTAGTTTTAAGACGAAACGGGAAATAACAGTATTAACGTTTTCTTTTTCTTTATTTCCACATTATTTTAGATACGCATGATTGAGCCCTTTTTTGCTCTCCCTTCCTTGTAAATCATTGGTTTTTTTGTTCTCATTTCCCGGTCGATTTGCTTTTCCGCTCAAATGTTTGTTACGGTAGTACCCTGCGTGATTAGGTTTTGTTATCGGATTGACGGGGTAATGATAATGTCGTTGCCATCATTTGATACAAAACAACTATGTAAAATTCGAAAGAAGGTGTGGAACACGATGGAAAATAATCGAAAAAGTAAGATCACAAAAGTCTTTATGGTATCCGTCATTTTCTGTGTGCTCTTTACCATATGGGGAATCTTACCGGAATCCCTAATCGGTGCAGCTAGTCTCGGAAATGTCACAGCTAAAGCACAATCCTTTGTCTCTAACGGATTTGGCTGGCTTTATCTACTCGGCATGAGTGCTTTTTTAATCATTGCTATCTTTTTAATCTTTTCCCGCTTCGGTTCAATCCGACTCGGTAAGGATTCGGACCGTCCTGAATATGGTCTAATTTCTTGGTTTGCGATGCTTTTCAGTGCTGGTATGGGAATCGGGCTTGTCTTCTGGGGTGTCTCAGAGCCATTGACGCACTTCCATACGCCACCAGTCGCAACAGACGATCCGACGGAATCAGCACGCCTCGCAATGCGCTATTCGTTCTTCCATTGGGGACTCCACCCTTGGGCCTTATACGCGATCGTCGCGCTTGCTATCGCGTACTCGACATTCCGAAAAGGACGTCCTGCTACGATTGGTGACACTGTCGCTTCATTGATGAAGCCTCGGTACGCTTCTGCCGGTAAAGGTACTGTCGAAGTACTTGCTATCGTCGCAACGGCATTTGGTGTCGCGACGTCACTCGGTCTCGGTGCGCAACAAATCTCAGGTGGGCTCAACTTCCTGACAAGTAGTATTCCAAACACATTCACGACTCAAATCATCATCATTGTCGTCGTTTCGATTCTCTACATGATCAGTGCCGCGTCAGGTCTCGATAAAGGAATCGTTCGTCTCAGTAACGCCAACATCGTTCTTGCCGTTCTGTTGATGATCGGTGTCCTCTTCCTCGGACCGTTCAGTTTCATTATGGACCTCTTTGTGCAAACGACAGGGGCTTACCTGCAGAACTTACCCGTCATGAGCTTCCGGGCTTCTGCTTTTAACCCAGATGAACGTGAGTGGATCAACGGTTGGACGATTTTCTACTGGGCTTGGTGGATTTCATGGTCACCATTCGTCGGTACGTTCATCGCCCGCGTCTCAAAAGGACGGACGATTCGTGAGTTCGTCATCGGCATCATGCTTGTCCCAACCATCTTTGGTCTCCTTTGGTTCTCGGTCTTCGGTGGGTCAGCGATCTGGAACGAATTGTTCCAAAACGTCAATTTGATTTCGACCGTTAACGATAAAGGGGTCGAAACTGGAATGTTCGCTCTGTTTGAGACATTCGGTGGCTTAGGTACGTTCCTCAGTATCGTTGCCGTCTTCTTGATCACGACGTTCTTCATCACTTCGGCTGACTCCGCGACGTACGTTCTCGGTATGCTATCGTCTGGCGGTAGCCTGATGCCAAGCTTACGCATCAAGCTTGCTTGGGGTGTCATCCAGTCTTCGATCGCTGCCGTCTTACTTTATGCCGGTGGATTAAGCGCCTTACAAGCAGCCGCTGTTCTAGCCGCCTTCCCGTTCATCTTCGTCGTCGGAATGATGGTCATCGCCTTGTTCAAGGACTTGTCAGATGAACCCGATGCGCAAAAAGAAGTCACAGATTTAAAACAAGATGCTTAAATTGAATTGATTTCCTCCTTCCGTCGCATACGGAAGGAGGTCTTTTTTGTTATCCTGAATTATGCTGAGTAGAAGAAATGAGGTGGCTTATGCGAAAACGTACACGCTGGCTAGTATCCCTTGGTGTCCTCGCCTTAGGAAGCTGGTTTTTATATCGTGAAAATAACGTCATTGATGTCTCACGGATGACGGTCACGTCGAATCGCTTACCGGAAGCGTTTGATGGCTATCGCGTCGTGCAGGTCGCAGATTTACATGGCAAAGCGTTTGGGAATGAACAAGAACGACTACTGAACAAGATTGATCGCGAAAAGCCGGATCTCGTCGTCATGACAGGTGATTTGATTGACTCGAGGCGAAACGGTGAAGAGGCCGCCCTTACACTCATGAAAGCGCTCGTTGATCGATATCCGGTCTACTTCGTCACCGGGAATCATGAGGTGCGACTCAATCTAACGATTTTGCCGAAGCTTGAGCAACTGGGTGTAACCGTTCTCCGGAATGAATCGCGCGTCATCGAATACCAAGGTCAATCGATTTCGTTACTCGGTATCGATGATCCGACGACGACACGGTGGCGCGAAGGACTGTCGGAACCTGATGGCATTCGTCAAAGTCTCGATCAAGCATTGCAAGACGTATCACCTGATGCGTTTCGACTTTTGCTTGCGCATCGTCCGGAATATAAATCCTTGTATGCGCAGCGTTCCGTTGATCTCGTTTTATCTGGTCACGCCCATGGCGGACAGATTCGCCTGCCGTTTACGGAAGGTCTGTATGCGCCCGGTCAAGGATTCTTTCCAACCGTGACGGCAGGTCGCTATCAGGAACAGCAAACCGAACTGATCGTCAGTCGTGGTCTCGGGAACAGTCTGTTTCCGTTTCGTCTGTTCAATCATCCGGAACTCGTCGTCTTGACGCTAAAACGACCATGAAAAAAGAACGTGTGCCGCGGCACACGTTCTTTTGTTTAGACCAACGCTTCATGTAAAGCAGCGTCAGCATTTTCCCACATCTCAGGTTTATGTGTCTGCAAGAAATCACGCAACAATTCCTTTGAACGCTCATCCATGTGATCGACGACGATCCGTCCTTTAAGGGATTTATCCATCTTATTGACGTGATCAGCGAGAATCTTGAACCCGCGACGCGCTTCCGCATCGACTAGCAGATCGCAGGCAGCGACACCGCCGTAATAGAATCCTTCTGGCTTACGACCGACCGTCACCCAGACGATCCAGTACAGTTTACCGTTTGGCGTATCGGCTTTATCTGTCGTGAACTTGACGCGTTTCTCGATTGCTGCTTTCGCGTGCATCGCGCCCATATCAATGTAAGCTTCGCCGTCTTCCGGAGAAATGATGACGGGTGACATACTATTTAAGCTGAGTGTTCCGACACCAAATCCTCCGTGACCGTCTGTAGAGTTATCTGAAATGATATTGAAGTTAATCTTTTTTTCCATCGTGTTTTGTCCCCTTTTAATCCTGTTGCTTCTATCATACCGTATTCCGAGGTGTCTGCAACCAGTCACTCGTAACGAAGTAACTGTAATTGTTCCTCTGATGCTCGGCGAATCGTCGGGAGACGGTAACACGTCATGGACGCAATCTCCTCATGCGCCGGAGGATTGACCTCTTCGAGATGAAGCAAAGCGCGGTCAAACAGGGTTTGCGCCGCACGACCGAACAAGAAAAGACGTTCCAGTGAAGAACACCGCGACCGAATCGCACGTAACTGATGCGCCAGTTCTCGCACTTTCGCCTCGACCTCTTCTTCCATGTCGGCTGTTGGTTTTCGATTTTGAAACAACGGTTTGAAACGCACATCGTCTTCAAGCAACGTCAACATCCCGTATCGCTTTGCCTCTTTTTGATTCAGCAGTTGAGCGAGTTCTTTATCCGTTACGAGTCGTCCGAATGGAATGTTCTGTTCAAAGACGATATCTGCGACTTCGAGTCCTTTTGCACCAGACAACGGATAATTCGTATCCTCCGATAACGCCCGATCAAAAATCAGTAACGTATGAATCTTCTTCCGTATGATTGCGTCCATATGTCTCTCCTTTTCTGCCGTATGTGTATGACTACCTTCGCTTCCGACAAGAATAGCTCCTACCTTATACCCTTCTTTTTCGAAAACGATGTTCGAATTGACGAATCCCCTATCGAATGCGCTATACTGATGGCGTATCGTCATCAAGCTAGAGGGGGAAATGAAGTCATGCCATATGTTACGGTTAAAATGTTATCGGGTCGTACAGTCGAACAAAAACGTGCTTTGATTGAAAAAGTTACGGAAGCGGTGTCGGAAACGACAAATGCTCCAAAAGAAAACATTACGGTCTTCATCGAAGAGATGGAAAAAACAGATTACGGTCAAGCTGGCGTCATGTTCGCTGATAAATAAACAACAAGAGACGTCCGGTCGCTACCGCACGTCTCTTTTTCCCATCTACTTGATCTTTAAGGAGGAATTCTCATGACTACTGTTACTGTACTTGGTGCGACCGGTCGAACGGGTCGCCCTTTAATTGATCGGTTATTAGAAGACGGCTATGATGTCCAAGCACTTGTGCGTTCCACGTCACCGGACTTACCCGTTCACGATCGCCTTCATATCCTGACAGGAGATGCGACCAACCCGGACAATCTCGAACAGGCACTCGCAGGAAGTACCGCTGTCTTCAGTTGTCTCGGAACTGATCAACAACAGGTCCTTTCGACAGCGATTCCACATCTCGTCACGAAGATGAAGGAAGCAGGCATCGAACGAATTGTCTTCATTGGTACAGCAGGCATTCTCGATGCGTCAGAAGAACCTGGGAAGTATCGTTTCCAATCGAGTGAGTCCCGTCGCCGCTCGACGATTGCAGCAGAGGATCACTTGAAAGCTTATCTGACGTTAAAGGATGCAGACGTCGACTTCACCGTCATCTGTCCAACACAACTGACGGAAGACAACGCACTTGCTGCTGACGACCTCTTGATCGAGACGACACGCTTCACTGCACCAACAGGTCCGATTCCCCGAGAAAACGTCGCGCAGTTCGCTTACGAAGTCTATCGTGACGGAACACATCATCGGGTCCGTGTCGGGATTGCTTCGCATGGATCAACTGAGTGAAAAACAAAAAGAGCAATGGATCAGCAGATCCATTGCTCTTTCATATGTGTAACGATTACAGCAAGACGCTGACGACGATTGCCGTCAAGACACTGACGAGTGTTGCGCCGTAGAGTAACTTCAGACCAAAACTAGCTGCAACGCTTCCTTGGCGGTCGTTCAATCCTTTAACCGCACCAGCGATGATTCCGATTGACGAGAAGTTCGCAAACGAGATCAAGAAGACAGACACGATTCCGAGTGTACGCTCCGAGAATTCTTTTGAGTATTCTGGAAGACTCAACATCGCAACGAATTCGTTCGTGATCAACTTCGTTGCCATGACACTACCGGCACTGACAGCTTCCGCCCATGGAATACCCATGATGAAAGCGAACGGTGCAAAGATGTATCCGAGGATTTCTTGGAACGAGATGTTTAGAACCATCAAGAAGATATCGTTGACCATTCCGATCAAGGCATTGTAACCGATCAACATTGCACCAACGATGATTGCGACTTTGAATCCATCCATGATGTATTCGCCGAGCATCTCGAAGAACGTTTGTTTTTCTTCGACGATTTCAAGAATATCTTCTTCCGGATCAACCGTGTACGGGTTGATGATCGAGACGATCATGAAACCACCGAACAAGTTCAAGACGATTGCTGTAACGACATATTTCGGTTCTACCATCGTCATGTATGCACCGACGATTGACATCGAAACCGTCGACATCGCTGACGCACACAATGTGTAGAGGCGGTTTGCTGGTAATTGACCGATTTGTTTTTTGACTGTGATGAATACTTCTGATTGTCCGATCGCAGCTGAAGCAACCGCGTTGTAAGACTCAAGACGTCCCATACCGTTGACTTTTGATAGGACGAAACCGATACCGCGCATTAAGAGTGGTAAAATCTTCGTGAATTGTAGAATCCCGATCAAAGCAGAGATGAAGACGATTGGGAGCAAGACATTGATGAAGAATGGTTGTGCGCCTTCGTTCGCTAAACCACCGAAGACGAAATCAATTCCGATCGCCGCATAACTAAGCAGTTTTCAAAGACTTTCGCGACGCCACGAATGACGATATATCCGAACGATGTATTGAGTAAAATGAACCCAAGTACGAGCTGAAGAACTAGCATGACCGCAAGCGGTTTCAATTTGATGCCTTTACGGTTACTGCTGACAAGGAGTGCCAAGCCGAAAACGATAGCCAGTCCGAGTAGTGCGATAAGATATTTCATGAAGTACCCCTCTATCTATTAGTTGTTTATCAGTTGTACATTCGTACGATGTCTGACGTTTAATCTCTTTCCAAGTAATAGAATAATCAATATTCCGAAGAACTACAAGAGGAAAAGTTCATTTAGTAACCGCTTTCGTTATTTTCATAGACTTTCAAGACAAACTTTTCCAAGCGTTCCCGAACATTGTCCTGACTAAGGTTTTGCCTTCCATATGCTTTCCACCCCGGATAGACGTCAATCGTTTCAGGTCCAAAATCAAAAACAGCCCGAATATCCCATGCGTGATCGTAGGAATGTTTCGTCTGCTCGCAGTAACTTTTTAAAAAATGATCCGCTATCTCAACAGATTCGAGCAAGGCAAGATTCAAACGACAATGCGCAAGGTCGACTTCAATGGGTCCTACACACGCATTCACCCAATCAATCGTATGGCACGTTTCATTTATTTCGTATAACACATTGACCGGATGAAAATCCCGATGAATGAAACGAATACGTTGACTTTCGACCGGTTCGATCGCCAGTAGCTGACGCCATCTCTCCGAATGCTGCGTCCACGTCGGGACGTGACGTTCCGTCGTATACGGTTGATAGACATAACGCGATTCTGGTATCGGTAGTGCATGGATCGCAGCAAGCGTACGCGCCAATCGTTCGACATATCGCTCATCCACCTGATCGATTCGGATCTCTCCCGGCGAGCGGGTCATATATAACCACGGCGGTATTTCGTCCCTGACATCCGCTTGATAGTCCAGTACATCTGGTGCCAAATCACCTGCTGCTTGTAACGCAAATACTTCATGTAAGACGAGGTCAGGTTCTTCTCGCAACCAGTCTTGATTCGTATGGACGCGAAGAATTCCCTCACCGACTCGCAAAACGAGGGAGGAAGTCGCGCCTTTTAGGACTTCGACCTCTCCTCCCTCCCGTCCAAGCTGTTGCAAGATTTTTGTTAGGACAGCGGACGATATCATGACGTCACGCTGCCAGTCAATAATTGGTCGATTTGCATCTTCTCGTTCGCATGTTCGCGCAAGTCGTGCAGAATTTCTTGCGGGAAGAACAGCTTCTCATCAGTCTGGCGTGATGTGGCGATGGCTTGAACGAGTGGTGAGACTTGCGAAATTTCTTTCATCTGTCCATCCTTCATCTGTAACATGATCGGTTGTTTGCTGATTTCCCCGTTGTCTCCATATAAATCGTAAGGAAGACGACTGAGTTTATCTTCAAGCAGATAATAGGTCGGATTCAAGCCGATCGCCTCAAACAACTCACACAGTTTATCGTGGACGAGTTCACGTTTTTCAGCCGGATAATCAACATACTTGAACAACTTCCGGTCAACGAATCGCCTCGAGAGATCAGCAAGGATTGGATCCTGCTCATTCGCCCACTGCTGAAAATAAAAGTAGACGATCGTCTCATCGAGCCCAAGGAAATCACGCAACTCCATCTTCTGATCAAACAACGGCATCAAATGGACCGGTGCAATCGCAAACGGATAACCGGACAGGTACAACTCCTGCGCCCGTTCGAGAATGGCTTTTAATAGGTAATCACTCGATCGTGTTACCGGATGCAGGTAGACTTGCCAATACATCTGATACCGGCGCATGATGTAGTCTTCGATTGAATGCATCCCCGACTGTTTGACGACCATCTGATTCGGCGCCGGACGCAATACACGAAGCATCCGTTCGAGATCGAATTTTCCGTAGCTGACACCAGCAAAGTGCGCATCGCGCAATAAGTAATCCATCCGGTCGACGTCGAGTTGTGAACTAATCATCGTGACAAGCAATTGATTCGGATGCGTCTTGTTGATGATCGACGCTACTTCTTCCGCGAATCCGTCTCCGACTTGGTCGAGGACTTTTTTGATTTCCGTGTCCCCGAGGATGATCCGCTCCGTCCACGTCTCGTGGTCAACACCAAAGACATTCTCAAACGCGTGCGAAAACGGCCCGTGTCCGACATCGTGTAAGAGGGCTGCAGCCAGTGTCAACTCCCGGTATTGATCGTCCCAGTCGGCGCGACCGTTGAAGACGTCGATCAGTTGCCGCGTGATTTCGTAAACACCAAGCGAATGATGGAACCGTGTGTGTTCCGCCCCGTGAAACGTCAAAAAGGATGTCCCCAGTTGCTTGATCCGGCGTAGTCGCTGAAATTCACGTGTCCCGATTAATTGCCAAATCAACTGATCGCTGACATAGATATACCGATGAACGGGATCTTTGAAGACCTTCGTTTCCTTTAATTGTCCTAATGATTGATACATATGTTTCTCTCCTTTAAATCGAGTCTATGTCGTTGTTGTTCGGTTTTGTTTCCTGGGATTCCTGTCTCCCGCGTCGCTTCGCACAGAAACTTTACACACCCTGTGCTATAATGATGTCGCAAATCTACAATAAAGGAACGAGCCTATGGGAATCGAACTCTTAAAACAAGAACATTATCGTATTTTTGATCAAACGTCACTCGGAACTGCTTTCCATGCGACACAATCGTTTGCGATGGACGACACATTATGTGCTTCCGTTGCGACAGAAGGAGCAGCACTCCGCTCTTGGATTCACCACGAAACTGTCGTCCTCGGCATCCAGGATGCCCGTCTTCCTCATCTTGCTGACGGTGTATCCGTTCTGCATGAACATGGTTTCTCGCCCGTCGTCCGTAATTCAGGTGGTCTTGCCGTCGTCCTCGACGCCGGTGTTTTAAATATTTCACTCGTCCTACCGGAACGCGGCGGCATCGATATCGACAGTGGTTACGAAGCGATGCTTGCGCTCGTCCGTCGTATGTTCGCGCAAGAAACAGACGCGATCGTCGCTGGTGAAGTCGTCGGATCGTATTGTCCCGGTTCTTATGACTTATCGATTGCCGGTAAAAAATTCGCTGGTATCTCCCAGCGTCGTGTTCGTGGCGGAGTTGCCGTTCAAATCTACCTTTGTGTCAACGGAAGTGGAAGTCAACGCGCCGCTTTAGTCCGTGACTTTTACGCGGCAGCGCTTCAAGGTGAGTCGACGAAATTCGTCTACCCGACCGTCGTGCCGGAAACAATGGCGTCACTCGAGGAACTGCTCGGTACCTCCTTGACGGTCGAGGAGTGCTTACGTCGTGCATATGAAGCGTTACTTGCGCTCGGCGCTGCTTTGACGCCCGCGACGTTGACGGAACTCGAGAACGAACGATTCGGCGTCAACTTGAGTCGAATGCTTGATCGAAACGAAAAAGCCCTAGGTTAAGAAAGGAGAGAACGTGATGATCCGATTGATCACAGACAGTGGTGCTGATGCACCAAAAGACATGTTAGATGCATATGATTTTACGGTCATGCCGTTCGGCGTATTGATCGACGAAGACACGTTCTTCGATGGAGAATCGATATCTCCGAAGCAACTGTATGATAAGATGCGTGACGGTGCAGCACCGAAGACATTCCAGGTCGAAGTCAGCCGGATGGTCGAGGTGTTCACGCGTCACTTTGAACAAGGGGACCCCTTCCTCTACCTCGCTTTCTCGAGCGAATTATCAGGAACGTATCAAACAGCGAAGATGCTCGCAGATGAACTCGCCGAAAAGTATCCGAACGTTCCTTACCTGGTACTCGATACGAAAACAGCTTCAACAGGACAAGGATTGTTCGTTCTCGACGTCGCAGAATACGCACAAACGCATTCGTTCGAAGAAACAGTGGCTTACGCTGAAGCCAAGGTAAATACGATTCGTCATCTGTTTACAGTCGAATCACTTGAATATTTGATGCGCGGTGGACGCGTTTCTCGTGCCAGTGCCTTTATTGGTGGTCTCTTATCGATTTTGCCACTCTTGACAGTCGAAGACGGAAAGTTGATTCCAAAAGAAAAAATCCGCGGTCAGAAAAAAGTCATGAACCGGATCGTCGAGTGGATGGAAGAAGCACGTCCAGCGATTGACGGACACCGGATCATGATCGGTCACGGGGATTCGATCGAACGGGCAGAACAGTTAAAACAATTGATTGAAGCTCATTTTTCACCAAGCGAAGTCATCTTGACGATTGCTGGCGCGGCGATCGGTTCACATACAGGTCCGGGACTCGTCGTCATTGGGTATGACCTTCCACGTTAATGGCACTCATTCCTATCCTATAGTACGACAAAACGGGCAGACTCTGTTTAGAGCCTGCCCCGTTTTTTTATGAATTGTATCCGAAAAACAGCAGTGCCATGCTCAATCCAAGCGAAGAGACGATGAACACGATCGCCATCCCACCCATTCCGAAGACTAACAGCTTCGGTAAATCACGTCGCTTCTTCAGAAGGGCAGTCAATAGCCCGACGTTAATCAAGAAGACGACGAGGAACGGAAGCAACAGCATCCAACGCTCTTGCAGTAGAAATAAACTATCCATTTCTTTGCTCCCTTCTTTCAGACTCCAAGAATGGTCGAAATAGATTCAGACATAAGAAACGGAATAAAACATAAGCGAACAGAAGTGTCGACACTACTTCGAACCCAACGTATCCGACGTCACGCCACGTGATTCCTGTCGTCACCCCAGCGAACCAATACGGGAAGTCGACCGTCAACAGACTGCACATCAAAGCGAGAACGGCTTCCTGACGTGTTTGTCGATTGTAAAGTGAGTAAGATACCTTCTTTATATTGAATATATTCGCGATTCCGTCATCTGATGTGTACCCTTTGATGATGCCGATGACGCCGCCTAATACCGCCAGTGCATACCATGGAAGTGGCCGTACGACATGAAAAAGCAGGAGTGCGAACACAATCAATAAGACGCGGATCGCCATCAGTCTTCTGTTTTCGACGCTGCCACCGCATCATGGGAATTCAAGTTGACCGTCAACGGTTTTGCTGTTCCTTTACCGGAGAAGTTCTCAATCAACTCTTTGACATCTAATCCTGACGACGCCTTTAATGTCTCTTGCAGTGATGCCATCAAATCCGTTGCGTAACCGGTGACACGGTTCGCACCGCCCCCTTCACCACTACCTGTATCAACGACTGTGATTTTATCGATGTTGCCGAGTGGTGCTGCAATTTCTTTTGCGTACTCTGGCATCATCCGAATGACCATGTCGAGAATCGCCGCTTGTCCGAATTGCTCGAACGCTTGCGCGATTTTTTCTTTTGCTTCTGCTTCCGCAAGACCCTTCAAACGAATGATGTCCGCTTCCGTTTCCCCTTGTGCCCGCTCCGCGTCCGCTTTCGCAAGACCATCCAGACGAATTCGTTCTGCATCCGCTTTTGCTGATGCCTCGATCCGGTATTTCGTTGCATCTGCTTCCGCATATTGCTTCGCACGATCCGCTTGGGCAGCCTGCTCAATCGAGTAACGATCGGCATCGGCGCGTTTTTTGACTTCCGCGTCGTATTGTTTCTCACGACGGAGAATCTCGCGTTCTTCAAGCTCGATTTGTTTTTGACGCTCGATGATTTTGATCTGCATCTGTTGCTCCGTGACTTCTTGTTGCGCACGTGCGTTTTCGAGATCATACGCTTGGTCGGCTTTCGCCTTCGCGATATCTTGTTCGCGGCGATAATCTGCCATCTTCAACTGATTTTCTTTTTCCGCTTCAGCGATTTCCGTTGCACGTTCGAGTTCTGCTTTTTTCGCATCTTTTGAAGCTTCCGCCCGTTTGATGCGTGTCTCTTTTTCCGCGTCTGCCGTTGCGATGTCGGCATCACGGCGAACCTGTGCGATCCGCGGTTTCCCAAGTGATTCTAAGTATCCGTTCTTGTCACGGACGTCTTTGATCGTAAACGAAACAATGACGAGTCCCATCTTCGCAAGATCTTGTGATGCGACCCGCTGGACTTCTTGCGAGAACTTATCCCGGTTCTTATAGATTTCTTCGACTGTCATCGATCCAAGAATCGAACGCAAGTGTCCTTCGAGGACTTCACGTGCTTCTCCTTCGCGCTCTTCTTTCGATTTTCCGAGGAACTGCTCCGCTGCCGTCGCAATTTCAGAAATTGAGCTACCAATCTTGATGATCGCTGTACCGTCTGCCATGACCGGTACACCTTGCTCCGTGTAGACTTCGGGTGTCGTGACTTCAAGCTTACTTGATAACAAGCTTAGCGGTGTCGCTTGTTGGAAGACAGGTAACACGAACGTCCCGCCACCACGAATGATTTTTACCCGGTTACCGGACTCATCGGTATTGACGTTGCGTCCTCCGAGATAACTCCCCGATACGATCAGCGCTTCTTCCGGACCAACTGTTCGGTACTTCGTAATGAATAAGACGATCAACGCAACGATCAATGCGACCGCGACGATTGATACGATTAACACTGGATTCATGTAAACATCTCCTTTTTCCATTGTTGGGGGTACGTCACGACAGACGCGACGCCTTGTTTGATCTCGATGACGAGCACCTTCGTGCCTTGTGGTAGGGCAGGTCCTTCAAACAGAACGGCTGACTTTGATACGCGTCCTGAGACGTCATCAAGTAAGATTTCACCATATCCTTCAGTCGGAATCGGCACGATAACGGTTGCACTGCGTCCTTCTAGCATCTGTTCCGAAAATCCAAGCGACTGTTCGGCTTGTGCCATCGGAACGAATAAGAAAATATGCATCAGCGTCGTCACTAATAACGCAATCACACTGCTGATGATTAGAATCAACAGCGAACCAAGCGGACTTAGCTGTTCGAGCCCGAATCCGATCGCTGACGTGATGATGACAAAAGATAAGATCAACGTGGGATGAAAAATTTGATCGACGCCTGGAATGACGTCTGAGAATAGGATGGACACAAACACACCGCAAGCAGCAGCCGCTAACGCATATAAATAAAGTGTACTAACGTCCATCTTTGTTCACCTCGATGTAAGGATGTGAGCCATACAGTTCGTGGTAAGCCCTTTGATAAGCAGTCCGGTTTTCCTCAAACAATAAACGAGCCAATTCTTTGTCTCGTTGATCGATTGCCTCTTCTTGACGGCGTAAGTATTTTTTCTGTGCGGCAAAATGACGGGCTAATCTTGCCTCAATCGACGGTTTTCGTTCACGCTGCAACTCCTGTTTCATCGCTCCACTCCTTTCTGAAGTACTGGCTTTCTTTCTCTTCTACGCTTATTTTTTAGAAAATGTTTCAAAATGAATTCCATTTATTTTCCTTTCATTAAAAGAAAAAAACGTTCGTCCCATACAGAGGACAAACGTTTTTGAATAATTAGCGTTTATGAACGATTCGGTCGACGAACAATCAGACCGTAATAGAGGATGAGCGCCAGGCAATCTAAGGTCATGATGATCAAACCCATCGGAACAGCCGATTGCTCCCCCATGATCCCGACGAGTGGTGACACGAGCGAGCCGACAAGCATTGGCAAGAGTCCTAGCAGTGCCGAGGCACTGCCTGCCGTTGCTCCGTAATTTTGCATCGCTAAGGTAAAACCGAGCGTCGAGATCAAACCAACGCTCGAAACGACGAAGAACAGTGGAATCATGACGAAGATCAGCTGCTCCGTTAACGTCAAGGCGAGGAACAATAAGATACTCGCACTCGCAACGATCGTCAAACTGATTCGCATCAGCCGCTCTGAATCGACACGACCAGCAAGACGACCGGCGATTTGTGCTGCTAGGATGATTCCGATTCCGTTTAAACCGAACAAAAAACTGAACTGTTGCGGCGAGGCGCCATAAATATTTTGTAAGACGAACGGTGAACCGGAGATGTAGGCAAACATCGCGCCCATGACGAATGCTTGTGCGAACGCATAGCCGATGAAGACGCGGTCCGTCAACAAGCGTCCGAACGTCTTCAACGTCGTCGTCAGGTTTCCTTCGACTCGTCTCTCAAGCGGGAGCGTTTCCGGTAAACGAAGTGCGACGGCAAGCAACATCATCGTGCTTAAAATTGCAAGCAAGTAGAAGACGAAATGCCAGTCACCGAACCGAAGCAACTGTCCTCCGATGACGGGTGCGAGAATCGGTGCTGTTCCGTTGACGAGTGACAAGGCAGCAAAAAACCGCGTCAATTCGGGTCCATCAAACAAGTCACGAACGATTGCCCGGGAAATGACGATTCCTGACGCTCCGGCTGCTCCTTGAATGAATCGAAGCGCGATCAATACTTCGATCGTCGGTGCCATCGCACAGGCGAGAGAAGCGAGCAGATATGCGAGCAGAGCAAACATCAGCGGTCGTTTACGACCGCGAACGTCACTCAGCGGACCAACGATCAATTGTCCAAGCGCCATTCCAAGCATACAAGCCGTCAAACTCAATTGGATTAGTGATGCACTCGCATCAAACGAGCGTGACATATCCGGAAAAGCAGGTAGATACATGTCGATCGAGAGTGGTCCGAGTGCAGCGAGTGAACCGAGGATCAAGATCAACGTTAAGCGGCGTGGGGTCATCGTTGTCTTCGTCATGACGTCACGTAATCCAAATCATGCAAGACATACGCGAGGAAAAAGACGACCGATGGGTTTTCATATGTCATCTGAACCTTTTTGAGTTGTGCCCGATAACCCGTCTCATACTCGACCCCATTTAATTTACGTTCCATGTTCATCTTGATCAGCGCATCGAGTTTATCGATCACGTCGACCATCTGTCCCTCGTATGTCTCGTCTTTTGCTTCAACGACGAACCGACGGAACGGTGCTCGAATGTCTTTCGGTAAATTATTGATCAACATCTCTCCTTCTGCCCGTTCGTAAGCTTCGAAGGCTGCTGCTGTGACCGGTGTCGCATGTTTGACAGGTCCAAGAACATCCCCTGTCGTTCCTTCGACGAGATCATGACACAAGAGCCGCGAGACGACTTCTTCGATGTCGATCGTGACGCCGTATTTTTCTGATTCAATCAGACCATTGAAGATACCAAGCGAGGCTGCTCGAAACGTATGTGTCGCGTCGTTATCATCAATCGTATTGAAACGTCCTTTCCAGCGCCGAATTGTATCCATCATCAAGACATTTTCAATGAAATGAGACATCTCATCCTCTTCCATGACCGACTGTGTCAAGCGCCGGACCGAAACAAGTGGGTGTCGTTCCAGAACATCCTGTAATTCCGCTGCTTTTTGTTCGAAAAAGACGGACTCCGTCATCCGTGCTTCTCGGCGCGCGTACAACATCGCATCGAACGTATCAATCGCTTCGACGATTCGTCCCTCTGGCGATTCATCTTCTGCATGCACGAGGTATGTCGTGAACGCTGGTTGAAGCGATTTTGAGAGTAAGGCAACGAGCTGTTCACTTGCTTGTTGTTCCATTGCCTGAATGTGTGCATGTAACGTTGGCTCTTTTTTTGTCCGGTGTTTAATGGGTCCAGTAATGACTTCGTTCATGTCATGGAATAGGGCTTTTCCGAGCAATGTCAGGCGATCGACTGGTCTTTGCCCGTCTACTTCTTCTAAATAGCTTGCCATCAAACTGAATAAGGCAACACGAAAGCTGTGACTGGCTGCGTTATCCGGAAAACGTGGTGCATATTCATCCCACCGTGGAACGTTTTGCATCCGCGTCAGCATCCGAATGAAATTACCGTTTTGCATGAAATCTCTCCTAACGAAAGACGGACAGAGAGTACCCTGCCCGCCATTGTATTATTTTGCTGATTTGGTTGAACTACTTCCGCTACGGAACCAACCAATGATTAAAATCAGGGCAAGTACGACCCAGAAGATCGTTTGCCATAGTGTACTCTCTGGAAACTCATGCGGCAAGACGTCGATCGACGGATGCGCAAGTGTCATGACGACCAGTTTTACACCAACCCATGCGACGAGCCAAAAAGCAGCTTCTTCGATACCTGGTCGCTTTTGGAGCAAGACGACGAACCAGCTCGCGAAGTAACGCATGATAACGAGACCGATGATCCCACTGAAGAAGACGACCCAAAATTGTCCTGTATTTAGACCACCGATTGTTCCACCAATCATCGGTAATGTCGTCGCCATGGCGACAGCGGCAAGTGTCGAGTCGACAGCGAACGCCAAGTCAGAGAACTCGACTTTAACGACCGTCCACCAAAAATTCGGCGAGGCTTTTTGTGAGGCAATCGTGTCCGGTACTTGGTGTTTATTCGATCGTGCCTCGACGATTCCTTTAAACGCCACGTAAAAGAGGTATATCGCCCCAAGTGCTTGAAGCTCCCAAATCGTCGCTAAGTACGAAGCAAAGAAGATTGCGACGAAACGTAAGACGAGTGCTCCGACCAGACCATAGAAAAGTGCTTTTTTGCGTTGATCGTCCGGTAACGGTCGGACCAGGACTGCCATGACCATTGCATTATCAGCAGAAAGTAACCCCTGCAAAATGATCAGTACGAGCCCGACGGTCGCATACTGTGTAATTAATCCAATATCCATACTAACGAATCCCCTTTTTTGTTCAGTCTATTCATTATATGCCGGTCGACCGGAAAGAAAAAGATACAAGCTCAGCTCAAGTACTTAACCTTGTGTTTTATTCCCATTGTTTAAGAAAACCTAACACAAAAAAACGACCCGTCATCGACGGATCGTTCCATTTCTTATAAGTTTTGATCGACTTTCTTTTCAGCATCTGGATTTGGTTTTGTTTTTGGTGAAGAGAACCAACCCCAAAGAGCAAGACCGACCATGACTGTCCAGAAGAATGCCTGCCACGGTGTACTGTGGGCGAATCCTTCAGGAAGTTTTAAGGCTTCAAAGATTGTTCCTTCGATCGATGCATGGTATTTCGGGTGCTCGAGCGCAAGAACGGCTAACTTTACACCGACCCAGGCAACGATTGCAAAGGCTGCTGTCTCAAGACCTGGGCGATCTGCAAGTAACTTAACGAAGACACGTGCTGCGAAACGCATCAAGACGACCCCCATCAAACCACCTGTTAAGATGACGATGAAGTGACCCGTGTTCAAACCACCGATTTCGCCTGATCCCCAGTTTGGAAGGGCAACGGCAAGGGCAACGGCAGCAAGAATCGAATCGACAGCAAACGCTAAGTCTGCGAATTCGATTTTCGCGACTGTCCGCCAGAATTCACCTTTTGAAACTGGCTCTTCCGACTTCGGTTCTGCATCTAGCTCATTTTCAGCGCCATGATTTTCACCGAGCTTTCTGGCTTTAACGGTCTTATAAATATGCCGTAGTCCCATGATGAGCAAGTACGCTGCTCCAAGTGCTTGGATTTGCCAAATATCGACGAGGAACGAAATCGCGAACAATGCCGCGAATCGTAAGACGAATGCTCCAGCTAGTCCATAAAAAAGTGCTTTCTTTTGTTGTTCTCCTGGTAAGTGCTTGACCATGACCGCGAGTACGAGTGCATTATCCGCTGAAAGTAATCCTTCAAGCGCGATCAAGACGAGTACGACCCAGGCATACTGTAATAGTAACTGCCAATCCATCTCTGTCATCCCTTTCTTTAACTACCTGTAAAATAAAAAAACTTCAATTATTGACCATGACGAAAAAACAGTGATTACACGTTCACCTGAACATATAGTATAGGATAGTATACCCGATTGCAAGTAAGTTATTCCTCTAAATATGGAAACTGTCGATTTTGAGTCGTGCGAGTTTCGTTTATCGGATGTTCGTGATAAAATTCAAGACAATACTTCTATCGATGAAAAGATGAAACACATTTGCGGAATCATCAGACTTGCTCGTCTCTAGCATTCCTGTCATGTTATTACTATTGAAACACTACAAAAGGACAAAGGGGCCAATGAATATGTCTACCTACCCGATTACGTTACCAACAAAAGAAGAGCGCCATAAGCTGTTCGGTTCGGTACCACCGATCAAAGGAACAAAACCGACTGAAAAAGATAAGATGGTCGACTTGCAAAATACACCAAAGAACTTCCTGTTCGCACTAGACGCTGTTGGAATCTCAAACGTCAAACATCCTGTCGTCATCCAAGACGGAGACAAAACACAAGCGACAGTCGCGACGTTCGAACTGTCAACGTCACTCGTGCAAGACCGTAAAGGGATCAACATGAGCCGTTTAACGGAACAACTTGATCAATACCATAATGAAGGTTGGACGGTCACAAACGAGTCACTCATTCAATTCGCGCGTGATTTAGCAGACCGCATGGAACAAACGGAAGGTCAATTGACGATCCGTTACCCATGGTTCTTCACACGTAAAGCACCTGCAACAGGTCTTAGCGGCTTGATGAATGCCGAAGTATGGCAAACAGTCAGCGTCAACACGGAAACAGACGAAGCGACGTTGTCTGTCGGCTTGACGATCAACGTCACGACACTTTGCCCATGTTCAAAAGAAATCAGCGAATACAGTGCTCACAACCAACGTGGTTACGTCACGATGGAAGCATCGTTACGTGATGAAGCAGAAGACTTTGACTGGAAACAATCATTGCTTGATGCTGCGGAATCCAATGCCTCAGCGCCACTTCACCCAGTACTCAAACGTCCGGATGAAAAGCGCGTAACAGAGATGGCATACGAAAACCCACGTTTCGTAGAAGATATGGTTCGTTTGATTGCTGCTGACTTGTACGAAATGGACCCAATCGCTTCGTTCTACGTCGAATGCCGTAACGAAGAAACGATTCACCAACATGACGCGATCGCACGGATCACGTTCGATAAAGACGCACAATAAGTAAGTCTGCCGTACTCCCTCTTAAACCGAGTGAGTACGGCTTTTTTGTGTGCCGGCATTGCTCTCCGTTTTGCGAGCGTTTACACTTAACTCGAATGGAGGAATGCACATGTTGGAACTGATTCCTTTTTTACTCGAACGACTCGGTATCATGATCATCTTAGTGTTCATCCTCGCCCAGTGGGGACCAACACGACGGCTGCTGCGTCAACCGGAAGCAGGCTGGCAATTTCGTGTCCTCGTCCTGTTTTTTGCAACGTACGGCATTTTAAGAAACTATACAGGGGTCAAAGTCGACTTAGCTGAATTCTTACCTCATGCTTGGCTCGAAGAAGTCGACGGGACATCAGCGATTGCGAACACACGAACGATGATCGTCGTCATCAGCGGATTGCTCGCTGGTCCGCTCGGTGGATTGATGACCGGATTGATTGTCGGGGTTCACCGGTATTCCCTCGGTGGATTCACAGCGTTCGCTTGCGCGCTTTCCACCGTCATCGCCGGTGGTGTCAGCGGTCTCTTACGCTCCTATTGGCGCGACCGCCTCAGTAGCCAAGCGTTATTGCCCGTGTGTCTGACTGCTTTTTTAATGCTGTTTGAAATGTCATTAATTTTACTATTCGCCCGCCCCTTTGATGCGGCAGTCGAACTCGTCCAGTTCATCTTCGTACCGATGACACTGATCAACGTCCTCGGTGTCTGGTTGTTCTTATCGATCATCCGTCTTGCTGCGCGAGAAGAGGAAACGGTTCGGGCACGAGAAGCAGAACGGTCGTTGCATATCGCCGATTTGACGCTTCCGCATCTGACGCGTGGTCTACATATCCATACGGCAGAAGCTGTCGCGGAAATTCTGTTGCAGCAAACGCGAGCCGAAGCCGTCTCACTGACAGATCGTTCCGTCATCCTGGCCCATATCGGTATCGGGAGCGACCACCATCAAGCTGGGAGTCACTGGACGACGAAACCGACCGAGCATGTCTTGCAAGACGGACAAGTCCGTCTTGTGACGGAACGACTGGATATCGGCTGTCCCGTACGTGATTGTCCACTCCAAGCAGGAATCATTGCTCCGCTGATCGTCGGAGAAACGACGATCGGGACGTTGAAAGTCTATTATCCGCATGCCGAATTACTCGACGCGGTTGAAGTCGAACTCATCGAAGGATTAGCGAAACTGTTCTCGACACAACTGGCACTCGGGAACGCAGAGCGTCAAGCCGGTTTACTGAAGGATGCCGAGATTCGGGCACTTGAAGCACAAATTCATCCCCACTTCCTGTTTAATGCGATTAATACGATTTATGCACTGTGCCGGACGGATGTCGAACAGGCACGCACCTTGTTGCTTGAATTGTCGACCTTCTTCCGTAGTAACCTCCAAGGCGCACGATCGACAAAAATTCCGCTCCAAAAGGAACTCGAACACATCGAAGCATACACATCGCTTGAAGCCGCTCGTTTTCCGAATCGTCCGTTTCTTGATATCGATTTAGCAGACGAGACGACGGCTTTACTCGTTCCACCGTTCATCTTACAACCGTTGATCGAAAATGCATTCCTTCATGCGTTTTCTTCAGAACAGACAGGATATGTCGGTGTGACGGCATGGTGTGAGGCAGACCAGCTGTGTCTCGAAGTCGTCGATAACGGACGCGGCATTGACGCTTCGCGCCTTGCTCGTCTCGGTCGAGAAGTCGTTCCGTCCTCGGGCACCGGTACCGCATTATTTAATACGGCAGAACGGATTCGAAGTTTATATGGTGAAAAGGGACAGTTTACGATCACGAGTGACGGTCAAAACGGCACAACGATCGCGATTCGTCTCCCGATTGAACTCAGAAAGGAGATCCAGCATGCGCACCTTGTTGATTGAAGATGAACCGCTCGCACGCGACGAGCTCCGTTATCACGTGACCGCAGCCGGTCTTGAAGTCGTCGGGGAAACCGGCAGTGTCGAGGAAGCCGAACGACTCGTTCGCTCCCTTCAACCCGACTTAGTCTTTCTCGATATCGAGCTAACGGACGGAAGTGGTCTTGAAGTCGCCAAACGCTTGAAATCGATGCCACGTCCACCAGCTCTTTTGTTTGTGACGGCATATGATGCTCATGCGCTTGAAGCGTTTGAGCTCAATGCCTATGATTACATCTTGAAACCGTATGATCCGGCACGGATTGTCCGTGCGATTGAAAAAGTTGCGCGACCGCTTCCGAAAAAAGCACCTCGACTTGAACGTTTAGCCGTTGAGACGGGCGAACAACTGAAATTATTGTCTCCTCAAGATATCGATTACATCGTCGCTGAGAACGGGAAGACGAAGATCGTCACGGAACATGAGGCGTATCCATCGAACGAGACTTTACTCGAACTCGAACGAAAGCTTCAAGATCATCGCTTTTTACGGGTTCACCGCTCGTACCTCGTCAACTTATCAGCAATCGATGCAATCGAACCTTGGTTCAACGGAGCCTATAATTTAAAAATTCATCAGATTGATGTGCCAGTCAGTCGGACGTATGTCAAACTACTGAAAGAAGCGCTCGGTATTTGAGCGCTTCTTTTTTGTGATTCAAGGTCCATTTTCAACCTTTCATCGAACGAAACCGACAACTCATCTAAAAATCAAAGAAAGCGCTTCCATAACTTGTATACTAAATCCATCATAGTTCATTCAAGAGGAGGAATTTTAGATGAGCGCTACTCCAATCGTTATTGCTGTCATCTGTATCTTATTAATCGCGTATCGTCTCTACGGAACGTTCATGGCTGCGAAAGTCTTAAAAATCAAAGATGATCGCGAAACGCCCGCTCATAAATTAGCGGATGGAAAAGATTACGTCCCAACGAACAAATGGGTCTCGTTCGGACACCATTTTGCGGCAATCGCTGCTGCCGGTCCACTCGTCGGACCTGTCCTTGCTGCTCAGTTCGGATATCTCCCCGGCTTACTGTGGCTCTTAATCGGTGCCGTCATCGGTGGAGCGGTCCATGATATGGTTGTTCTTTTTGCCTCGATGCGCCAAGACGGTCAATCGCTGTCTGAAGTCGCTAAAAAAGAGCTGGGACCAGTCGCTGGTTTTTGTGCCGGTCTGGCGATGCTCTTCATCATCACGATCACGATGGCCGGTCTATCGATGGTCGTCTTGCACGCACTTGAACATAACCCATGGGGTACATTCGCTGTCTTCTCGACGATTCCGATCGCGATGTTCGTTGGGATTTACTTACGTAAAGGTGGCAATCTAGCACTTGCTTCAACAGTTGGTTTTTTACTTATTCTAGCTGCGATTGGTTTCGGTCCTCAGTTGACGGAAACATTCATCGGTGACTGGTTCGACCTTTCATCCCGTCAACTCGCGATTGCTTTACCGATTTATGCGTTCTTTGCTGCTGCACTGCCAGTTTGGCTCTTACTCGCACCTCGCGACTATTTATCGAGTTTTATGAAAATCGGTGTCTTTCTTGCTTTGATCGTTGGTGTCTTCATCATCAACCCGGACATTCGATTCCCAGCATTCACGAAGTTCGTTGATGGTGGTGGTCCAATCATCGCTGGTCCAGTCTGGCCATTCATCTCGATCACGATTGCCTGTGGTGCGATATCTGGTTTCCACGCCTTCGTTGGTTCTGGTACGACACCGAAGATGATCAATCGATGGAGCGACATCAAACCCGTTGCCTTCGGTGCTATGCTTGTCGAATGTCTTGTTGCCGTCATGGCATTGATCGCTGCGACATCGCTTGAAGTCGGTGATTACTTCGCCATCAACTCAACACCAGAAGTATTCGCGACGCTTGGTATGAGCACGGTCTATCTTGATGATTTATCCCGTGAAATCGGTCTCGATCTGGCAGGTCGAACAGGTGGTGCCGTCTCACTCGCCGTCGGTATGACATTCATCTTCCGCGCCATCCCGTGGTTCAAAGAGATTGCCGGATTCTTCTTCCAATTCGTCATTCTATTCGAAGCGGTCTTCATCTTAACCGCAATCGATGCAGGAACACGCGTCGCCCGTTACTTGATTCAAGATTTCTTCGGGGAGTTCTACAAACCACTCAAACGTGTCGACTGGATTCCAGGTGCGATCTTCGCTTCGGCACTCGGGACGTTCTTCTGGGGCTATCTCCTGTTTTCGGGTGACATTGGTTCAATTTGGGCATTATTCGGGGTATCGAATCAGCTGATGGCGTCGATTGGCTTGATCATCGGAACGACGATCATCTTGAAAATCGCCGACAAAAAAATCTATGCCCTGACGACGTTCATCCCGCTCGTCTATCTTCTGATCACAGTAACGTTCGCGGATATCTGGATGGTCGCAAACGTCTATGCGAATCCCGATTCTCCAGGTTTCAGCATCTTGAATACGGTCTTGTCCGTAACGATGGGACTGCTCGCGATCGTCATCACGATCTCAGCCGTCAAGAAATGGATTGAACTGTTGAATTCACCACGTTGGGAAAATCAAAAACGATCTGCGTAAGCGGATTGGTCATATGACAAAAGGCAGTGGACGCATCCACTGCCTTTTTCGTATCTCATTTTTAAAACGGATTATAAAAGCGATTACCATCATAGAAAGTGACGACGAATGACAAAACCGTCAAAAGTAGCACACAGCCAATCGCGACATAATCGATTCGTGTCATCGTCTGTTGGTTGTACCACGTCCGCTTTCGTCCGGCACCGAATCCACGGAGATCCATCGCATTACTGACGGTCTCAATCCGCTCCAAACTCGTAAATAGCAAGGGAAGTAAAATCTGGATACTATTACGTGCCCGTTGCCAAAGGGAGCCGTGTGAGACAGCAATCCCTCGTGCTTCTTGAGCATTCGCGATCGTCCGAAAATCCGCTTGTACGTCTGGAATGTAACGGAGTGCTAAGGAAACTGCAAAGGCGATTTTATACGGAACACCAATCCGATTCAATGAAGAAGCGAATTCCGTCGGATGGGTCGTGACGAGAAACAACACGGCAATCGGAACGATCACACTGTATTTTAAGATGAGATTAAACAGATAAAACAACTGTTCTGCCGTTACCGTAAAGCGCCCGATGCCTTCAAATAAGACGTGGCGCGATCCGTAGATTGCCACGCCCTGCTCTGGTTCGAACAGATAAACAGCGAGCGCATTAATCAGGACGAAAATCGCTGTAAAGATCAAGACGAAGCGGACTTCCCGAAACTGGATACGCGACAATCGGAATAACACGATACTGACTAACCCCATTACAAGTAAGACACGTGTATCATAGGTGAACATCGTTGCTGTCGTAAATAATAAGAATCCGATCAGTTTCGTCGTTCCCGTCAATCGATGAATCGGTGACGTTTTTTCAATATAGCCAAGCATTTCTACAGCCATTGTTCCCGCTCCTTTCGCTCCGCCGTAATCACGGACTCGACGAATCGTTCCGGATCGACTTCGAGGTGTTGCGCTAGCGTAAAGAGCGATGTTTGTTTTAAATGGGCATGATGCAGCAATTGTTCTTGATTCAGCAGTCCAAATGATGGTCCAGCATAACGGATACGCCCAGCTTGCACGAGGCAGACTTGATCGCTGTATTCTAAGACGAGATGCATGTCGTGCGTGATGATGAGTAACGTCATTCCGCCCTGCTTCAATCCTTCTAAAAAGTCCATCATATCCGAATAATGCCGATAATCTTGACCGGCTGTTGGTTCATCGAGAATCAAGATATCCGGTCGTCGAACGAGAATCGAAGCAATCGTCACTCGTTTCTTCTGACCAAAACTCAGTGCTTGGATCGGCCAATTACGAAACGGATATAATCCGCAACGACGTAATGTCTGCTCGAGACGCTCGTTTTCTTCCGCCTCACTCAGTCCGAGCGCCTGCATCCCGTAGCGGATTTCCTCCTGCACGAGGTGCTTCGAAATCATATGATTCGGATTTTGCAGAACGAATCCGATCGTTCCTGCTCGCTCTGCGATCGATTGGTTCGTGATGTCGATTCCGTCAAGCAGGATCCGACCACCTGTCGTCCGTTGGTAACCACTCAACACTTTCGCAAGCGTGGATTTTCCGGCACCATTCTGACCAACGATCGTCGTCAGTGTTCCTTTTTGAAAAGTCGCCGTCACATTCTCAAGCACCGGCGTTCCTTGACGATAATGAAACGCCAACTGATTGAGTTCAAGCAATGAAGTAGAGGTTGCAACCTCTTTTTGGGGTGCTTTCTCTAAACGCTCTAACACGTTCGTCTGGTTGAATCGCTTTAAAAAGGGATCGATGCGGCTCGGCTGATCTGAAGGTTGAACGGCAAGCCCAGCCCAGCGTGCGGCACTGACATAGAGAGGTTCACGCAAGATCGCTTCTTGCAGTTTTCCGTTACTTAAGATGACATCCGGATGATCATCAGCGATGATTTCGCCATCGACCATGACGATGATGCGGTCAAACGGAATGACGAGTACATCCTCGATCCGATGTTCGACGACAATCAATGTGCGATTCGTATCACGTTGCAGTCGATCCATAAGCGTCATCGCCTCTTGTCCCGCTACTGGATCGAGATTCGCGAGCGGCTCATCAAACAGTAAGATGTCCGCATCTTCCACGAGGACTCCGGCTAATGCCGCCCGTTGTCGTTGTCCTCCTGATAGATCATTCAATCGTGCTTGCAAGAGCGTCTCGACATCCGTCATCCGTGCGACACGTTCGACGATCTCCTGCATTTCCGGTCGCCCAGTCTGTTTATTTTCGAGCGCAAAGGCGATGTCTTCGCCAACCGATAAACCAACGAACTGCGCATCTGGATCCTGTAACACCGTTCCAATATGCAGCGAACGATCAAATAACGATAACTCCCGGGCATCCTGATCCTTGATCAGGACCTGTCCTTCCCACGTTCCCGGGTACGAGAACGGAATCAACCCATTGATGCACTGGGCGAGCGTACTTTTTCCTGAACCCGACGGTCCCACGATTAAGATGCGTTCGCCTGCTTGAATCGTTAACTGAATCTGTCGGAGTGTCGGTTCCGACTGACTCCGATATGTAAATGAAAAATCCTGAAATTCGATTACGTTTGTCATGTCCTTCTCCCCCCCAAGCTAAATGAGCTATGATCCTGCCGTCTCTTCGCACAGGATCATAGCTCATTCGGTCAAGCTTCGCGTTTCAAGCTGCCTGCTTTACTTCTTGTTTTCGCATAGGTGACGAGCAACAACGTTCCAATGTCACCGACCGTCAAGATGTTCGATGTCGCAGCGACAGCCCCTTGGACGAAGACTTTGTTCGCTGGCTCCGTGTAAATTAAGATATCGAGTACCGGTGCAATGATGATCCAACCGATCGCTTGCACGATGGCTTGTGTGACATTGAATAAGACGATTTTACGTGTCGTCAATCCGCCTTCTTCTAGACGAATCCGGTTAGCGATCAATCCGATGCCAAAGCCGACGAACCCGGATACGATGACCCAGCTCCACCACGGGGATCCATATAAAATCGCATCTTTTAATCCATGACCGATTAAACCAATCAAACCGGCTGTGACTGGTCCGAACAAAACTGCCATGAATGCGAGAAATGCATAGGATGTCTCGATTGACGTGTTCGGTACGCCTGTCGGAATCACAGCGAATCGACTTAAAATGATGAATACTGCTGCTCCGATCCCGGTTGCGACGATCTGTTTTGTCGTAAATCCTTTCATGTTCGATCTCCTCCTTTAATATGTTGTACGTTAACACTCCAATCATTTCCGATTCCAACCTCAAATGCATGCGCAAACGAACCTTGATTCAAGGCAAGAGCAATCTGATCCAGCGAGTTGATGTAGACGACGCCTGAACCAACCGGCACATCGGCGAACGAATGACCAAAGAGCAGTGTTTGTTCGTAAACAATCCGTTCTCGGTACGAAATCGTTACCTTGACGTGGCTACCGATGTCGAGACCCGCCTGACGAACGAGAGCGACCGGAATATTCGTCCAGACATTTCCGAAGCGAACATCGAGAATCTCGACGATACCGGTAACACCGGTATCTGACGACGAGGCAAGTGTCCGGTCGAGCAAGACGATGTCCGAAGCAGGTAAAACGGGTCCTACTTCCTCGAAGGTGATGACATGGCTCGATAACCGAGCACCCGTGAAGGCAAAGATATCTCGTCCGTGAAACGTATACGATTCACCCATTCGAGGTAAGCGATGCCGTCGATCATCGAGTTGCCTCACTTCAGCAATGTATCCGGCTTGCCAAAGATGCGTCAACGTTCCGTTATCTGGTGTGATGATGTATTGATTCGCATGCGTCCGCGCGACGACACTCTTTCGACTCGATCCGACACCTGGATCAACGACAGAAACGAACACCGTTTGCTCCGTCCAGTACGGTACCGTCTGCAGTAACCGATAGGACGCTTCCCAAATGTGGAAGGGCGGAATGTCGTGCGTCAAATCAAAAATCCGAATCTCTGGATTGATGCTATGGGCAACCCCATACATCGCACTCACTGCCCCGTCACTCACGCCAAAGTCTGATTGCAATACCAATGCTTCTGCCATCTCGTCATCCTCCTCCTGCGCGGACGTCCCCACAAAAAAGACACCACGCCCTTATCTCTCAGGACGTGATGTCTGATCACGTGGTACCACCTTCGTTCATGGCTCAACTCACGTTCAGCCACCTCTAGGAGTACGAGACTCCCTGGAATGCTAACGGTATCCGTCCTACCGGTCGGTTCTACTGATGAACACGGTTCACGTTCTTCCGACTGCTCCGGGACCATCTTCAAATGACGAAATCGTCTCATTTCCAGCAACAGAGACTCTCTATCGATTTCTGATCACTTTACTCTTCCCGTCTACGCATGCAGATTTAGTTGTCTGAAAATTTAAATTAATAGTACAACCGTTTCATTCCTGACGCAAGGTTTTTTACTCAGAAATTTTTAAATTCGTCGTCCGGATCGTTCCCCATGGTGACACATCCGCACGGACTTCCAGTGCTTTTGCTTTTTCATATTGTTTTCCGCTTCCCTGTTCGACATAATACTGCGTCAATTGTGGAATCGACACGTATTGATCGTAATAGTCGCCGGCGACACTTCCGAAGAATCGTTCATTCGAAATCCGGTCGATTTGAGCATAACCAGAAGCATCGGTCTTGAAGCTGACATAGACACGCCCATTTTGAATCGTCGGACCTGGTTTTAAATCCGGATACTGCAGCATCACGTATTCGCCGTAAACGGGATCAAACGGATCAAACGGTTCTGCCCGAAAACGGTACGATGTTCCGAACCAGGAGGTCGCAAAAAAACTGACAATCAACAGACCGACGACGCACGTCTGCAATACGGGCATGAGATAGCGTTTCATGACGCCACACCTCCTCTACGGCGTAACCACCATAAGATACCGGATAATAGGAAGATGAGTAGCGCACCGATGAGGAAAAATAAGGACATGTTCAACCGATCCCACGCATAGATGACGTATATCGCGATTTGAACGAGAATGAAATAGAGAAAGGCTGGCCAGACGACCGCATGACGGCGTTCTTGATACAACAAATAGACTAGCGCCGATAGTTCAACGAGGATGGCGAGTAGAATTGCCTGTTCATCGAGCCACAGGACTCCGACGAATCCAAGCGGAACGATAAACAATAAGGAGCGACGTTTTTGATAGAGGAAAATTCCTAATCCGATGGATACGATAGCTAGCAGAATCGCTTCTGTCATAGATGGTAATGCGGCATTTGATTCCGCACGTACAGACAGATAGACGATCGAACTGATGGCAGCAACGACCAGATAGACCATTTCGACGATCCGACGATTGGACTCCTCACGAACAAGCCAAAGAACTGGAACGAGTAAAAATAGCGTCCAGACCGGCCACAGGAATCCGTCATATGATACAAGGAGAAACAAGGAGAGACCACTGAAGAAGAGAAACAGCCAGCTAAACAAAAGCGATGGCAGACGTTGGCTGAAGTAAAACCAACTGAACGACAGCACGACCATCAGACCGAACGATATCCAGTCGAGATAACTCGCCTGTTCTTGACCAAAACCACCGAGACTCGTGAAGATCGTCCATCCGGAAAGGAAGGCGACGACACCGTATGCTTCATGACGCCAAAGCACATAATGCGCTAACGCGGCGACAAACACACACCATCCGAGTAATGATCCTTCCATCGGCAAGTGGAAACTTTGAACAACGACGAGAATCGAGGCGCCAAACGCTAGGATTCCACCGATTCGGAAGACAATCGGATGCAACATACTCCGACGTTCCGAAAGATCCGCCATGACGTAACAGCTCCACATGAGTGCTACGACAAGTCCGATTTTCCATCCGACCGGCATGACTTGCCAGTTGGCGGCTAAAAAGCTGAACACAGCCAATACGACGAACGTACCCCCTACAATCAACAAGAGCGGTAGACGTTGCTTTTCCTTACGATTGTTCTCGTAATCGACGATTCGTTTGACGGTTGCTTCGTCCAAAAGCCCCGCTTCACTCCACTCTCTCATCTTGCGTAACTGCTTCATCGCACCCACCTCCTTCGAAGTGTTTAGATATTTATTAAATTCCCGATTTAGTACCATCTCAAGCCCGGATTCACAAGGATTCCAAGCTATTTGTTCAGTTCGTCACAAAATGGTGACAGACAAAAAAAAGCAAGGAAGACTAGCTTCCTTGCTTTGTATAATCGATGGCTTAAACACGGAAACGGGCAACGAGAACCTGTAATTCTTCCGCCATATCGGATAATGCTTTGGCTGATTGCGAAATCTCTTCCATCGCACTCAACTGTTCTTCTGTCGTCGCTGCGACTTGTTTCGACGCCGATGAATTCTCTTGCGCGATATGTGCGATTTCGGTTGCAGAGGCAGAAACCTCTTGAACGTTCGCTGCGATTTCCTCGACAGTTGCTGTCACATCTTCGATTCGCGGTGTCATCTCTTGCGTCCGTTCGAGAATCTTCTGGAATCGTTCTGCTGATGCTTCTGTCGTCGATAAACCGGCTTTCGTCTGTCCTGATACTTCTTTCATCATCGTGACTGACTGATCTGTCTCCTGCTTGATGTTTTGAATCAGCTGTGCAATCTGCTTCGTTGAATCCTGTGACTGCTCTGCTAGTTTACGCACTTCACTTGCAACGACGGCAAAGCCTTTTCCGTTTTCGCCTGCCCGTGCTGCTTCAATCGCCGCGTTCAGTGCCAATAAATTCGTTTGTTCGGCAATGCCGTTGATGACATCGACGATTTTCCCGATTTCATTCGAACGATGTGCGAGTGAGCTGATGACACCACCAAAGTTTTGAACGGAGGCATCGATTTCTTTCATCTGCTGGACATTCTGCAGGACAGCAACTGTTCCGTTCTCGGCTTCTGTTGCCGTTGAACGTGATAGCTCTGACACATCGGTCGAGCTCTCAGCGATCCGCATGATGCCGGCTGTAATCGACTGTAACGAAACAGCGTTCGCATCAAGTTGACGCTTCGATTGATCCGCCCCTGCTGCGACCTGTTGAATCGATCCCGCAATTTGTTCCGATGCGGACGTCGTCTGGGCAGAGTTCGCCATTAATTCCTGCGACGAACCGGCCACTTGTGTGATCGACTGATCAAGATTGATGATGATCGAGCGGAGTGAGTCGACCATGACGTTAAAGCTTTGCGCGACTTGCCCAACCTCATCGTTTGATTCAACGATGACTGGTTCCGTCAAATCACCAGATTGAATCCGTTCTGCTCCACGTGTCAAATGACCGAGTGGGCGGAGGATCGAGCGAAGAATGAAGTAAATGAAGACCGCCGCAATGAGTAACATCCCACCGATGACAGCAAGCGTCGTCCAAAGAATACTTGACGTCGCATCTGTGATTTCTTGATCGTACAGGGTTCCGGCAACCTTCCACTTCGTCAGGTCGTTCGTCATGAAGTCCATCTGTTTGCCTTCATTTTCAAATTCATAAGAAAATTGTCCGGCTGGCTCCGCATAGAGGG
Source organism: Exiguobacterium acetylicum DSM 20416 (assembly GCF_000702605.1). NCBI lineage: Bacteria > Bacillati > Bacillota > Bacilli > Caryophanales > Exiguobacterium > Exiguobacterium acetylicum. The sequence continues at coordinate 2,960,637 of NZ_JNIR01000001.1, read as the reverse complement.
GGGCGACCCAGTTCCCTGTCGCCTTCTCACCTGGTTTCAGTGTCGGATGAGTGACGAATTTTTTATTCGAATCGAGAATCGTGACATAACCTTCTTTACCGATTTTAATCTTTTTTGCGATTTCCGCGATCCGGTCGACATCGACATCAACCGCCACGACACCTTTCCCGTTGCCGGTCGTCTGCGACAGTGTCACCATCATCTTGTTCGAGGCAGCATCAACGTACGGATCGGTGATGACGACTTTTCCGCCAGCAGCTTCCGCTGATTGATACCACGAGCGTTCACGTGGATCGTAATCCTCTGGCATGACCTGTTCCGGGAAAATGTTCATATCCCCTTCCGTCGTCGCGAAGTAAATGTTCGCTGCTTGCGGATGCATGTCGAGATATTCTGTCATTTTTTCTTTTAACGCTGCATTCGGTTTTCCTTTTTGATAAAGCGTGCCGTCAATCCGGTCCGCAAAAAAGGCGACATCGCGTCGCATCGGATCAATGATGTTCTGGATCTCATCGTTCATCCGATCGACTCCACCATGTGCCGATTGCAGAATTTGCTCCGTCATCGTTTGTTTCGCCTGATTGTAGGCAACAAATCCGATCACGAGCGCTGGAATTACTAATAAGAGAATCGATGTCAGAATTAATTTTTGTTTGATGCTCATCGTTCGTTTGATCTTTTGTTCCATGTGTCACTCCATTCTCGAGTGCAAGGACTCGCTATTCTACCTTCTCTATCGGAAGAATAACGAAAAATGTTCATAGAAAAATCGATAAACGTGTACTCGTTCACATGAAAAAAGACGACTCATTTCGAGTCGTCTTCCTTGATAACGCTTACCCTTATGCTTCTTGATCGCCTTTCCAGTTCATCATACCGCCTTCGACGTTGACAATATCATATCCGTACTGCTCGAGGAAACGACCGACGTTTTCGCTCCGTCCGCCTGCTTTGCAGATCAAGTAGTAGGTTTCACCTTCTTGCAACTCCGTATAGCGTTCGCCGATCTCAGACATCGGAAGGAAGCGGACGTTCGGAATGTGTCCTGCATCGTATTCATCCTGCTCACGGACGTCGACGACGTGCAACGCTTCGCCTGCCTCTAATCGCTCTTGTAACTCGTCTACATGAATCGTTTTCATCTCGTATGACCTCCTGTATGGTTCTGTCGTAAGTGTAGCAAATCTATCGTTAAAACAAAACGAAACCGTTTGATACGAAGTGATGAAAAAGCGAACCCGTTTCCGGATCCGCCCGTTTTATTATTCTCCTGATGCTTTCCGAATCGACTGACGTGTCTCCTTATGCATTCCCCGTGCATAATAGACAGCAATCAGAATTGCGTACCACAGTGGTCCAACGACCAAAGCAATGCGCGTACTTGCATCAAATGCCATCAAGACGATGACACCGGCAAGTGCCGCGAGGGCAATGTAATTGGCAATCGGGAAGAACGGAACAGCAAATTCTGCTGAACCATGTACCTTCCGTGCCCGCATCTGAGCGATCAGAATCATCGCCCACGTCCAGACGGCTCCGAACGTCGCGATACTCGTTACGATTGCAAAAACATCTTCCGGTAAGAAGTAGTTCAAGGCGACACCAACTAGCAATGCGACACCTGAAAGAATCGTCGCCAGTGCTGGAACACCGTTTTTCGAGATTTTCGAGAAGCGACGTGGTGCTTCACTGTTCTCGGATAAGTTCATCATCATCCGGGCTGTCGAGAAGATACCCGAGTTACATGACGAGAGTGCTGCCGTTAAGACAACAAAGTTGATGATGCCGGCTGCTGACTCAATACCGAGCGATTGAAATAGTAATACGAACGGACTACTGTTATTTGCACCAACTTGATCCCACGGATAAATCGATAAAATGACGAAGAGCGCCCCGATGTAGAATACTAAAATCCGAAGGAAGACGTTGTTAACGGCTTTTCGAATCGTTTTCTTCGGGTTCTTCGCTTCCCCTGCTGTGACCCCAATCACTTCAATTCCTAAGAACGCAAACATGACCATCTGCATGGCAAGAAGTACACCAGTGAACCCGTTCGGTAGGAATCCACCATGTGACCACAGGTTCGAAATCCCAACTGGTGTGCCGCCGTTCCCAAGACCAATGACGATCGTCAAAGTTCCTAAGATGATCATGGCGACGATCGCGACGATTTTAATCAACGCAAACCAAAATTCGAATTCACCATAAAATTTAACAGCAATGAAGTTGATGCTCGTCATCAAGACAAGTGCTGCTAGTGCCCATACCCAGCCCTGGGAATCCGGGAACCATACTTTCATGTAAATACCGACTGCTGTGATTTCCGCCATACACGTAAAAATCCAGAGTAACCAATAATTCCAACCTGTTAAAAAACCAGCTAATGGACTGACATACTTCCGGGCATACTCCGCAAAACTACCAGCTACCGGCTCCCGCACCGCAAGCTCCCCAAGTGCTCGCATGATGATGAAGATGATAATACCACCGATCAGATAACCAAGTAAGATCCCTGGACCTGCCAGTTGGATCGCTTTCGCTGACCCGAGGAAGAGTCCGACACCGATTGCCGCCCCCAGCGACATTAGTGTAATATGACGTTCTTCCAGTCCCCGATTCAACTCTGTCTGTTGTTTCATTTTTACGACGTCCTTCCCGTCTCTGTTTGTTTCTTAGCAGTTCCCCGTACCGCTACGTTGTCAGTATAAAGAAGATGTGTCGATTTTGTAAACGTTTTCATCCAATATTTCTCACCAAATCCACATACTCGGAATATTCTGATTACAATAGCAATATAAAAAAAGGAACCATCTGCTACTAAATAGTATACAGGATGGCTCCTTTCGGAAAGTTACAATTGTTAATCAACTTTAGCAAGTGGTACATCTGCTGTCTCGGACTTCCCGGTCAATCGGAAGATGCCATTCAGTAATAATGCCGTCAGCGATCCCGCGACGATTGGGCTATCCGTCAAGACACGGATTTGTGACGGGAGACCGGCTACGATCTCCGGATTCATGCTGATTCCTAAACCAATTCCGAGCGCGAGTGCCACCGTGATGACGTGTTCATTTTTCGAGAAATCGACCCGGGACAGAATACGAATCCCGCTCGCTGCGACTGTTCCGAACATGATCAACATTGCCCCACCCAGGACGGGTTTTGGAATCAATGTCGTAAACGTCGCCACTTTTGGTAAGAAGCCGAGCAAGATTAAAAATCCGCCCGCAAATAAGATGACTTTACGTGTCTTCACGCCAGTCAACTGAACCAGACCGACGTTTTGGCTGTAGGTCGTATACGGGAAACTATTGAAGATACCGCCAACGATCGTTGCAACCCCTTCTGCCCGGTAGCCACGCGCTAGATCCTTATCCGTCAAGCGACGATCCGTGATCTCACCAAGTGTCAAGAATACACCTGTCGATTCGACCATCGAGACGAGACCCACGAGCGTCATCGTCAAGATAGCGGTCGCATTGAATGTCGGTACACCGAAGTAAAACGGTGTCACCATTTGGAACCATGACGCTTCCGCCACCGGACTGAAGTCGATCATCCCCATTCCGAACGCAACGAGTGTACTGATCATCACAGCAATCAAGACGGCTGCTGCTTTTGAGAAAACAGTTCCATAGCGATTCAAGATTAAAATCAAGACGATCGTCAGTCCAGCGAGTCCGAGATAACGTGCGTCACCAAAGTCCTTCGCGCCCTGTCCGCCTCCGATGTCATTGATCGCAGCCGGAATCAAGGAAATGCCGATGATCGTCACGACAGAACCAAGGACGACTGGCGGAAACAGGACTGCAATCTTACTGAACCAGCCTGAGATGACGAGAATGATCAGCCCACTCGCAATCAAAGCACCGTAAATCGCCGTGATCCCTTGAAGACTACCGATCGCGATCATCGGACCGACTGCCGTGAAGGTACAACCGAGCACGACAGGAAGACCGACACCTGTGTATTTCGTGACGAGTACTTGTAATAAGGTCGCTACGCCACACATGAAAAGATCAATCGCCACTAAATAAGCGAGTTCTTCTCCCGACAATCCGATCGCACTCCCGACGATCAGCGGAACAACAGCTGCTCCGGTGTACATCGCAAGCACATGCTGAAGTCCGAGACTAGCGGCTTTGAAGTTTGATAGTCTCATATGGTCACCGAATTGACGAACGTCGCTTTTCCGTCCTTCAACGACTCCACGCGAGCGAGTGACTCGACGCGGAATCCAGCGTCGATCAGTTTTTGACGTCCCGGTTGGAACGACTTTTCAATGACGATTCCAAAACCGGCAACTTCTGCACCTGCCTGTTCAACGAGGCGAGCAAGACCAAATGCCGCTTCCCCGTTTGCGAGGAAATCGTCAATGATCAAGACACGCTCACCTGGTTGCAGGTATTTTTCTGCAACCGTAATCGTACTCGTCTGTTGTTTCGTAAACGAGAAGACTTCAGCTGAAATCGTCCCTTCATTCAAGGTGACGGATTTCGTCTTACGGGCATAGACCATTGGTACACCTAAACGGAGCGCCGTCATCATTGCCGGGGCAATACCACCTGCTTCGATTGTCAAAATCCGCGTGATCCCGGCATCTTGGAAGCGGTCCATGAACTCATAGGCGATTTCCCACATCAAGGTCGGGTCGACCTGGTGGTTTAAAAAGGCATCCACTTTCAATACTTGATCCGATAAGACGATTCCCTCTTGATTAATCATGTCGTGTAGACGTTTCATACATGCATTCTCCTCTTTAAAAACGAAAAAACGTACAGCCGCTACCCGGGGGCAGCCACTGTACGTCAAAAAAGAGAGCAGTAACTCACCACCCGTAGTCGGACCGTTACGGCGATCCGGTAGAGACTCGTGGGCCAATTCCCACTATTATACGAGCGTTGCTATACGTTTACGTTTCGTGATTTTCGTGATGTGTACCATTGTACGGGGTTTAGCGAAAAAGTAAAGACTTTTTCACACCATGCTTAGGCTTGGCGTTCTTCGACCGCTTGTGCTGCCGTGATGATCGCGAGTTTGTAGACATCCTCTTCGTTACAACCGCGTGAAAGATCGTTGACCGGTTTGTTCAAACCTTGAAGGATCGGACCGATTGCTTCGAATCCACCAAGACGCTGGGCGATTTTGTAGCCAATGTTTCCAGCTTCAAGACTTGGGAAGATGAAGACGTTCGCTTGACCTGCGACATCTGATTCTGGTGCTTTTGATTTCGCGACGCTTGGAACGAATGCAGCATCGAATTGAAGTTCGCCATCGATTGCAAGCTCCGGTGCACGTTCTTTAGCAATACGAGTTGCTTCAACGACACGCTCTGTCTCTGGTGATTTTGCTGAACCTTTTGTCGAGAAGCTAAGCAATGCCACTTTCGGATCGATACCGAATGTTTTCGCTGTTTTCGCAGATGCGATTGCGTTCTCTGCTAGATCGTTTGCATCCGGTGCGATGTTGATCGCGCAGTCTGCAAAGACGTATTGCTCTTCGTCACGTACCATGATGAAGACGCCTGATGTTTTTTTATAGCCTTCTTGCATTTTGATGATTTGAAGTGCTGGACGAACTGTATCGCCTGTTGCGTGCATTGCTCCCGATACAAGACCTTCTGCTTGTCCTGTGTGAACGAGCATCGTACCGAACGTGTTCACGTCTTTTAAGATGACAGCACGTGCTTGCTCTTCAGTTGCTTTCCCTTTACGGCGCTCAACGAACGATGCGACGAGCTCATCAATTCCAGCGTAAGAAGCAGGATCAATCGTATCAAGTCCAGTGACATCGATTCCGTTTGCTGTTGCTGTTTCTTCGATTTGTACACGTGGTCCGATGACGACCGGTGTGACGAGACCGTCTTTCTTCAAACGGACAGCTGCGCCAAGAACACGCGCGTCAATTCCTTCTGGGAAGACGATTTTCGGTTGGTGCGCTTTAATCTTTTGTTCTAACATATCGAATAATTGCATGAGTTTCTCTCCTTTTTAGGTAAACACGACGTCGTCGATTTGATCGATTTTCTTTTCCATCGTTTATTATACACAGTTCTCAATCGTTATTAAAACAATTTGCAAAAAAGTTATCTAACAAAAGCACTGAAGCCATATTAATCGACTATTACAGTCATTTTCAAGAATGATACAGAGACTATTTCCAAGCAAAATAATCTCCCCTTCCCCTTTTACCCACTCTCTGCTTTTTTCATGTGTTACGACTTCATGGACAAAGACCTTTTTGGGCGAAGCCCATCCATAGAATGTGATAAGATAGGATATGGAAAAAGACAACTTATTTCAGACTCAGGAGGTCATCCCATGCAACATCAAACATCTGAACCGACTGCTACGCAACAAGCCGCTGAAACACTCGACGGCTGGTATACATTACATGATTTCCGCCGGATCGATTGGTCACGCTTGAAACAAATCGACGCGACAGACCGCGCGCGCATGATTGAAGAGTTCCAAGCTTTCCTCTCAGAGCTTTCTGATGTCGAAGCGACAAAAGACGGAAGCCACGCACTCTATACAATCATCGGTCAAAAAGCTGATCTCGTCTTGATGGTTCTTCGTCCAACGATGGAACAAATCCAAGACGTCGAAGTCAAAATGCAGAAACTTGATCTCTATGATTACTTGATCCCGACGTACTCTTACGTCTCTGTCGTCGAACTCGGTACGTACCGTGGTTCAGGCGAAGGGAACCCATACGAAAATCCGTACGTGCGTGATCGTCTCTATCCGATTCTGCCGCAAGCGAAGCACATCTGCTTCTATCCGATGAGCAAGTCACGTCGCGATGGCGACAACTGGTACACGCTCTCGATGGAGAAACGTAAAGAGCTCATGTATCGTCACGGGATGATCGGTCGGAGTTACGCTGGAAAAATTCAGCAAATCATCGGTGGATCAACTGGATTCGACGATTGGGAATGGGGCGTCACGCTCTTCTCAGACGATATTCTTCAGTTTAAGAAAATCGTCTACGAAATGCGTTTTGATGAAGTCAGCGCGAAGTACGGTGAGTTTGGTGAGTTCTTCATCGGCAACCGTCTTGAAAGTGAACAATTAAATACTCATTTTGCACTTTAATGTGTTGAATGACGTTTGATTGAAATATCTCATGGGAATATACTCCTTGCGGCTATAAAACAGTAGGTTGAATGACGTAAGGAGGAATTACCATGGGGAATGCTATGAACCGATCGACACGATCGCGTGAATTGCAATTCGCTGTGCTTTCAAAAGAGCTGAAACCGGTTGCAGATCGCGTACTGGATCGCTATGAGCAAGCATTATCGAAGCTAAATAAAACACAAACGGCAAAACGGTGAGTCCGTTTTGATACCTTCGCCTACTCTGAACTGAGTAGGCGTTTTTCGTATGAAAAAAAACCGTTTTTCTTCAGATCAACTGAAGAAAAACGGTTTATCCTCATAACCCTTTGTATGCGCCGATTGCGACAAAAATCCATGCTGCGATGAATAAGACACCACCGATTGGTGTGATCGCTCCAAGTTTCGTCACATTCGTCAATGCCATGACGTACAGACTACCGGAGAAGAAAACGATACCGGCAAGCATCAGCCATGCTGCTAATGACCATTGTGGAATCGATACCTTTAACAAGAGTCCCCCGAGTGCTAGGATGCCGAGCGAGTGTACCATCTGGTAAAGTACGCCTGTCTGCCAGTTCGCGAGCATCCGTTCCGTTAGCATATCTTTCAAAGCGTGTGCACCGAATGCACCTAGTGCGACCGATAACATCATCGAGATCGCGCCAATCATAATGAAAACTTTCATGCTTATTCTCCCCCTAACCGTCGTGCTGGTAAATTCCATTCATAATAATACGATAGCATACGTAAAACCGTGATGAGTCCAAGCAATGTGAACAAATGTAGAGGATTCGTCAATTGGAAGCGATCAATCACGAGAGCTGCCATGACGGCCCACATCGCATAAATTTCTTTATGCAAGACGAGTGGTTTCCGACCTGCGAGTAAATCCCGAATCACTCCACCACCAACACCAGTCAGCACAGCTGCTGAAATCGTCGCAGACAACGGCAATCCTTTTGCTGTCGCCATCAAAGCACCTTGAATCGCAAACGCCGACAACCCAAGCGCATCCGCGAGGACGCCCCAACGTGTCCAGTGCGGCAAAAACAACTGGGGTAACATGAAGATCAACAACGCAACGAGAATTGCGACTAAGAAGAGACCACCTTGCGACCAAAGAGCGGATACCGGTACACCAATCAGTAAATTACGAATGGCACCGCCGCCGAATGCTGTGATCAAAGCAAGTAACCAAACACCGAATAAATCATATTTTTCTTCCATCGCAACAATCGCACCACTCATCGCAAAAGCGACCGTGCCGATGATATTCAATAAGTCCCAGGACATGCGCACATTTCACCTTTCTACAAAGAAATTCCAATACTTACTATACTCTCTTTTTAGTTTCCGTAAAGCATTAATTTTCTGTCACCGTTTCGACCGTTTGCGAGTGACGTTTTTAGGTAAAGTAACCTATACTGAAACAAACTGTACAGGAAGCTAGGTGACCGTATGAAACGTTGGGCGTTTTATCGCATCGTCGTCATCGTGACGATGTTCGCACGTTACATTTTTACGATCTATCGATTCACCCGGAAAAACCGGCCAGGTACGAACAACGAAGAGTTTGAGCGCATCATGATCCGGATTGCGCGTGACTATAAGAAAAAAGCATTACGGCTAGAAGGATTACTGATCAAGCTCGGCCAGTTCTTATCGATTCGAGCCGATCTGTTCCCACCATCCGTCTTGATGGAACTGACCGAACTGGTCGATAAAGTACCTTCAAGCAAACTCGGAGAGTCACGAAAGATCATCGAAGAAGATTGGGGCATGCCGATTGAAGAGATCATCTCGGACATCAGTCCCCGTCCTGTCGCTTCTGCCTCGATTGGTGAGGTGTACAGCGGAACCTTAAAATCAAACGGTAAAAAAGTCGCGATCAAAGTCCAGCGACCGAATATCGAACAAATCATCAAGACCGATTTCCGTGCCATGCGCATCGTCATCGCCATGTTACGTCGGACGTCATTAAACAAATCGACTGATCTACAAAGTCTGTACCGCCAAATGGTCTTCGTCATTGGTGATGAATTGAATTACCGAACTGAATTAAAAAACGGTCTCTACTTTAAAAAGATGTACGAGACGAATCCTGTCATCTATATTCCGAGTTATTATGAAGAACATTGTACGAATCGGGTGCTCGTCATGGAATGGATTGACGGGACACGTATCACCGACCTCGATTATTTAGCAGAACATCAGATTGACCGTGACGAACTAGCGCGTAATTTATTCTTAAACGCTGGTGAGCAATTACTGTTCGGTGGGAAATTTCACGCCGATCCACACCCAGGTAACGTCCTTGTCCAGTCTGATGGCAAAATTGTTTTGCTAGATTTCGGTATGATTGGAGCGACGACGCCTGATGACATGCGGGCGATTCAACGAATCCTCCAATCTTTCGTCACCTTGGATTACGATGCGATCGTCGATGGTTTAGAAGATTTACGATTCCTGTTGCCGAATGCGAATAAGCAAAACATCCGACAAGCGATTGAAAAAGCGGTCACGTTTTATCTCGAGAGTGATATGGAAAACGTCGATACGAAGCTGATTGAGAAGGTCTTATCCGATATCGAATTGCTCGTCCGAAACGAACCGATCCAGCTTCCTGCCGAGTTCGCGTTCTTCGGTCGTGCTGCCTCGACGATTCTTGGGATCCTTCAGATTCTTTCACCACAAATCAATCTACTCGAGTTAGCCAAGCCAATGGTTCGACGTTGGCTCGATGACGAAGGGAAAAACCAAAACCGTTACCTACAGATTGCCGGATCCTACGGTGCGCGATTGCTTGCCTTCCCGCGCCTTGTCAACGACGCTCTCAGCGAACCGACGCGTTGGCGGATCATGGAGCAACAAAAGTTCTCTCGCGTCGCGAACATCGAATCACTCAAAATCCGGCAGTGGACGAGTTCACTCGTCGGAATCATCAGCCTACCTTTTAGTTATCTCGGCTATTATTTTACGCAGTACGATGTCATGGGGATTTCCTTGACGATTGCGGTCATCGCTTTATGGAATGGTCGCCGAATCGGACGACAAATCGTTCGGATTGCTGACGAACCGTTCCGATAAACGAAATACCAGTAAACGTTCACTTCGGTGGGCGTTTTTTTATTTCAGAATAACTCTTCTTCGCGCTTCGAGGTTTTTCCTCGCGTCTCGCGGGGTACAGCTTCAAGTAGAGAGATAATAGTAAGGAGAGGTGAAACACTTGATTGATATTTTAATTGCCATCGTTCCTGCATTGATGTGGGGATCGTTGCCGCTCGTCGTCTCGAAAATCGGAGGTTCAACGGCGCAACAAATTATCGGTACGACTCTGGGTGCGTTGCTTTTCGCGATCGTCACCTTCTTTTTTGTCAGCCCAGAGCTGTCGACGACTGCTTGGATCGCCGGATTCTTTTCTGGTGCTTTCTGGGCGCTCGGTCAAAAAAATCAGTTTGCTGCCTTTCGTCAGATGGGTGTCTCAAAGACGATGCCAATCTCAACAGGAATGCAACTCGTCGGAACATCATTGTTCGGTGTTCTCGCTTTCGGAGAGTGGTCAACGACAACTGCGTTGATTCTCGGAATCAGTGCCCTTGTATTGATCATTGCCGGAGCAGCTTTCACGTCTTACAAGGAAGATAAGAGTAAAGAAGATGAGAATATAGGAAAAGGTCTGACGCTCCTCCTCATCTCGACTGTCGGGTATGTCGGCTACGTCGTCATTGCCCGTTGGTTCGATATCAATGGCTGGGAAGCAGTCTTACCACAAGCTGTCGGGATGGTCGTGAGTGCGATTCTTCTTTCTTTACGAGAAGGAGATCTCTTCACGAAAAAAACAGCCGGCAATACGGTTGGTGGACTCATGTGGGCTGTCGGGAACGTCGCTTTACTGTTTGCCACAGCAAAAGTCGGGGTCGCGACGAGCTTCTCCCTCTCCCAAACAGGGGTCGTCATCTCAACGATTGGCGGTGTCCTCTTACTGAAAGAAACGAAGACAAAGAAAGAGATGACCTTTGTCATCATCGGTTGTATTTTAGTCGTTGCCGGCGGAATCATGATTGGATTTACGAAACAATAATGAAGGAGTGAAGCATCATGTATGAAAGTTTAAAAGGAAAAGTCGCCATCGTAACAGGTGGATCAATGGGAATCGGTGAAGCTGTCGTTCGCCGCTATGCAGAAGAAGGCATGCGTGTCGTCATCAACTACCGCAGTCACCCGGAAGAAGCGAAGAAAATCGCTGAATCGATTAAAGAACAGGGTGGCGAAGCCCTGATCGTCCAAGGAGATGTCTCGAAGGAAGACGATATGATCAACCTCGTCAAAGAGACTGTCGCACACTTTGGTCAGTTGGATGTTTTCGTCAATAACGCGGGAATCGAGATGCCGTCAGCATCTCATGAAATGTCACTCGAAGACTGGCAAAAAGTCATCGACGTCAACTTAACAGGTGCATTCCTCGGTGCGCGTGAAGCACTGAAGTACTTCGTCGAACACGATGTCAAAGGTAGCATCATCAACATGTCGAGTGTTCATGAAATCATTCCATGGCCAACGTTCGTCCACTACGCTGCGAGTAAAGGTGGCGTCAAATTGATGACACAAACTCTTGCGATGGAATATGCACCAAAAGGCATTCGGGTCAATGCGATTGGACCTGGTGCGATCAATACACCGATCAATGCTGAAAAATTCGAAGATCCAGAACAACGAAAAGAAGTCGAGAGCATGATCCCAATGGGCAACATCGGGAAACCAGAAGAGATTTCTGCCGTTGCCGCATGGCTTGCGTCAGACGAAGCAAGTTATGTCACAGGGATCACACTCTTTGCGGACGGTGGGATGACACTTTATCCGTCTTTCCAAGCAGGACGCGGTTAACCTATTTTGAATAGACAAGGAGAGAACCGCTCATGGCCACTTTTTTCTCATTGATCCGTCGCGGCAATAAGTCAGCCCTTGCTGCTGCTGTCGTCAATACAATCATTGCTATCATCAAGTTCGTCGCTTATATCTTGACTGGGAATGTGGCGATGTTTGCCGAAATGATGCATACAATCGGTGATGCGGCGAATCAGTTTTTCGTCTATATCGGTTCTGCTCTCAGTAAAAAAGCACCGACGAAACGGTTTCCGAACGGATTCGGTCGCCTTGTTAACCTCGTGTTACTGGCTGCAATCATCGTCGTCGCGTTGCTTGCGTATGAGACGATCCGGGAAGGCATCTTGCATATCACACATGGTCCTGGCGAAGAGACGACTGGGCTTTGGATCATTTTGACGGCACTTGGAATTGGTGTTGTACTCGAAGTCGGCGTCTTTTATAAAGCGATGATCGAGATTGCTCATGAAACCGGGCTTAAGTCTAGAGGGTTGACACTTGTTGGTCAAAGCTTCACCCATCTTGGGCAGGCAAAACCAGCTACACGTCTTGTCTTCATGGAAGATCTTGTTGCGACTCTCGGTGGTATCATCGCAATCATCGCTGTTCTGATTTCACACTACACATCGTTTTATCAAGCAGAGGGCATTGCATCGATTTTGATTGGTCTGATGATGTTTTACGTCGTTTATAATGTCTTTATTCAAAACGCTGCCGGTGCGCTCGGTGAAATTGATGAAGTACTGACTGCTAAAATTGGTGAAATTCTCTTACGTGATGAGGCCGTTCGGGATATCGAAAAACTTGAAGTCATCAAGGAAGGGGATCACTTCCATGTCGAGACAGAGATTGAAGTGGATCCTAACTTAACGATTGCCCAAGCGGACGACATCAAGGACCGGCTTGAACTGCAAATTCGAATTCTTAAAGGGGTCACCGATGTCACGATCTCCTTTGATGAAGATGATAAAGTACAACAGTATCAATCTCCCTCACCACCTGTAGAATAAACAAAAAGCCATCGGTAGATGGCTTTTTGTTTGCATTCATTAGCGTGTAGCGCGGACGAATCCGGCTTCTTCTGCTTCTTTTTCCGTACAGAATCGTTGCTCCGGCTTCACTTCATCGTAGGACTGCCCTCCCGGTACATGGTAGATTTTTTTACCTGACCGATTGATGTTGCCTTTGATTTCGCAGGATTTCGTTTCTGTAATCGCTTGAGCGTCAAAGCCACGATTTGTGACGTAGCCATCGTGCTCCCAAATCTTTTTCTTCGACTGCTTGGCTTCCTGTTCGATCTGTTCGAACATATCGACATAACGTGTATCCGGCTCATAGACGAACGCTACACGTGCGAGCCCTTTTCGAAGTAACTCCTGATTCAACATCTTATCACCGTACCAGACGTATGCGAGTAATCTTCCGTATCGATCGGTCCGGGAATGGTCACGCTCGACCCGAATAGCTGTTCCGCTCGGTAAGGTCTCTTTCGTAAACGCTGACGCTTCCGTTCCATATGGTTGAACCGGTGTATCCGGTTTGACGGTTTCTGGTGTATCGACAAGGAGTAGACGAACGTCCTCCGTTTTTCCATCCGCCAACTTTACTTTTAACGTATCCCCATCGATGACGCGCTCGACCGTCGCCTTCGTGACCTTTTCGTCATCCGGTTGTTTGATGCCAAGCACATCGGTTTCTTCTGGTGCACAACCGATGAGAACGAATAGAAAAAGTAGACTCATCATGGCGTATCGTCTCACTTTTGTTTCGCTCCTTTCCATGAAAATACGGATCCGGTCAAAGCCCGAACCCGCATATGCTATCTTGGTTATTCGTTAGTCTGCTGATAGAACCGTTTCGACTTCATTTCGGTTCGTATAAAGTTGATAGAACGCTTCCGCTACATTTTTTGGATCAAGTGCCGTGCCACGCTTCACTTCTCCGGCAATCGTGACAGTTCCGACGTAGACACCGTCTTCCTTCAATGTATCATGTAACATATGCGTCACTTGTCGAACGCCTGCCTTCCCGATTGAAAGCCCTGGCAACGATTTGATCGCTTGCATCGCAGCGCCGCCTCCAGTAATCAGGATCGCGCCGTCTTTTCGTTCTTGCATCGACGGAGCAACGAGTTGTGCGGCATGCAGTGCACCGAGCACATCGATTTCGAACTCTTTCGTAATCTGTTCTGCTGAGACTTCAAGGACAGACGCTTGATGTAAAATCGAAGCATTATAGACTAAGACATCAACTTGTCCGTACTGCTCCTCTGTCCATTCGATGAGTGATGCGATATCGGCTTTTCGAGAAGCATCACATTCCACTCCGACCGCTTCCACACCCGCTTCTTTTAGTTCCGTGATAACGGCTGCGAGTGTTTCTTGTGTCCGCGCCGCACAAACGACTTGAAAGCCTTCTTGTCCGAATCGTTTGCTGATCTCATATCCATTCCCTGGTCCTGCTCCAATGACGATTACTGTTTTCATGACGTATCTCCCCTTCTCATTTCAACTGTGATGGTTATTCCCTGAATCGCGTCATTTCATTCAAAAATCGAGCAAGGAAGTGCCTTTTTCTTCTTTATCCTGCGAAACACCCATGAAGCGCGCTAACATCGGATCGACTGTTGGTGTTGCCTGAGGTGTTGACGTAGGTAGCGATATCGTTGAACTTGATGTCGCCTCAGATTCAAGTAATAGTTCACAGTACGCCTTCATCGCTGCAATCTGCTCTTTCTGGGCGGCTCCTGTCGTTTGCTCAATGCGTTGCATCGCTTGACGCATCTTTTCAATGATATGTTGTTCCGTAATCATCTTGTATTCCTCCTTGTGGTAGATTGAGGGTATGAACTTGAAAGGGATGTGTTTTCCATGATTCGTATCGCTTTAGTTGGTTTTGGTATTGCCGGTGAACATTTACATGCTCCTTATTTACACGCACCTGATTATCAGTTAGTTGCTGTTCAGTCGAGTCGTCCGGAAGCAGTCGCTGCTTATGACGTGACGCTACCTGTTTATTCGACACTTGAAGACTTGCTCGCTAAAGAACAGATTGATTTAGTCGTCATCGCGACAGCAAATGAACTACATTATCCACTTGCGCGCCTCGCTTTGCTATCAGGCTGTGATGTACTCGTCGAGAAACCGTTCACTGTCACGCTTGAAGAAGCCGAAACGTTGACAGAACTAGCACGTATACACGATCGGTTACTGACAGTTTATCATAATCGTCGGTATACGAAGGACTTTCGAACGCTGATGACCTTACTCGAATCCGGACGTCTCGGCACTCTCCAAACGTTCGAAGCGCATTATGATCGCTATCGTCCAGACGTTGAAGATCGTTGGCGCGAACAGGACGTGCCCGGTGCCGGTCTACTGTATGACCTGGGGTCACACTTGATTGATCAAGCACTCGTCGCCTTCGATGAAATTCCGGATCGCGTCTTTTGTGACCAAACGATTCAACGGCAAGGTGGGATCGTTGATGACTATACACATCTGATTTTAGCATTCGGTACGCGACGCGCTATTTTACACATCGGTTCCATCGTTCCGGCTGTTGGTCCTTCGCTAATGGTACACGGGACACAAGCAAGCTATTTTGTCGATGAAGTCGATACGAAACGAACGACTTATCAGTTGGCTGAAGCAAACGGACCCATTGAAGACTTTCCTTTTGTCTCCGGGCAATTTGGCGATTATTATACAGATCTCGCGCCAGCTATTCGTAAGCGGACAACACCACCTGTCTCTCCGAAACAGGCTGAACTCGTCATGAAAATCATTGATCGTGCTCAAAAGAGTGCAAAATCGGGTACATGGATAAAAGTAGACTAACTATCCATTCAGACGAACAGGGGGAAGACAAGATGTTTTCAAGTACAGAACGGACAGCTTGGTTAGAAGAGATGGGACAAGAACTTTTAGATGTGCTCGTTATCGGGGGCGGTATCACGGGAGCCGGTATTCTGCTTGACGCACAAAGTCGAGGCATGCGGACAGGATTGATCGAGATGCAGGACTTCGCCGAAGGGACATCGAGCCGATCGACGAAACTCGTCCATGGTGGATTGCGTTATCTAAAGCAGTTTGAGATCAAACTTGTTGCCGAAGTCGGAAAAGAACGTGCCATCGTGTATGAGAACGCCCCACACGTGACGACGCCGGAGTGGATGATGCTTCCACTCGTCGAAGGCGGGACGTTTGGCAGCTTCTCGACCTCGATTGGCTTACGCGTCTATGACCAGCTCGCAGGCGTCAAACGCCATGAACGCCGGACGATGCTCAGTAAAGAAGAAACGTTACGTTACGAACCACTATTACGTTCGGAACACTTGGTCGGTGGCGGTCGTTATGTCGAATATAAAACGGATGATGCCCGACTGACGGTCGAAGTCTTAAAGGCAGCCGTTGGTTACGGTGGACGTGCCGTAAACTATACGAAGGCTGAATCGCTCGTCTACCACAATGGAAAAGTTGTCGGTGTCGAAGTCCGTGACGTCTTAAGTGAAAAAACGTATACGATTCGGGCGAAGAAAATCATCAATGCAACCGGTCCATGGGTCGACGAACTACGCGAAAAAGATGGTTCGAAAGCTGGGAAATCACTTCACCTGACGAAAGGGATTCATCTCGTCATCGATCAAGCGCATTTCCCACTCCAACAAGCCGTTTATTTCGACGTTCCAGATGGTCGGATGATTTTTGCGATTCCACGCGAAGGGAAAACCTACGTCGGAACGACCGACACGAATTATAAAGGAGATATTCTTGAGCCGGGTGTCACTGTCGAGGATCAGGACTATATCTTAGAGGCGACGAATCAAATGTTCAACGTCGAGTTACGACCTGAACACGTTGAATCGACATGGTCCGGACTTCGTCCACTCATTCATGAAGATGGAAAGGATCCGAGTGAACTGTCCCGAAAAGATGAAATCTTCGTCTCGAAATCCGGGCTGATGTCAATCGCTGGTGGTAAGTTGACCGGGTACCGGAAGATGGCAGAACGAATCATCGATATGGTCGCAGACCAATTCAAGACAGAAGAAAATCGGATTTACCTCGCTTCCCGCACGCACGATATCTTGCTTGGTGGTGGTCATCCACAAGGAAGTAAAGGATTTGCCCGCTACTTGAAAGAACAACAACCAAAAGGAGAAGCACTTGGATTGTCACCGAATGAGGCGACATGGCTCATCCAACGTTACGGTACGAACGTCGAACGTGTCTACGAGTTGATTCGGACACGTGGCGACGAGGCAGCTCGTTATCAATTACCGTTACACTGGTTCGGCGCCCTTCTATATGGATTAGAAGCTGAACTCGTCATGCAACCCGGCGACTTCTTGAACCGTCGTGCCTCGGCCGTCTTCTTTGATTTCCCTCACGCTGAACAGTACGCAGATGGTGTTCTCGCCTTAATGCGTAGCGAACTCGGCTGGTCGGCAGAAGATGAAGCCAAAGCCAATGAAAGTATTCGTCGTGAATTCGATGCGGTCCGCGTCAAAGGACCTGTTCCACTTTCATAACATCAAAAGACCCGATCGCCTTCAGGCGACCGGGTCTTCTTGTGTGTTACTGTTCTTCTTTCGAAGCAGCGAGTTCCGCTGCCGGCATATTTCCTGGGTGTAAATTCGAACTCTTACGTGCAAACGTAAAGTAAAGGACTAAACCGATGGCAAGCCAGATTCCGAATGCAATCCATGTCTCGAGTTTCAAGTTGAACATCAAGAAGAGACATGCAGCGATTGCTGCGATTGGCACATATGGCATACCTGGACATTTGAACGCACGCGGGAGATCCGGCTGTGTCTTACGAAGAATCAAGACAGCGACAGAGATCAAGACGAATGCTGCGAGCGTACCCATGTTGACGAGGTTTGCGATGACATCGAGCGGAACGAAACCAGCAACGAGTGAGCTTCCCAGTCCGATCATCCAAGTCGCCTTGAATGGTGTTTGGTACTTCGGATGCACTTCAGAGAACACTTTCGGGAACATTCCGTCACGCGAGATGGCGAATGCAAGACGCACCATTCCGTAAGTCATGACGAGAATGACCGTTGTGATCCCGAGGATCGCACCGAGATCGATGAATCCAGCTACCCAGCTTTGACCCGCCATTTGAATCGCAAGTGAGACTGGATGATCGACACCAGCGAACTGTTGGTACGGTACGATTCCTGTCATGATGGCTGCGACGATGACGTAAAGGACTGTACAAACAGCGAGTGAACCGATGATCCCGCGTGGCAAGTTCTTTTGCGGATCACGGACTTCTTCAGCTGCTGATGTGACGGCATCAAAACCAATGTACGCGAAGAAGACGATCGCGGCACCTGAGAAGACACCTCCCCAACCAAATGGTGTGAACGGTGTCCAGTTCGATGGCTCAACGTAGCCAACACCAACAACGATGAAGAGAATGACGACTGCAACCTTGATGAGGACCATGATGTTGTTGACACGTTTCGTTTCCTTGATTCCCATCGACAACAATGCCGTAATGGCAAAGAGGATTAAGAACGCTGGAAGGTTGAAGTATGTCTTGGCTCCTTCGACTGCTCCAGGAGCTGCTGATAAGGCTGTTGGCACATGGATGTTGAATCCTGCGAGTAAGGACTGGAAGTACCCAGACCAACCTGCTGCAACGGCACTGGAGGCAAGTCCATATTCGAGGATCAAGTTCCAACCGATGATCCAAGCGAATATCTCTCCCATCGTTGCGTACGTGTACGTATAGACGGATCCACTGACCGGAATCGTTGATGCGAATTCAGCGTAAGCAAGAGCGGCTAGACCACAGGCGATGGCAGATAAGATGAATGATACGATAAGTCCTGGTCCTGCGGTCAATGCTCCTGTTCCCGTCAAAACGAAGATTCCGGTTCCGATGATGGCGCCAATTCCTAAAAACGTTAAATCCATCGCGCCAAGATTTCGAGCAAGTCCACTGTTTCGTTTACTTGCAGCAATCATAGCGGAAACATCTTTTTTCCGCGTCAAACTCATGATGTATTTCCCCCTGTACCTGTTATGATTCGTCCTACGGAGCGAGTCGTCCGCAAGAACTTAATCAAAAATTTACGAAGTTTTCTGATAAATTGATATAGGTCATTATACCTATTTCTATTTTATTGAACGCTTTCATTCGTTAAACAAAAAAATCCGTACAAAAAAGATGGCTGTGTAACACATGTTACACAGCCATCTGACAAGCCTCAGTTTGTTAGGTTTTTAATTTGTTTTTCGAGTCTTCACCCACTCCAAAAACACTTGGTAATCCAGCTTTGTTCGTGTCACGTAGGCTTCTGACCAACGCTCGATTTGCTCTAAAAAAGCGGTGTCCGAAACACCAATGGCTTGGATGATTTCAACATCCGCATGATGTGTCAAAATTTTTTCTTTAATCCCGGCGTCCTGATCCGCCCGCGCATGGATTTTCGCGGTGATTTGACCTTGAATACACAATACGTTCTCAAGGTCTTCCTGACTTTTGATATGCTTTGCTTTTAGTTTTTTCTTATATGGCGAGCGCTCACGTACATAATATTCCTTTTTCCCAATCGTCAGGTAGCCAAGATATGGATCCTCATGTGCCTGCATCGCTTTTTGGGACGTGATGATCCGGCGTCCTTGATGAACTGTTTCTGCTTCTGGACGATGGACGGGAAGGAACAACGAAGGGACAGAAGTCTGAGCTTGTTTCATCTCTAGAATCAAATCCTCTTCCCCTCCCTCCCCCTCAATCAAGATGTAATAGCGTTCAAGACCAATCGATGCCGTTCCACTGTCTAGTTTCCGGACGATATCCTTGATTGTATAGAACGCTTCGTCACGACGATCCTCTGCGTCAATCGTCTCGATATAGGAGGACCAAGCAGACTCAATCGCTATTCGCGTCGGATCATCTACCGCTGCCATATCCGGTAATGTACAAAAACGTCTCACGCCATCCACCAGTTCCGTCCGCTCTCCCATTAATTCTTCACGTTTCTTTTCTGCTTTTTTAATCAACTTCTTGATTGGTCCTTTCGTATTATCCCGAGTAAAACAGACATCACTCGGATCTTTTCCGAGAGCGTACTTTTTTAAATCGTGTAAGTATTCCAGGACATAATTTCGAATCGCAGGAGTCGGATCGTATCCTGCCTCTTCAGCGAACAACCGGACGGAGACCGCCATGCGAATCAAATCATATAAATAAGATCCTAAGTACCCTTCATCAAAATCATTGATATCGTAGATGATCTCTCCCTTCGCATTGCCATGAACACCAAAATTCTCAAAGTGAAGATCGCCTTGAATCCACGTCGGTTTATCACGAGGTGTATCAAAACCAAGAGGGATTCGCGTCACGTCATAATAAAACAGATGTGAACTCCCGCGGAAAAAGCGAAATGGACTCAAACTCATCTTGTCGTACTTTTCCTGACGTGCTTGCTCATTGAGCTGACGAATTTCATGATCGTAAAAATCAAGTACCTTCGCAATCGTCATTTGTCGAATCTCTTCATATACGGGTCGAAACATTCGATTCTCTCCCTTCCATTTGAAAAAAGAGCAGTCAAAACGAAATCGTTTGACTGCTCCTTACATGTTACTCGAAATGTTTTTTATATTCCCCATATCCTGCCGAATCAAGCTCTTCAAGCGGAATAAATCGTAACGCTGCTGAGTTGATACAATAGCGAAGACCACCAAGTTCGGTCGGACCATCATCGAAGATATGACCGAGATGACTATCTGCATTCGCAGAACGCACTTCCGTCCGCGTCATCCCGTGACTCGTGTCGAGTTCGACTTCCATCTTCTCTTCTGAAATTGGTTTAGCGAAGCTCGGCCAACCACAGTTCGACTGGAACTTATCTTTCGATGTGAAGAGTGGTGTGCCATCGACGATGTCGACATAAAGACCTGGACGTTCTTCATCCCAGTATTCGTTACGGAAAGCGGGTTCTGTCCCGTTCTCTTGTGTGACTTTATACTGAATTGGTGTCAGACGTTCTTTCAGTTCTTTTTCCTTACCGTGATCCTTCCACGCTTCCTTGATGAATTTCGCGCGACCTGAGCCGACACTATACATCTGATAACGGAACGGATTTTTTTTATAATAATCTTGATGATACTCCTCGGCTGGCCAAAACGGCTTTTCTGGACGAATCTCTACCGCGACCGGACGTGAGAAGCGTCCTGATGCGTCAAGCTCTGCTTTCGAACGTTCAGCTGCCTCACGCTGTGCTTCATCGACATAAAAGATAGCCGGTTGGTATGATTCACCACGGTCATTGAATTGACCTCCGCCATCCGTAGGGTCGATTTGACGCCAGAAGATCTCGAGTAATTCTTCGTACGTAATGACGGACGGATCGTACGTGACTTCAACCGCCTCCAAATGACCTGTCGTTTCCGAACAGACC
Source organism: Exiguobacterium acetylicum DSM 20416 (assembly GCF_000702605.1). Lineage (NCBI taxonomy): Bacteria > Bacillati > Bacillota > Bacilli > Caryophanales > Exiguobacterium > Exiguobacterium acetylicum. The sequence continues at coordinate 2,939,206 of NZ_JNIR01000001.1, read as the reverse complement.
TCTTTATAAGTCGGGTTCTCTGTATGACCACCGGTATATCCTGAAATGACCTGCTCTACACCATCATATTTATGGAATGGCTTGACCATGCACCAGAAACAACCACCTGCAAATATTGCTTTTGCCATCTATCTTCCCCTCCTCTGTATGTGTCTATTTTACCTCGTTCAGAGAATGGACTCGACTTTCCTGCTCATTCAATCCTCTGGGTTCGCTTTTAGACGACGCATGACGAAGTAAATCGCAGCAAAGACAAGAAGAAGTCCTCCAAACGAATACCAGATGTTATTCAAACGATAAATCATTTGGTACAAGGCAAGCGTCACAAGCAATAATGCGATCGGTAGGAAGGCACGCTTAAAGTGGTACCAGTAATTCAAGAAGATCGCCTCCTGTTTTTCTTTCATCTTACCTGATATGTCATGCCTTCTGCGAGAGGATTATTCGGCTTGACGGTACTCTTCTTCGAGATAGGTCCGGTACTTCACCTCCCAAGCGTTTAGCGACACACGCCATAATACGATCGTCGCAATGACAAGTCCTAACGTGACCGGCCAGAACCAACTCGACACGACACCTGCTGTCGAAGCCAGTCCGATCTTTGAAAACAGAACGTACGTCCAAATGATTGATGTACATAATAGGATCGATACTGGAATCGCGAACTTCCATGGAGTGAGCTCGACAGACTGTCGTCGATTGACCTTTCTTGACTGGACGGCTGGGTAACGATACCCCATGAATACCATGAATAGCACTTCAATCACGAGTAGAATACCGTATCCATGAATATAGCTAATGCCATGATCCCAGCCAAACAGTTGTTTGAAACCGAAGACGAATAAGTAATACGCGAAAACGTGAAAGACAATGACGATTTTCGCCGCAATCGCCGGAATTCGTTTCATGAAAATCCCCATTAATACGATGACGAGAATTGGAATGTTGAAAAATCCTGTGAATTGCCGGATCAAACTCCATAAGCCGTCCGGCGCGTACATCAAGAACGGCGCAATGACGAAAGAAATTAAGGCAACGATCGTTCCAAACCATTTACTGACGCGAATCAAATGTTCATCACTCGCCTCTTTCGCAAACACCGGCTGATAGATATCGAGTACGAAAAGTGTCGCAATACTGTTGAGCAACGAGTTAAACGAACTGAAGACAGCTCCGAGTAAGACAGCCAAGAAAAATCCCATCAGCGAGACCGGCAACAACTCCGTAATGAGTCGAGGATATGATAGATCACCGCTCGTTAGTGTGTTCCCATATAAGTGATAGGCAATGATCCCAGGAATCAGCATGAAGATCGGAACTAATAACTTCAAGAAGCCTGTCATCAAGACGCCCTTCTGTCCTTCCTTCAAATCTTTTGCCCCGAGCACACGTTGAATGACATATTGATTGAGTGACCAATAAAATAAGTTCGCAAATAGGATGCCCGTGAAAATCGAAAAGAACGGAACGGCATCGGTTGAGCTTCCGATTGCGTTCAGCTTCTCCGGTTGCACAGTCGCAATCGTCTTCATTCCTTGAAGCAAATTCCCGTCACCCAGCGCGATAAAGCCAAGCACCGGAACTAGGAATCCAACGGAGACAAGCCCAATCCCGTTCAAGGTATCGGAGACAGCCACCGCACGTAGTCCTCCAAAAATTGCATAAATCGCTCCGATGATTCCAACGACCCAGACGACTAACCAAAGGGATTGCGTATAACTGAGACCAAATAATTCCGGAACATCGAACAGCTGCAAGACAGCAATTCCACCCGAATAAAGCATCGAAGGAATCGTGACACACATATATCCAAGTAAAAAGAGTAAGACTGTCATCCGGCGAACCGTCTCATCATACCGGTGACTTAAGTATTCCGGTAATGTCGAGATACCTAGCCCGAGAAATTTCGGGAGCAGATAGATGGCCATGATGATTGCAGCAAATCCCGCCGTAACTTCCCATGCCATACTCGACATATTCCCCATGAAGGATTGTCCATTGAGTCCAATCAACTGTTCTGCCGACAAATTCGTCAGTAGTAATGATCCGGCAATGAAAACGCCACTTAGACCTCGCCCCGCTAAGAAGTATTCATCGACGCCTTGTGTTTTCCCACGCGTCAATCGATAGGATATGTAGGCAACGAGCAACATGAAAAACGCTGCAGAACCTAATGTGAAAAATAATTCAGATGTAGTCATGCGTCTTCCCCCTATTCTTCATTCATGTTTTCTATTCTTGTAATATGTATTCATTGATTCCTTTTTTATACTTTTCCAAAACTATATTTTAGAAAACGTTTTCATTTAAAGAAATAAAAAAACCACCTTCATTATAGAAGGTGGTTCACACATTACGATTGACGCGGATGTTCTGGGAAGTCCATCTCGTCATAACGAACGATCGACGTCCGGTTTTTGAATTTATGTCCTAACCAGAAGGCAAGGAACAATGGAATACCGACGTACGTCGCAGCAATCCCGACCCAATCGATTTGATCAGCGAGGAATGCGGCATAGTTTTGACCAACGATGACAAGGAAACAAAGACCGAATGCGAACAGCGGACCGAACGGGAACGCTGGTGCAACATATGGTAAGTCTTTCAACGAGTGACCTTGTGCAACGAATCCTTTACGGAAGCGATAGTGACTGATCGCAATCCCGAGCCATGCGATGAATCCTGTCATCCCGGAAGCATTGAGTAACCACAGGTAGACTTGTCCACCAAACATCGACGTCAAGAAACAGAGCGCACCGACTGCACCTGTTGCAAGCAAGGCGTTACGGGGTACACCGTTTTTCGAGACTTTCGCGAATAACTTCGGTGCATCGCCTTGGCGCGCAAGTGTATACAGCATCCGTGTCGAAGCATACATGCCTGAGTTTCCGGCAGATAGAACAGACGTCAAGATGACAGCGTTCATGAGTGCTGCTGAGAACGCAAGACCTGCTTTTTCAAAGACGAGCGTAAACGGACTAACCGCTACGTCCGTAATGTCATTCGAAACCAAGTTCGGACTCGTATACGGAATGAGCATTCCGATGACGAAAATCGCGAAGACGTAGAAAAGTAAGATACGCCAGAAAACTTGTTTGACTGCTTTAGGAACGTTCTTTTTCGGGTCTTCTGACTCACCCGCGGCAATCCCGACGAGCTCCGTTCCTTGGAAACTGAATCCAGCAACAAGAATGATTCCGATGACGGCAGGAATCCCACCGACGAACGGTGCATCGCCAAGAGCAAAGTTTTTAAAGCCAACCGGTGGCTCCGATGTAAAGACACCGAAAATCATCGCAACACCGACGACTAAGAAGACGATGACGGTAACGACTTTAATCATCGCGAACCAATACTCCGCTTCCCCGAATCCTTTAACGGAGAAGTAGTTCAAGCCAATCATGAGTAAGAGGAACAAGGCACTGAAATAAAATCCAGGAACATCCGGGAACCAATACGTCATGACGATTTGTGCTGCGACGAGCTCGACTGCGATCGTGACTGCCCAGTTGTACCAGTAGTTCCAGCCGAGTGCAAAGCCGAATGATGGATCGACGAATTTCGTTCCATATGTCGAGAAGGATCCAGCGACCGGCATGTACGCTGCCATTTCACCAAGACTTGTCATTAGGAAGTAGACCATCAGACCAACGATTGCATACGATAGGAGCGCACCACCTGGTCCTGCTGCTGCGACGGAAGCACCGGACGCAATGAAGAGTCCTGTTCCGATCGCTCCACCGATGGCGATCATTGACATATGACGGGCTTGTAATCCACGTTTTAATCCTTCTGCTGTCGAATCTGTTGTTTGTTTCACATCTAGATTGTTCATTTCGTTCGCTTCTCTCTTTAATAAATTTTTGAGAGGACACTTTTTGAATGAAAAAACAAAAAGCGCCCTCATCTTCCAGATGGAAGATGAGAACGCAACATAATAAAATGGATGCGCCTCATTCTACCGTCGTGAAAGATAGCTCTCCACAAGTAGGTGATACCCGACTTGTGACAGTATTAGACCTATTTGATCTAATCCCAATCGATCATCTTCAAAGCGATGATTGATTTCGGCAATTCTTCCTTTCAGGTCACCTCATCTGTCGCTTGACGACATCCGTAACCGTACTCTTAAGAACTGCAACCTCCATCCCACTGGTTGAGTGAGAACTGAATTAAGTTAGTTATTACTACGCCATATTACACAAAACGCCACGAAATTGTCAATTGCCTTTTTCGAATCTGGGGTAGTCGATGGTAAAAATCCGATATGTTTAGTACACTAAATGGTAGAAGTCCACTGAGAGAAAGGATGCTGCTTGCATGCCACAGGAACGTGATTTGCTAACTTATCGACTCGAGGAACAAATGCGTGTCATTCTTCGTACCCTGCGACGTGAACTTAACCGGCTATTTGAAGGAACGGCGACCCGGAGTGAGTTTTTCATCTTACGAAGCCTTTCAGAAAATGGTCCTCAACGCCCGACGCTTCTTGCGGAACAATTTGAGCTCGCGACGAGTCAAGTCACTGCTTTGACGGATAAGCTGTATAAACAAGGATATGTCACCCGAACACGTTCGACGGAAGATCGTCGTTCAATCGTCCTCGCTTTGACGGAGGACGGTGAACGTGCATTTCGGGATCTCGAAATCGTCCGGAAAAACTATTTACAAGATCGCTTCGGCACATTGACAGAAGAAGAGCTTGAAACGATGGTTCATGTTTTTAATAAAATTTTACAGACGATGGATGAGGATACACTTACTTCGTCTTCTTAAAAACGGTAGATTTTCTACCGTTTTTTCTATTTTATCTAAAGATTTCCCTCTGTCTAACCGTTATCTACTTGAGTATACTGGAAGTATATATATGGAAATCTGTTAGCTGGGGGAGTTGGGAGGATTTGTTGTCCATCATGAATCAATTCATCATTAACTTTTGTCTACTGTTTACAACGATTACTCTCTTGTTCTTACCGTTTCGAAATCAACCGCGTATTTCATTGAACTCCAAATGGAGCATTCGACTTATACTCGGAGCGATCTGTGGTCTGATTGCGGTTTTATTGATGTTCAATGGGATCCAAATCGATGTCGCCCGTGTTGATTTACGTATCGTTCCCGTCGCGATCGCCATGCTGTTCGGTGGTTTTCCAAGCGCCATCGTTGCGGGTGCGATGATCATTGGGACACGTTACTTTTTAACACCAGTTGATCAAATGGAAGGTTTTTATTTATCTACGCTGATCATCGTCTTGTTCATCACGACAATCGGAATCATTCGTCGATTCGTCCATGTCTCGATGCGTCATTTTCAGCTTATGGTGTTGGTCGGTATTCTCTATTCGTTACCCGCCATCTACATCCTGACGCACAGCTGGTCGACATTCTTTAAAATCTCGATTGCGTACGTCTTCTTTAATTTATTAGCTGGCTTTGTCGCTTTTCGATTGCTAACGGAATTACGCCGTCACTTCGAAAACATCCAGTATCAGCAGAAACTCGCCATGACGGATGCATTGACAGGGCTCGCCAATCGTCGTCGTCTTGATGACTCCCTTTCGCTTGTCGGTTCGACCGACCAAGGCTATTCGCTTGTACTCATCGATATCGATTTCTTCAAGCATGTCAATGATACATATGGTCATGATGCGGGCGATGATGTGTTACGCCAACTCGGCATGACTCTTGCTTCCTTGACGCGTCCAGACGACCTCGTCGGACGGTACGGTGGTGAAGAATTTTTAATCATCTTACCAAGTACTTCGGCGAAAGAAGCGCAAAAAATCGCAGAACTAGCTCGGCTGACGGTCGCACGTAACCTGTTCCCGACAGCAGATGTACCTGATCTACAAATCACGATTTCGCTTGGAATCGCGCATTCTAGTGGTTCTCATACGTCACTTGAAGCATTACAACAGGCAGATAAAGCGTTGTATTACTCAAAAGAAAGCGGACGGAATCGGAGTACGATCTACACGAAAGAACTTGCATTCCGACAAGCTTAACCTGACTGGACACTTCCGTAGGGAAGTGTCTTTTTTTACGTCTTCATTCCGGCTCTTTAGGAAAACCGATGCTTTCTACTGTTCCAAAGACGATCATCCGACTTAATTGTTCTGCCATATACTCTGATGAATACGGTCGACCGTTTCGTAACCAAGAAATCAACAATCCCAACTGTCCACCAATGACATAGTTTAATAATAAGTCCCGATCGACGAACGTAGCTTCTTCTGTGATTTGCGGTCGAAACATTAGTCGGTAATTCTCTTTCAACGTATCGAGAAAGCGCGAGATGAACGTTTTGATCGGTCCTTGAACAAGCATCGTCTGATAGAATAATTCATTTTCTTCGATATGAATGAACAACCGAGCAAAATAGCGACTCACCTGCTCGACTGTCGGAAAGGCAGTTCCTGTACCGGTGATCCGAATCGCTTGTTCAAGTGCCTTCATTTGCTCCTCAACGATTTGGTCAAGCAAATCATACTTATCCGTATAGTGTGCGTAGAAGGTCGAACGGTTCACACCGGCTCCATCCGTCAACATTTTGACCGTAATACTTGAGAAGCTGTGCGTCTTCAGTAAACGAAATAATACCATTGTAATACGGTCACGTGACCGTTTTGGTCGAGGATCACGGCTCTCATTCATCCATATTTCACTCCTTTTTCATCATCTTTTCATTAATGAATCCGTTATCATCTATTTTTCCGACATTTTGTCGGAAATTGTCGGTTGTTTGTTACCTAACTATCCATATAATTAACTATATTAATTACTCCTCCCCCCAGAGGAGTACTTTTTTTGAATCGATTGTACACAAGAAAGGATGCAAACACACCCATGAGTATGAAAAAACTATTAATCATCAATATCGTGACACTCATCGTTTTGATTGGTGGTGGTGTTGTCGGATACTACTATTACGATCAAGCAACGAGCTATGTCAAAACAGACAATGCAAAAATCGATGGCAAAATGATAACGATTGCGAGTCCAAGCGCCGGTAAATTAACAGACTGGTCGGCAAAAACAGGCGAATCGCTCGACAGCGGTGCAACACTTGGTCACATCATGACTGCACAAGCTGGACAAAAACCGACAGATCTTTCTGTTTCGATGCCTGCGAAAGTAACAATCGTTCAGTCGATGGCGACAAAGAATGGCTTCGTCGCAGCAGGTACACCACTTGCTTACGGATTTGACTTAAACGACCTTTGGGTCACAGCGAACATCGAAGAAACAGAAATCGATGAAATCAAAGTCGGACAAACAGTAGATGTCTATGTCGACAGCTACCCGGACACGACACTTTCTGGTGAAGTCGAGCAAATCGGGATGACGACGGCTTCTACGTTCTCAATGATGCCTTCTTCAAACGGAAACGCGAACTACACGAAAGTCGCACAAGTCATTCCCGTTAAAGTATCACTCTCGCAAGAAAAATCACTCGACATTCGACCTGGTATGAATGTGACCGTCCGCATTCATAAGGATTAAGGAGGGACGTTCATGTCTACTACCTTCTTGTTCGGATACAGTGCGTTCACGATTCTGATCATCATCGGCGTCAACTGGATTGCCCGTCGAAGTCGCCCATCCGACATGGCACTGGCGACTGACGGACCAACACTTGAGGAATCCCTCGAGACGGAACCGACGATGACCGTGACACCACCAGTCGCAACACCTTCAAAACAGGTATCGACTGAAAACGTCAGTATTCCGAAAGTACTGACGGTCTTACTAATCGGTATGTTCATTGCTATTTTGAACCAAACGTTGATTAATGTCGCGTTACCGGTTCTAATCAATGATTTCAACGTATCGACTTCCACTGCCCAGTGGTTGACGACAGGCTTCATGCTCGTCAACGGGATTTTGATTCCGATCAGTGCCTTTTTGATGCGAAGCTATACGTTCCGCCAGCTGTTCCTCGCTTCGATGACGCTCTTTTTCTTCGGATCCATCATTTGTTCGATGGCAATGAACTTCCCGGTCATGATGATCGGTCGTGTCGTTCAGGCAGCGGGGGCTGGTATTTTGATGCCACTCGGATCAAACGTCTTCATGACGTTGTTCCCACCGCATAAGCGCGGAGCTGCCATGGGGATGCTTGGAATCGCGATGATTCTCGCTCCTGCTGTCGGACCTACGATCACGGGATATGTCATCCAAAACTATGATTGGCACGTCATGTTTTACGCGATGTCGTTCTTTGGATTAGTGACATTGTTACTTGGTGCTGCCTGGTTCCGACTGACACAGCCCCTCTCGAAACCTTCTTTTGATGCACTGGGCGTCTTATTCAGTACGATCGGATTCGGGAGTCTCCTTTACGGATTCAGTGAAGCCGGGAATGACGGCTGGGATAGCCCGATCGTCATCAGCACGATCGTCATCGGCTTAATTGGAATTGCCGCTTTTGCGATGCGTGAGCTGTCGATGGAAGATCCGATGTTGAATATTCGCGTGTTAAAGGTACCGGAATTTTCGTTCACCCTCTTCATCAACGTCATCGTCACGATGGCTTTGTTCGGCGGGATGTTACTTTTGCCGATTTACCTTCAAAGCATTCGCGGTTTTTCACCGGTCGACTCCGGTCTGCTCCTCTTACCCGGATCACTGATCATGGGAATCACCGGACCGATTGCCGGTCGGTTATTTGACCGTTTCGGTATTCGTCCACTTGCCATCTTCGGTTTGACGTTAATGACCTACGGAACATGGGAACTGACGCAATTGAACATGGATACGTCGTATTACTCCATCATGGGGATCTACATGCTTCGGTCATTCGGTATGGCGTTCATCATGATGCCGATCATGACTGCCGGTATGAATGCCTTACCGATGAAGATGATCCCACACGGAAACGCGACGCAAAACACACTCCGTCAAGTCGCTGGATCTATCGGAACCGCGATTCTCGTCACCGTCATGACCCGTCAAACGACGGCTCATTTGGCAGACGACGCGAATCAGTTCACGACGCTCGACCCAACGCTTTCGCAACATTTAAACGATCTTGGACAACAGCTGGGTAGCTCACAAGCCGCTTCGACGAGTTGGTTTACGATGCTGACGAAACAAGCAACAATCCAAGGGATCACCGATGCGTTCTGGATTGCGACCGTCTTATCTGCGCTTGCACTGATTCTGTCCTTCTTCTTGCACGGAAAAAAAGAACCGAATCTAGATTGATTGACGACAGACCAGTTGATGTCCTATCAGCTGGTCTTTTCTTATACTTTACGAAAAGTTCTTCTTTGCACTTCAGCCTTAAAATCGATACACTAGGGACAATGAGTTTCATATCTAAAGGAGATGCTTTATGGTTGCCTTTCTGCAATTTTATGCGTTCATCTTTGCTTGTTGTTTTGCTTGGCAAGTTGGTCGACCATCCCCTTGGTCACAAAAGATCGTTCGTGCCTTTTTAACAAGTGTCAACGGGCTCTTCGTATTCGCACGTGCCTCGATTTCAATCTTTTTATTAGTTGGACCACTATTACTCGTCACTTATCTTGTCTTCCCACGGTTAATCGCTTTTGAAAATGGTTTAGCGATGGTGATCAGCGTCCTCGTCATCGGACTGGTTGATCGTCTCGTCAGTCTCGTCGTCCTGCCACTTATGCGTTCCTTTTTCTTAAAACGTCAACGCGTCATGCCACAATCGGTGGAAATGGTGCTTTATACGATGGCAATGGCTGTCTTGCTCTTCATTCAGCTTCATGCTGTTCCCGGCGTTCAAATTCATGTAGCACTGACGATTTTCCTTGGTTTTACGATCTATTTCGCCCATTATCTATTTGCCCTATACCGGATTCGTCTTATGAAAAAGAAACTAACGACTGTTGCTCAAGATCAAGACGAGGAACGAAAAGCTTCTTAATCCGAATCTAACGAAAGATGATTTCCTCTTGGGAATCGTCTTTTTTGTTTTCTGACAAATAACATTGACAATGATAATCGTTATCATTTATAGTGAAAAAGTACTCAGTGAGGAGATGAAACGGATGCATGCCCAACAAGTGATTGAAACACGCCGGTCGATCCGGTCCTATACGGAACAACCCGTTCCGGTCGAATTGGTAGAAGCATTACTCGACACGGCGATTTATGCCCCGAATCATAAATTACGAGAGCCTTGGCGCTTTGTTCTCGCAATCGAAGACGGACAAACACGGTATGTCGATGCCTTGATGGAATTGCTGACAGCACGTGGTCAATTCGAGACGAAAACGTCTGAACAACGTCAACAGGCTGAACAAAAATTACGGGAAGTCCCGGTTTATTTAACGGTACTTTGTCAGGTACAAGGGACACCAGATCAACAGCTAGAGGATACACTTGCAACAGCTGCGATGATTCAAAATCTGCAATTGGTAGCAACAGAACGAGGTCTTGGTTGTTGCTGGAAGAGCGGGAAACACTGGTTCACACCAGAGTATGCCTCACTCGTTGACGCTTCTGAAAACGAACGCGTTCTCGGTGTCATTCAAATTGGTTGGCCTGCCATCGTTCCACCTGTCAAACCGAGAACGTCCGCAAAGGACAAGTTGACGCACTTTTAAGAGGTGCGCATTCTGCGAGCTACCCCTGCTCGCGCCAATCAAGCCCCAATTCAAAAATAAAAACGTTCCGATGACGTCTCTCTCCCCAAACGGAGACGCAATCGGAACGTTTTTCTGTATTCACACTGGCGTTTTCGTATAGACAGGCGCCTCTGGAATCGTGTCATATAACATATGATCGACGATTCGTTTGGTCGCTTCTCCGTCCTGATACGTAAAGAACTGATTCGCGAATGTCTCAATTTTATGTGTATCGAATTGCCCACGTTTAATCCAAGCAATGACGTCTTCGAACGTCGACACGATTGGTCCCGGTACAAAAGTTTCATATGGGAAATAGAAATCGCGTTCTGCTTTATACGACTGCAGATCGTTGACGAGGAAAATCATCGGCTTTTGCAACAAGGCAAACTCGAAGATGACAGACGAATAATCCGTAATCAGAATATCCGCAATCTGCATCAGATCATTGATGTCCGGATAGTCTGTCATGTTAATGATTTGATCCGCATACGCGTCCGGTACGACTGGTGGATTGAGAACAAACGGGTGCATGCGAAGCAAGAGAACCGTATCCGGTCCAAGCTCCCGACGAAATTTCTCAAAATCGAGCTCTTGATCGTAATGTGCCGTTGTCTGTCCATTTCCTCGGAATGTCGGCGCGAGTAAGATGATTCGTTTCTTACGCCATTCTGGATATCGATCATACAACTTTTCTCGAACACGGGTTTGACGTGCTGTGTTCAGTAGCTGATCTGTCCGTGGAACCCCTAATGGATAAATCCGTTTCTGCTCCATTCCAAAAGCATCCGCATATGGGGCGATACATGCTTCACCGGAAACATAGACCTTACTATAATTCCGGTGAATCTGGACCATCTTCAAATAATCATCATCCGGTGAATAGGATTTATCAAGCACACTATAGCCGAACTTTTTAAAGGCTCCACAAGCATGCCATAGCTGAATGACTTCTGTCCCTTCCCGTAAGGATGACACATATACAGGGTAATAATAATCATCGATGATGAAGTAACGGGCAGTCGCTAATTCATACGTCGCTCGCATCATATGAAAGACGTATTGAATTTGTCCCGCCAACGATTGAGGGAATCGCTTTAACAAAAAAACGTATTCATACCCTAAGTCGCGTCGTTCTAGTTCATCGTAGACGGCACGAAAGTTATCGACAAGACGATCGGAACGGTACGTTGCAAAGACGACTTTTTTCGGTTGAATCGGTAACCGTTTCGTCAACCAGTACGTCACAGCAAGCAGATAGTGGACCGTCCGTCGTTGTAGTAACCGAATTTTTTGTTTCATAGACGATTCTCCTCTTTTTCAATGCATCTCGTTACATGCACCATTCCATGACCGTCTTTCCGAACCGATTCGTCAAATCATTTTCAAACGCTTTATGAATATCCTCGATTTGACGAATTTGGAATACACCTGAGACAAGGTTTGATAAATAAGCTGGAATGTCAGGATGTGTTTGGTATAACTCCATCGTCCGTGCGAAATCAGCCGGCGTACTCCGACTTGAACCGTAGACACGAAGACCTTTTTCAAGAATCATCCGTGTGTTGATCGCGACGGCATCTTCTGATACGCCGAGCAATGCCATCGTGCCTTCCGGAATGATGTAGTCGATCATCTGATTAATCGCGTATTGACTGCCAATTCCCCCAACACATTCAAAACCGTGGTTGAAGGAGACATCGGCTGGAATCTGGTCGATGTGGTACGTCTCGTCTGCAAACGAGAAATAGTCAAGCTTCGACTGCGTTTTACCAAAGACGAGTAATTTTGCTTCCGGATACAACTTACGTAGCAAAAGTGCTGTGATGAAACCAAGGTTTCCGTCCCCCCATACTCCAAATGTCTCCCGACGAGGATGGGCAATCTTTTCAAAACGAGTCAAGGCATGGACCGATACACTGACGAGCTCGGTGAATGCCGCGACTTCAGGGTCAAGATCAGCCGGTACTTCGACAAGACGATCTGCTTTCAGGAACACATAGTCTTGCATATATCCATCGTATCCACTCGAACGGAAACGACTCGTCCGCAGATAGTTTTCACCGATGATGTCATCTTCTTCCGTCGGTGTATTCGGAACCATCGCGACAAGTGTCCCCTTCTTGAATGTTCCACTCGGATCATGCACGACTTTTCCGATGCCTTCATGAATCATGGCCATCGGTAATTTTTTCGCCAATACTTCCGCACTACGGCTACCCGTGAAGTAGCGTTGATCCGCGTGACAAATCGACAAATACGTGGGACGCACGACAACACGATCCGTATTCAATGACCGTTCATCATATGTCACTTCGATTTGACGCGGGGCGACGAGTTGATAGACTTGGTTAATCATTGATGAATCCGCTCCTTCAAGATAGCATTCGCAATCCGTAGGTCGTATGGTGTCGTCACTTTAATATTGAATAGTTCCCCTGTGACGAGCGCCACATCTTCCCCTTTCAGAAGAAGGATCTTACACGCATCCGTCAAAATCGCCCGTTCTTCCGTTGAGAGCGACTCATAATGCGATTTCAACTTCGTGATTTGGAAACTTTGTGGTGTCTGCCCTTGATACATCTGATCACGAACCGGAATATCCGTGATCGTTTTACCGTTCGTTGAAGCAACGATTGTATCGATTGCTGAAATGACCGTGTCACATGAACCGAATTCTTGTGCCGCTTCGATGTTTTCCTTGATGATGCGGTGCGTCAAGAAAGGGCGGACGGCATCATGTGTAACGATGATATCTTCATCAGACAGACCGTTTTTCTCTTCGATCCAGTTCACCGCTGCCATGATCGATTCATTTCGATCCTGTCCACCTGGTGTGATGACAAGACGCTCATCTTTTCCGATGTATTTCTCTAGAATATCGCGCGTATAGTTAATCCAAGCAGTCGGTGTGACGATGATGATGCGGTCAAACTCCTCATGTAATAGGAATTTTTCTACTGTATGGACGATGATTGGACGTTCTCCGATCGATAAGAATTGTTTCGGTCGATCGACATTCCCCATCCGTGTTCCTTTTCCTCCAGCTAAAATGGCTGCATAAATCATCTTCTGGCGCAGTGTCTCGTTATTTCTTCCAAACGAGACGACCTGCTTCCCTCCCTTATGAAATAATCGTGTTTCGGTTTTCTCTCCCTAACGTTCAGGGTATGTGTAATGATGCAGTCTGTGTTGAAGTGTTATTTTACAAAAACACAAAAAAATAAAGAAATCCCTATCAATTTTAATGTCTCACGATATAATGAGTGGTGATTTCTAGTTTCACTATACTACGTTCACATGGATTTTAAAATTTTATCATTATTGTGTAAATGTAATGTAATTATTCGAGCGAGGAGAGATGGTTTTGACAGAAGAGACACTTGCGCCTACTTTACAAGCCGAGGTCAACTACTTGGAATTAGCTGGAACGACTTTCCGTTTCGAAGCACGTTTAAGTGGATTGACTGATTTTTTGCGTGCCGAACAAACGTTATTTGAAAATCCTGTATCGCAACAGCAACCTGAACTTGAGGAGCCGGGCGATGATTACATCCAGTCCGAACCTGCTGAAGCGTTGGTGCCTCTCGAACGTGCCATCGTCTTCCGTAATAAACGAAACAAACGGACATTCATTTGCCGCTTTCCGTTTGAGGGGGACTGGACGGAAGAGTTCTTTACAGGCGAATTGAACCTGAATCACATCACAACGACAGGTCGTCCATTACCGATGGGCTATTTTGATGCGTTCTTCGCCATCGTTCAAGGGCAGACGATTTTACATGAAGCGCCTTTTGGTGATACGCGTTCGTTAATCCCAGTCGCTTACCGCGTCGATACAAAACATAGTAACGCCTTGATCTTGCTCGAGTACGAACTTGTCGTGCAGTATTCGGAATACAGCAACTCTTTAGGTTTCCATTCCCTGAAGAAAGGCGAATCGAAACGTCTAATCCAAGTCATCGATCGCTATAAGAAGTGGAAGAAGAATATGAAGAAGCGCGCGTTCAAGTTCCGTCGTTTTACCTTTAAGGCGATTTATAACGTCACGAAATGGACGCAACCGATCCAAGAGAATAAAGTCATCCTCGCTTCGGATTCTCGGAGTGATATCAGTGGGAACTTTGCTTATATCTTGGATGAGATCGAGCGTCGCAATCTCGATCTCGATGTGAAGACGTTCTTCAAGCCGAACCTTCAGTCTCGTCGCGATTGGCGCGATAAATTTACGTTGCCCTATCACTTAGCGACAGCAAAGACGATTCTTGTTGATGACTTCTATCCGATGATCTATCCGTTGAATATTCGTAAAGGCAGTGATCTGGTTCAAGTCTGGCATGCCGTTGGTGCCTTCAAGACATTCGGTTACAGCCGCCTCGGAAAACCAGGTGGTCCAAGCGCGAACTCGCTTAGTCACCGGAACTATACGAAAGCCATCGTCAGCTCCCATAATGTCGCTCGTCATTACGCAGAAGGATTCGGTTTACGCGAAGATCAAGTCATCGCGACCGGTATTCCACGGACGGATATGTTCTTCGATCAACCGTTCATTGAGGAAGCGAAAGCACGTATCTATGAAGAATATCCAGTTTTCAAACAAAAGAAAGTCATCATGTTCGCGCCGACGTTCCGAGGAAATGGTGCGAAGAGTGCCTATTATGATTTTGATCAACTTGATCTCGATGCGCTGTACGAAGCACTTCATGAGGAGTACGTCTTCGTTCTGAAACTGCATCCATTCATCCGCCGCCGGATGGAGATTCCTGAAGTTTACGCTGACTTCTTCCTCGATCTGACGGATCATCGTGAAATCAACGAGTTGCTGTTCGTCTCAGACATCTTGATTACGGATTACTCATCGACTTGCTTCGAGTTCTCCCTATTGAATCGACCGATGTTGTTCTTCGCGTATGACCTTGAGGACTACATCTCAAAACGTGATTTCTATTACGACTTCGAGGAATTCGTTCCGGGTCCAATCGTCAAAACATCGGAAGAGTTGATTGAACGGATTAAAAACAAAGACTTTGAAATGCATAACGTCAAAGCATTCGCAGAATATTTCTTTGAACATCAGGACGGGAAATCGAGTGCCCGGTTCGTTGATCAAATTCTGCTAGGTGAGAACAAATGACTGCTCCTATCAAACCAGTGACTACCCCTACGTACGATCATTGGCTTGGGAACTATAAGGTCTTACTCATTTTCATGGTCGTCTTTGGTCACTTGATCGAGACATTCCGTGATTTACCCGGAAACGATAGCGTCCGGATGGCGTATAACGTCATTTACCTGTTGCACATGCCCGCTTTTATCTTCATGAGCGGCTACTTTTTCAAGCAAGTTCGACCTAAACGGATCCTCGCCTTCGTTGCCCTGTATTTCATCTGGCAATCGATTCACGAAATCTATTTGTCCTACACGCAGGATGATTCCTTAAGTGAGATGCTCGATGGATTACTCCAT
The DNA here is from genome assembly GCF_000702605.1 of Exiguobacterium acetylicum DSM 20416. NCBI lineage: Bacteria > Bacillati > Bacillota > Bacilli > Caryophanales > Exiguobacterium > Exiguobacterium acetylicum. The sequence continues at coordinate 2,923,142 of NZ_JNIR01000001.1, read as the reverse complement.
CCGCTCGTTCCGAATTGGACGCTTTGGTACCTGCTCGGGATCATCATTTGGCAGACCGTCACACCCGCATTCCAGGTGATGCGTTTTCCGCTGATCGTCAGTATCTTGTTTGCCTTATTGATCAATGCCAATCCAGATTCAATCACGAACTTCCTGTCGTTACAAAAAGTCGTCAGTTTTTATCCGTTCTTCTTGATGGGTTATCTCGTCAAAGAGCGCGGTTGGTTAACTGACGCCGGCTGGCGAAAGCAAATGACAGCACCCATCGGTCGACTGACCGGTCTGATCGTCTCTCTCTTGATTATCATCTTCATGATTGTCTGGACGAAAAACGGATTTGATACGGTCTGGCTATTCTACCGCGACACCTACGGGGAATTTGAAGTCTCGCTTCTGAAGGGAGCAGCAATTCAACTGTTCCTCTATGCCGTCAGTACGATCATGATTTTCTCGGTCTTGTTGCTCGTGCCGCATCGGTCATTTGGAGATCGATTCGACCAGATCGGCATCCAGACACTTGCGATCTACTTGATTCACTCGTTCATCGTCCGTTTATTCCGTGATTCGGTTCCGCCAGCCATTACGGAGTCGCCACTGTTACTGATTGGACTGTCCTTCTTGCTCGCTACCGGATTCGTCTGGTTGCTGTCGAGTCGCCCCGTCGTAACGATCTTCCGACCGTTGCTATCACCGAACGTCAAATGGCTATTAAAAAAAGAACAATAGATTTGAACAGACTCTATCCGCTCAAGGGATGGAGTCTTTTTTAAGTCCTCGACTCGTCCGCGTTGACAGACGCTTTAGCTTGAATCTAAGATAATGAAGGTGAAACAAATAACCGCTTACAAAAAGCGGGTCGAAAGAAGGGGTCCCCTTGCACGCGGATCAACGAAAAAAATTAACGGTCCTCATGATCAATATGTTTATTGCGGTCGGGAGCTTCGGGATTATCATTCCGATTCTACCCGCTTACTTAGCTTCGATTGGACAGGGGGGGAACGGCGGCTGGATTAATGATTGCGATTTTTGCCGGAGCACAGCTCGTCATGTCACCGATTGCCGGAAAATGGGCGGACCAATACGGTCGTCGCAAGATGATTATCTATGGATTGATCGGCTTGACGCTCTCGATGTTTGTCTTCTATTTCTCAAACTCCGTCACGGTTCTCTACATCTCGCGCGCAATTGGTGGTGCCGGTGCTGCCCTCCTGATCCCAGCAATTTTTGCTTACGTCGCGGACATCACGACGATGGATCAACGCGCAAAAGGAAACAGTTACGTCTCGGCTGCGATGTCACTCGGAATCGTCATCGGTCCAGGAATCGGTGGTTTCCTTGCCGAGTATGACTTAAAATTGCCGTTACTCGTCTCAGCGATCGTCTCAGGTGCAGCCGTCTTATTCAGCGTCTTGTTGCTTCAAGAAAGCGAACAACACGATGCAACAGCGATGGCACCCGATGAAGGGTCGATGCTCAAGAAACTCGGAACGTCGTTTAAGAAACCATACTTCGTCCCGCTCGTCATTACACTCGTTATGAGCTTTGGTCTCATGGCATACGAATCAGTACTTGGTCTATTCGTTGACGACCAATTCGGCGCTTCACCGAAAGACATCGCGATCATGGTGACGTCGACCGGCATCATCAGCGTCATTGCTCAAATCTTCATCGTCGATAAGCTATCACGTAGTCTCGGAGAAGGAAAGGTCTTGAACCTGTTCCTGTTCATTGCGGCACTTGGTTTCTTCTTATCATTGTTGACATCAAGTTACGGTGGATTCTTTGCAATTACCCTTGTCATCTTCCTCGCGACGTCAATTTTACGTCCTGTCTTGAATACAATGATTTCAAAGCTCGCTGGTAATGAGCAAGGCTTTGCTATGGGAATGAACAACGCCTACATGAGCATCGGGAACGTGCTCGGACCGACGCTTGCAGGTATCCTGTATGACGTCAACATTCTCTATCCGTTCGCACTTGGTCTGATCTTCCTCGTCGTGACGTTTATCGGATCGTTCATCTGGCAAAAACGTCAATCGCGTTTAATTAAAAAAGTCGAACAAACTTCTTAACATCAAAAAGCAATGCACTTCCGACTTTTCATTCGGAAGTGCATTGCTTTTTCATTCGTTCCTTGCTTTTAAATCACCTGTTCCAAAGTCAGCATCAAAGGCACGACACCAAATGACGACACGGCTATGTTTCATCAAATCTACGTCTTTTGGAATCACATAGTTCTGATTCCCTTGATTCCCTTTTAAAGCACCAAGACGAATTCCATCTGCTGTATCTTCACCAGGCTCTACTAAATACACAAACAAATCTGGACCGTTCGTCGTTTGAAAATCTTCAAAACGCAGATACAACGTATCGTCTACAGTTAGCGTCTTAACGTCCCCTGATGTTTTGTAATTTTTTTCACCGTTCATGAATGTACCTGATAATTCAGTTTCTGTTTCTTTCGGAGAAGGTTGTGACGTTTCGGTAGTGCTTTCCTCCTCCTTTTGTTTCACTGTCGAAGAACCTGGCGGCAGTCCTTCATCGACTGATTCATTCAAAAAAAGTGGTGATGCGAGCCACCAAACTAAAGCTAGTACGAAAACAATGACGATTCCCACAATAATTTTCGATCCTGTTCGCACCGCTCCCACTCCATTCCTCTATTAGAGAATCGCGACCATTCGTTTAACCGTATTGTTTTTGATGTTCCCGTTTTAACGCTAAATACTCTTCGTCCGCCCGGATCAAATCCCATTTTTCTTGGAAGATCGCAGCGGATTTCGCTTTTTCTTCGTCGATCTCGCGTGTGTGCAATTCGTTTTTCTCTTTATCTTTATATTTGCGTCCACCTTTGTAATTCGCATAACGTCGTGCGCGCGTATGTCCCATTTGAATGAACTTCCGCGCCATATCCATGCCGACGAAGTCTCCGTCTTCTTTATAAGCTAAATACATCTCATAAATTTTCTCGGACGATTCCTTCGCGATGTCCGGCGTCTTAAAACGCCAATGCGGCAAAATCTCACTTTTATAAGGTTCGACGAGTAAGACCCCTTGCTCCCCGCGTCCAACTCGGTACTTTTCCGGCTCCTTACGAAAATCCGTCGTCTTGAAATCGAGATCGTAATCAAACGCCATCCCGGTCACGCTCCCTTCTACTTCGAAACGTTCCCTTCCCGTCCGTTCATCAATCCTCGATCCGGTAGAGTCCTTGTGTATAAATCGTCGCTAAGACGTGTGCAATCTCTTCAATCGTTGCTGTCGCCTCTTCACGGACGACTTCGAATAAGTACATCTCGTTCGCGAAGAACCAACCACGGGCGACGAGTTTCGGGTCGACATCCTGCCGTGCAAGTCCTGTCTTCTGCGCATACTCGATATCCTGACTGATCCGATCAATGAACCGTTCCCGAATCGCTTTCCATTTTGCACGGACGATGTAAGACACGCCGATTGCTTGCTCGACGATCCGTAACATCGCTCGTTCTTCTTCCGCGAGACGTAAGAAATCCGTTGCTTGGGTCACGATGCGTTCCTTTGCCTCCATCGGTGTCGCCGGTTCGAATGTTCGTTCCGCGATCGCGTGGAAACGGCTCATAACATCTTCCATTAAAACGACGAGTAGCTCATCTTTCCCTTCGAAATGGACATAAGCGGTTCCGTAACCGACGCCAGCTTGTTTAATCACTTGTGAAATCGTTGCCGTTTGAAACCCTTGTTCTAAGAAGACGTCACGTGCCGCACTCAACAGTTTCTCGCGTGTCCGCACCGTACGCAGATGACGTTTATCGATTTTTTCTGGTTGAGAAGATGACATGTCCTTCACTCCTTTTGTTTTCTCTATTCGATAATATTGACACAATGTCAATTTGTTTGCTACGCTTTTGTCAAAATTGATTGAGCATTCATTTGAGGAGGATGACGTATGACACTGCAAGCAAAACGGACCGATGCCGTCGCTCGGGACGAGCAAGATGCATTAGCCGCCTATCGTGATGAGTTTTACCTGCAACCGGGTAGTATCTATATGGACGGAAACTCGCTCGGTTTATTATCGAAGCGTGCCGAGAAGACGTTGCTCGAGTCGCTATCAGACTGGAAAGAACTCGGGATCGATGGCTGGATGAAAGGACGTCATCCTTGGTTCGAATTATCGGAACGTCTCGCTGCTCTCAACGCTCCGCTCGTCGGCGCACAAGCAGAAGAAGTCATGGTCACCGGCTCGACGACCGTCAATCTCCACCAACTCGTCGCGACATTCTTCCAACCGACGGAAGGACGAGATAAGATTTTAGCGGATGCGCTGACATTCCCGTCGGACATCTATGCCCTTCAAAGCCAACTTCGCTTACGTGGACTCGATCCGGAGACACACCTCGTCCAAGTTCCGAGTCGTGACGGTCGCTTTTTAGAGGAAGACGATATCATCGCCGCGATGACGGACGATATCGCGTTGATCGTCTTGCCGGCGGTACTTTACCGAAGTGGACAAATTCTCGATATGGAGCGTTTAACGAAAGCGGCACACGACCGTGGCATCCTGATTGGTTTTGATGGTTGTCATTCCGTCGGAGCCGTTCTCCATGCTTTCCATGACTGGGATGTCGACTTTGCCTACTGGTGTAATTACAAACACTTGAACGGTGGTCCTGGAACGGTCGGTGGATTATTCGTCCACGAACGTCATTTCGGAACGTTGCCTGGTCTGACGGGCTGGTTTGGTTCACGCAAGGATAAGCAGTTCGACATGGATCACACGATGACACCGGCGGCGCATGCCGGGGCATTCCAAATCGGGACACCACACGTCTTAAGTCTCGCTCCACAAATCGGTGCATTAGAGATGTTTGACGAAGTCGGTATCGAAGCCGTCCGGACGAAGTCACTCGCGCTGACACAGTACATGATGGAACTTGTCGAGCTGGAGCTTACACCGTACGGTTTTGTCATCGGAAACCCGATCGACGATAAACGCCGTGGGGCGCATCTCAGCCTCGAGCACCCGGAAGCGGCACGGATCTGTAAAGCACTCAAGGAAAATCGAATCATCCCCGATTTCCGAGCACCGAACATCGTTCGTCTAGCACCCGTCGCGCTCTACAATACGTTTACCGATGTCTATGACGTCGTCGCGACACTCAAACGAATCATGGAAGATAAAGAATACGAACGTTTCGCAAATGAACGCGAAGTCGTTGCTTAAGGAGTACACCATGGAACAACCTACTGAACTACGGCGTGAACTCAAGACACGTCAACTTACGATGATTGCAATGGGCTGTGCGATCGGAACTGGTCTCTTCCTCGGAAGTGGGCTCGCGATCGGGCTTGCCGGACCGAGCGTTTTGATCAGTTACGCAGTCGGTGCCTTCATCGTCTTACTTTTAATGGGCTGTCTGGCTGAAATGACGGTCGCCCATCCGACATCTGGCTCGTTCGGTACGATTGCCGAACGATACATTAGTCCATATGCGGGTTTTCTCGTCCGCTATTCGTACTGGATTGCAAACGTTCTTGCAATTGGCGTTGAAGTCAGTGCGATTTCGATCTATATGAAATACTGGTTCCCGGACGTTCCCGGGGTCGTCTGGATTCTCGTATTCGCTGCCGCGTTGATTTACATCAATGCCACGACAGTCAATACATTCGCAACCTTCGAATACTGGTTCTCAGTCATTAAAATCAGTGCCATCTTGCTATTCATTTTGCTCGGTGCCTACTTGGTCATCGGTAGTCCAAGTCCTGAGATTGGTCCGCAAAACTTCACGAACGACGGTGGTTTCATGCCGTTCGGCTTCTCGGGTCTCTGGATCGCAATCTTCATCTCTCTGTTCAGCTTCCTCGGAACGGAATTGATTGCCGTAACTGCTGGTGAAGCGAAGGACCCAGATGTCGCTGTACCGAAAGCATTAAAAGCAACAGTCTTCCGTCTCTCGACGTTTTATGTCATCACGATTGCTTTGATGTTGATGATCGTCCCTTGGCAACAAGCGGGCGGCGTCGATCAAAGTCCGTTCGTCAAAGTAATGGAGATGCTATCGATTCCGTATGCAGGCGGCATCATGAACTTCATCATCCTGACGGCGGCGCTGTCTGCGATGAACAGTCAGCTGTATGCTTCGACACGGATGATGTATTCCTTATCAAAGGCAACGTATGCGCCAAAAGTATTTGGTCGTTTGAATCGAAAAGGTGTACCGCTCTTCGCACTCGCCGTATCAACGCTCGGGATTTTTCTCGCGGGGATCATCAGCAGTCAATCGAGCGTTTCTTATCCATTCATGATGGGAATTTCGATGTTCGGAGCGATTTTCACGTGGTTCATGATTTTCATCTCCCATCTGTACTTCCGTAAAGCATGGGAACGTGAAGGTGGACGGACGTTACCGGTCCGGATGATGGGCTATCCGTATTTGACTGCCCTCGGTGCATTGTTGTTATTCGCACTCGTACTAACGACATGGTTCACAGATTTCCAAATCGTCTTGAAGTTTGGTGTACCGTGGTTAGTGTTCTTATCGATCGCCTATTTCTTCTGGAAACGGGCGCATCCGGAACAACCACAGACCGCTGAAAAACGAAAACTGAATTAATTCGATAAAGGGGATGAACGGGAATGACAAAGACAGATCCTACGTCTATTGAAGCATCGATTCAAACGGATTTTAAGAAAAATATGTCCTACGGGGATTATTTGCAACTAGATCCATTGCTTTCGAGTCAACATCGCTTATCGGGGCATCATGATGAGATGCTTTTCATCATCATTCATCAGACGAGCGAACTCTGGATGAAGCTGATCCTGCATGAGATGCGTGCAGCGACGCAAGCCGTCGCAAACGATGATCTCGAATCATCGTTTAAGATGCTCGCACGCATCTCAAAGATTCAGCACCAGCTAATTCAGTCGTGGAATGTTTTGTCGACCTTGACCCCGGCCGAATATCTTGAATTCCGTGACGCGCTTGGTCACTCATCCGGTTTTCAGTCGTATCAAAACCGCCAAATCGAATTCGCGCTCGGCTTCAAGAATGAGCAGATGCTAAAAGTTTACGCGCATGACGAAACACTTTATCCGATGATGCTCGAAGACTTGAAGACACCAAGCATCTACGATGAAACGATCCGGGCGATGGCGCGCCATGGGCTACCCATCGACGAATCCGTCCTTGAGCGTGATGTCACGCAGGACTGGACGCCGAATGAAAGTGTCGAAGCAGCTTGGGCGACCGTCTATCGGGATGTCGAACAATACTGGGATCTGTATGAACTCGGTGAAAAACTACTCGATATCGGGAGCCAACAACAAATGTGGCGCTTTAACCATATGAGTACCGTCGAACGGATCATCGGACAAAAGCCAGGAACAGGCGGTTCGTCTGGTGTCAGTTATCTACGACGTGTGCTTGACCACAGATTTTTCCCGGAACTGTGGTCAGTCCGCACGACATTATGAGGAGGATGCAGCGATGACACGATGGATTGATGTTTCACAACCACTGGATCGTCACGTCACGACGTGGCCGGGGGATACACCGTTTGAAGCGACATTAACATGGAACAAGGCAGACACCGGTTCCGTTAACGTCGGCAAGGTAACGATGAGTCTGCATACCGGCACCCACGTCGACGCGCCGTTTCATTTTGACGATGCCGGACAAAAAATCATCGACCTTGATCCAGATCTCTATATCGGACATGCGCGCGTCATTTACTTACCAGGTCGTACAGAAATCACAGCCGCTGATTTAGATGGCTTTGAGCTAAATGACGTCCAGCGCTTGATCATTAAAACGGATGGTTGGATCGACAAATCAACTTTCCCAGAAACGATTCCCGTCTTGACGCCAAGTCTTGCTGAACGTCTTGGGGAACTCGGGATTTCGCTGATTGGTCTCGACTTACCAAGCGTCGATGCAATCGATAGTAAGGAAATGGCCGCCCATCACGCACTGGCGCAGCATGGAGTCCATATCCTCGAAGGACTCGTCCTTGATGCGATCACGCCTGGTGATTACCACCTCAACGCCGTCCCGCTCCCGCTCGTTGATGGCGACGGTAGTCCCGTTCGTGCCTTACTTCGTCCATACTAAAAAATCCGTCCAGCAGACTCTCTGCTGGACGGATTTTTTACTTATGGAGCGGTTCAAATAAACTCGCTTCGATTTGACGAACGATATGTCCGAGAACCGCAAGTGATTGATTGACCTCGAATCCTTGATCCAAGGAATGATTCGCTCCTTCGATGACATCAATCGTCAGTTGCGAGGTACGACACGTTTCAAGCGCCGCTTCATCATAAAACTTATCAGCTGTCCCGATGACAAGGAGTCCAGTTTGCGACGAGGTGGCGATTTGTTCGACTACTTCGGCTTCAAGAACGGGTGTTAAGAAGACGATGCGTGCTGTCTGTAGACTTGGCTTAGCAAGTAATGCCGCTAGCGGAATCGTTCCTAACGACTTTGCGATGAACTGAACGTTTTCGTATGGATGCGTCGCCAGCACTTCTGAGACGACGGCGTCGACCCGGCGTGTCATACAGGCATTCGATTCTGCGTCCGTCATCGAAAAAAGCTCTTCCGTTACATAGTGAATACAGACGACATCGATGCCTCGAGCTAGTAGTGCCATCCGGCTGTAGTAGAAGTAAGGATGATCGTATAGGTACGATGCTCCCGAAATCAAGAAGCAGACTTGTTTGGATCCCATTTGAAAATGATCATATGAAATGGTCGTTTGATCGACGACGATAGATGATTGTTCAATATTCATGAAATCCCTCCACACTTTTTTCTAGACTTTACCATTTCAGAAGTGGGCTGTCATGTCTTTTTGACTCTTTCTTATTTCATGAAGAAGTAGTGTGATGTAAGAAACTATCTGCTTGTATCATCCTTGCTTTCTTTTCCTATAGGAGTCAAAGATGAATCTGCTTCTTCTCCCATTTAACAAAAAAGGTCGCTTTCCGATTTTTCATTCGGAAAACGACCTTCTGTTCGTCAAACATTTGTTGATTACCTTTTATCTTTTACTACTTATTATCCAATCGGAGCAAACACAGACTGTTCGACTTGTTTTAATTCATAGAACGCTCCTTGTCGCGCCATCAATTCGGCATACGTTCCGACTTCGATGACGTGACCTTGATCCATGACGATGATTTGATCCATCGCTTCAAGACCTGCTAATCGGTGGCTAACGAGGACAAGTGTCGCATCCGTTGCCCGTTCAAACAGTCGTGTAAGAATCATCTGTTCCGTCAAAGCATCAACGGAAGACGTCGGTTCGTCAAGCAAGTAAAGCGACGCTTCCCGCAAGAGCACACGGGCAATCGCTAAGCGTTGTTTTTCTCCTCCAGACAAGTTCTCGCCTTTTTCAAATACACGGTCGTTCAATTCAAACGTCGTTAATCCAACATCGTCAAGTGCTTGACGCATTGCCTCGTCCGCCGCTTCTTCGTTCGCGAGCAATAGATTGTCACGAAGCGTTCCATAAAAGTAATGATTCTGTTGCAAGACAACATTCGCGTGTTGCCAAAGTCCTTCCGGATCAACCGTCTGACTGTCTTGACCAGCAATCGTTAATCCATCCGTCGGATACATCCGTAGCATCAATTGAAGTAACGTGGATTTCCCGGAGCCACTCGCCCCGACGATCGCCGTCTTCTTACCGGCAGGAATCGCGACGGTGACGTCACGTAAGACCGGACGCGGTGCATCAGGGAAAGTGAACGTCAACGCGTTCGTTTCAAAGGATGGTGCCTGATCGAGAACGAACGTGTCGTAAGTTGGCTCCTCTTGCTCGGTCACGACTTCATCGAGTCGTTTCGCAGCATGCCGGCTATCTTCGAAAAAGCCTGGTAAAATCGCCATCGGTGCTGCATTCTCAAAGACCGTCAGCGATGTCATGACGAGTAAAGCGAGGAATACACCTTCGAGTTGTCCACTCGCGACGAGATAGGCACCGACACCCAGAACGAGCCAAGAGATGATCAGCGTCACCATCGTATTCAGGGCCAGGTTCGAAACAGCATGTAAACCATTCCGTTTTTCTTCCTCGACATACCGTTTTGCGACGGCATTCAAGTCCTGTTCTTTTTGATCGAGTTGCTGGTAAATCTTTAAGTCGCGATAGCCTTGGAACAACTCCGTCACTTCTGTCGACAGATCACCGCGTCGGACACGGACCGAACGTGCGAAACGTTGTTCGCGGTACGCGAACCAACCTGGAATCAAGAAACCGGTCAGAATCAGACCAAGCAATAGAATCCCAGCAATCGTCCACGAGAAGAAACTGACGAAAAAGATCGTACAGAAGAAGACGAGCAACAAGACGATCGGTGGATAAAGGACACGTAAAAACGTATTTTGCAGACTCTCGACGTCCCCAACGATTCGGGCAAGTAAGTCCCCACTTCGGTACTTCCCGAAAATACCGGGTGCAAGCGGCTCGAGTCTCCGGTAGAACGACGTCCGGATATCACTGAGGATCGTAAACGTCGCTCGGTGCGAATAATAACGTTCCGCATACCGACTGACAGCACGCGTCAGACTCGAGATTTTTTGCAGGGCAATCAGGACGGCGAGTGTCTGGATTGGTGGCAACAAGGCTGCCTTTGAAATCAGGTAACCACTTGCTGCGAATAACCCAACTGCTGTCACCCCGGCGAGGACACCGAAGAAGATCGACCAGGCGATATCGCGTTTTTGATTCACCATCAACCGAAAGACTCCTAGTAATTCCTTCATCGTGTTTCCTCCCCTCTCTGGACGCTCCGCATCCGGGCATATTCCGAATCACGTCCAAGTAGTTCATCATGGGTGCCGCGATCGACGATTCGTCCGCCGTCGAGGACGACGATTTGATCCGAGCGCTCGATTGTATGCAGGCGGTGCGCGACAGTGATGACCGTCGCTGCTTGTCCAAGCTGTTCGATCGCTTGTTGGAGCAGTCGCTCTGTTTTGACGTCGAGTCCGGTCGTCGGTTCATCAAAGACGATGACGTTCGGTCGCTTCAAGAATGCGCGTGCCAACGCAACGCGCTGTTTCTCGCCACCCGATAGACCACGTCCGCCTTCTCCGATGACCGTATTAATTCCTTCAGGTAACGTCGCAACCAACTCCTCGAGCCCTGCCGCCTGCGCCGCTTCGAAAATCTCTTCCGGTGTCGCTTGACGGAGTTCACCGATCGCGATATTTTCTGCCAGCGTTCCGGCATACAGATACGGATGTTGCGAGATGTAGCTCAACTGACGGAACCAACTTGCTTCCGCCACATGACTGCGCTCAATCCCGTCGAGCAGAATCCGTCCTTCTTTTGGATCCGCGAGTCCAGCAATCAACTGTAAGACAGTCGACTTACCGGCACCACTGCGACCGATCAACGCCACTTTTTGATATGGTTCAATCGCGAGTGTCACGTCTTGTAAGGCAAAACGTCCTTCTTGATACGTAAAATCAACTTCATCCAAGACGATTCGTGGTGGACGGTTCATCGAAAGTTCTGATTGACCGAAGGCAACGGGACGATCGTCTGCCGTCAGTTCGGCTGCGATCTGTTTCGCTGCCGCGACACTACCGCGTCCGGTATGGAAGGCAGCCCCCATCTCTTTTAAGGCAAGATAGTACTCTGGTGCTAACACGAGCATCAGGAACGCCGGAATGAAGGTGATGCTTTGGAACAGAATCAAGCGCAGACTGACCTCAAGTGCGATCATTCCCATGCTGAGCATCGAGATGAACTCAAGCATCAGCGACGACAAGAAAGCGAGTTTCAAGACCGTTAACGTCGCATCCCGGAAATCAAGACTGCTTTTTTCGATGACGTCACGTTGTCGTTTCGCGCGACCAAATAACTTCAAGGTCGTCAATCCCTGCAACGTATCAAGAAACGTTCCTGAGAACGCCGTCATCTTCTCGAGTTGAGCATCGGCCCGCTTTTGCGTCATGATGCCGATGATGATGTAAAACAACGGAATGAACGGTGCCGTGATCATCATGACGAGACCGGTGATCCAGTCATAGCTGAATGCCGCGATCAAGACCATCAAGGGAACGATTGTCGTCTGGACGACTTTCGGCAAGTATTGACTGTAATAGCTGTCCATCTCGTCTACGGCATCGAGCAAGACACTGACCTTCTGTCCCGCTTGCCCTTGTAGCATCATCTCGACCGAGCGACCTGTGTATTTCGCAACGAGCGCTTCCCGGAGTGCCTGCTTCATGTGCGCCGATAACGTCGTACCGAGACGACCGTTCCAATACGTCACGGCGACCCGGAGCAACAGCATACCGAGAACGACGAGCAGTAACGGAATGACGGCTTCAAACGGTTGCTCTTTCAGGAAAATTCGATCGACCGTCAACACGATGCCGTACGATTGACCGACGACCGCAACCCCCATCAGGAAAGCCGCAATGATGAATTGAATGAGAATACTGCGTGGAATCTGAACGATTCCTTTTAATGGATTCATATACAAACGTCCTTTCACAAAGTGTGAACGACTTTTAGTGAATATTTTCACATATCGTACATTTAGTATACCGAATCCGGAACGGGGATGCCATGCAGATGCTGTCGAAAAGGTGTGACGGTTTTGTGAGAGCATATGACTCGACAGTTCTTTCGAATAAAACTATTATAGACATACATTATCCACGTTTAACGAAAGGAGACTTCTCATGCAAATGAAAACCGGGGTCGAGCAATCCGTCTATGCGATGTTGCTCTTGACCTTTCTTCCGGATCGCGCCGTTTTGCCTGGTGAATTCATCAGCCAGCAACTCGGTGCCTCGCCAACCTATTTTCAAAAGCTCTTACGAAAACTCGTCCAGGCGGATCTATTGTATTCCGTACCCGGTGTCAAAGGGGGCTTTCGCTTACGACGTCCGGCAGACGAAATTCAAATCTTTGACGTCTATCAAGCGATCGAGGGCAAACAAACGTTGTATGCGTCAAGCGGTGTCTTTGAGGATTTGATGGGAATTCAGGAACAGGAAATCGGGCTACTCTCGAATCTGATGACAGAGGCAGAAGATGCGTGGCAATCGACGTTGAAGCGCGAGTCGATCGGCTCGATCCGTCAAGCGATCGATGCCTCCTGTCCACCGGAACATTTAGAACGGTTGCATGCGTTAATCACAGACCGGATGATGACACTTTAATGAATAGAAAGAGGTTTTTACTATGGTATTGAATCGTTATTTCGACTTATTCGACGCGTCACGCACGGACGCACAAGCTTTCGAGGATCTCGTTTCCTTATTCACGACAGACATCACGTTCGTCCTGAACGGACAACCAAAGCACGGCATCGACGCCTGGAAACAGTTCGTCCGTCATGTGTTCACGGCGAATCAAGACATTAAGCACATGTACGCAGGCTGGGAAGAAACAACACCAGGAACATATGAAACACGCTGGGCAGTTTGCGGAAAACGGGCAGACGGTAGTGTCTTCACGCAAGACGGAAAAGATATCGCACGTCTTGATGAAAACGGACGGATCGCTTACCTGGAGAACGTTCCAGATGACCCGACGATGTTCCGTTCATAAGATTACTTTTAAACAACGAAAACCTGTGTTCTAGACTGACCTAGCAATATGAGACACATATAAAAAACCTTGATTAGGCTGCCTGTACACCGTATTTTTTCGGTGTCAGGTAGCCTAATTTTTCTTGGATTCGTTCTTCGTTATAGTAATTTAAGTAATTAGTAACGCGTTCAGAGACCTCATGGTCTCTTAGTGAATTAAATTTGACGTACTGGAATTCCTCGGACTTTAAATTAGAGTGGAACGATTCGATAACTGCGTTGTCCCAACAGTTTCCTCTACGAGACATGCTGCTTGTTAGGTGATTCCTTTTAACGAATTCTTGAAAGGCGTATGACGTATAGACACTTCCTTGGTCCGAATGAAGGATGACCCCTTCGGGATAGTTTCGATTCTCAAGCGCTATCTTCAACGTATCAATCACAAGAGACGTTTGTTGATGCTCGTATAACTTGTATGCGACGATTTCGTTATTAAAAAGATCCATGATGATGGAAAGATATTTCGTCGTGCTGCCGTATTGGATATAGGTGATATCCGTCACCCACTTTTGATTCGGTTTACTTGCTGTGAAATCGCGCTTGATGAGATCCGGTGCCGTTATGATGCGCTCACCTTGAGACTTCCATCTTCGCTTCGGCTTGATCCGACATTGGAGATGGTGTTTTTGCATGATTTTCTGTACGGTATTCCGATTGGCTTTTAACTGATAGATTTGCTGTAATAATGCCTTTATTTTTCGATGTCCATTCCGATACTTCGTCTGTTTACTTAGTTCAATGACGGTTTTTTCGAGCACCGAAGGTGCTTTCACAGATTCCTTAATCCAACGGTAATAGCTTGCTCTTGGTACATTCAAAGCGCTAAGAATGGCGGTGATTGTATACTTTCTCCGAAGAAACTCTACAATTTTTATGACTACTTCTTTCTCAACTCTCTTTCGATTTCCATGTACTTTTTTAAGATCTCATTTTCCATCTTCAGATGTGACATTTGTCGTTCTCTCTTGTCATCCTCACTCGCAGAATCTGGACCATGTCCATAGGTATATTGTTTACCGATTGGCTGATCAAATCGATAATGTTCGTTAGAGCGATACCATCTCATCCATGTTTTGATTTGAGATTCATTTTTGATTCCGTACTTCTCCATGATTTCTCTCGTCGTTAACTTACCACTCAGCTTATCTTTGACTACTGCCCATTTCACTTCACTTGAATATACGTTTTTGCCCATGCAAAAACACCTCCGATGTTAGTACTTTTTAAAAGTGTACCACTCCGAAGGTGTTTTATATTGTCTCAAAATTTTAGGTTAGCCCAGTTCCGCGCAAGCAGAACACAGGTTTTTTGATTTTTAGCGCTTCAGCACGAATCGTTTCAACAAATAGCCCGTGATGACAAGTAATGACGCAATGGCGAAATAGACCACGTAGATCAACAAGTCTGGCGCAAATCGTGACACGATGTACGTCATCACGACGACAGCCGTATACAGCAACAAAAATAAACTGATGTGCTTCAACTTCGACACTTCCCTTTGAATCCTTCCCTCTTCTTTATGAAAATGACTGGAAAATGTTTCAAAAGACCTGTCGTTGCTTCGTTTTATAGATTCTTCGCTTTGAAGGTATCTCCGCCTTCGATCGTGCCGTTATCAAAACCTTTTTGGAACCAACGCTCCCGTTGCGCCGATGTGCCGTGGGTGAAACTTTCTGGTACGACATATCCTTGTCCCTTCTCTTGTAACGTATCATCCCCGACAGCATTCGCTGCCGTCAGTGCTTCTTCGAGATCGCCTTCTTCGAGCAAGTTTTCGCCTTGCGCATGATGCGCCCAGACGCCGGCATAATAATCTGCCTGTAGCTCGAATCGAACGAGGTACTTGTTGAACTTCTCCTCACTCATTTGCTCTCGAAGTGGCATGATCTCGTCCGACTTTCCGAGTAACGTCTGGACGTGATGCCCGACTTCATGCGCAATGACATAGGCCATCGCAAAATCGCCCGGTGCTCCGTACTTCGTCTGCAGTTCATCATAAAAGCTTAAATCGATGTATAATTTCTGATCACCGGGACAATAAAAGGGACCGACGGACTTCCCTGCTTGTCCGCAAGCCGAACTGACTTGATCCGTATATAAGACGAGCTTCGGTTTTTTATAGGTCTTACCATCTTCTTTAAATTCCTTCGTCCAGACCCGCTCCGTATCCGCTAAGACGACGGAGACAAAGTCCGCTGCTTCTTTTTCCTGTGCTGTTTCTTCATACGTCGTATTTTGCTGATCCCCGCCGGTTAAGTCTCCGAGTAATTCAGCTGGATTACCGCCCATCAAGGTGATGACGATCAGCAGGATGATTCCGACACCACCACCTATGCCGGCAATTCCTTTCCCTCCCATTCCCCGTCGATCCTCGACGTTTGAACTGCGTTCTCTTCCCTTCCATTTCATACGCTTTCCTCCTACTCGTTTCGTTGTAGGTCTTTACCCGAAAGCGTTCGTCCGTAACGCTCCGTCTTAGGATGGACGTTACTTCTCGTATTCATTGCTAAAATAAGTACAGCCATTTCTAGGAATATCACCCTCCTGTAGAGAAGAAGTTCAGCACGGATTTTCGCAGAAAGGAGTTGTCCGATGCACTCGTTCCGTCAACATCTCAAGAACTTCATGTATACGTACCGTAAGGACATCCTCGTCCTATCTGGTATGTTTTTATTCATCTTAGCTTATAGCTTCCCATTGTTTCGTTCTGGCATGGTGACGTTCAGCGATCTATCCTTCGGACTGTCCTCCCATCGCTATTTAGAAGAAATTTATGGGGCATGGAACAACCGCTGGAGCACGACGACGCTTCTGAATGTCGCACGACTTCTCTACATCCTACCGTTTTATCTACTCAGTCTATTGTTTGGCTCGTCCGGTCCCGTCTTGATCAAGTCATTCATCATCGGACTGTTGACGATCTCTGCTTTATCGATGTTCGCTTTTACGAAACGACTCCATTCCGTTTATGTCTCGAAGCACTTTTCTTATCTCTCACTGATTGCTTTCGCGATCGCCGCGTTATTTTATGCCTTAAATCCGTGGGTGATCACGCGGATTCAACATATCTATCTATTATGTGGGTATTCCGTCTTCCCTTACGCTTCGATGTTGTTCTTCAATATCTTCGACCCAAAGTTTCGGGAACAGCTCGATCCCGGTTTTCGCTTGTCTGATCGGTTGAGTCGACGGACATGGTTTGATATCACCGGGCTATCGATTGTCTTTGCCTTCATGGCGGCCGGGATCCATTATTTCTTCTTCTCACTGATCTATATGAGCATCATGGTCGGACTCATTTTTCTAAAGACGAGTTGGACGCGTCGCAAAGAACGGATGTGGTCACCGTTACTTTGGTTTTATGTTCGGGCGACCTGTGCGTTTGGTCTCGTTTTTCTACTATTCAATGGATATTGGTTCTTGATGTACGTCGGCTCGATTCTGACCGGCTCACAAGCTTCACAACACAATCCGTCGTCAAAATCCTAGCCACATGGCTTTTGATTCAACAAACGAACGTTATCTATGCATTATTATTCATCTTGGCCGGCATGATTGCATCCTATCTCTTAAGTCTCATGCAAGTCCCGTTCCCGACGAGTACCGGGCATCTCAAGGCGAGCGGACTCGTCCATGTGATTCACACACAAGTTGTCATGACGCTTTTTTTCACACTCGATAGCCTTCTTGTCACCCGTTACTTTCCACAGCTAGCAGGAGATTATTCCGTTGCCTTACGATTCGGTCAACTGCTGTTGTTCGTCGCATTATCGCTCGCCCAACTGTTATTACCGCGCTTAAGCCAAAAAAGTCAGGATCAATCCTTTCTTCTCTGGGAGCGTCGCTTTTACAGAATCTTATTAGGCGGACTCGTTCTTGCTGTTTTGGTGTACTGGACGATCGTCCCTTATCTGATTCCGATGTTATTCGGAAGTGGTTACGACGCGGCAACTCATTACATCAAATATATGGTTTTCGTTTATGTCGGCATCACGTTGATTCAATACGAGGCACTCGTCCAGTTCTCGCTACACCGAACCGGCTACTTGAAAGGCTATTGGTTGATTCTGATTCTCTACATCCTTGTCTTGATCACCTTTCACTCGTCCGTCGAGACTTGGTTACTCGCGCAAGCAGGTGTCTTTTTACTCGGCTCCCTGATCTTACGTTTCACCTTACCCCGACACCCCCATTCAGCGAAGGAGGCGTAACATGAAACCCCATCTACTTTTTTTATCTTGGCGCGATATCAAACATCCGAAAGCGGGTGGCGCAGAAGTGTTCACCCACGAGATGCTCCGACGTGTCAGTGATGAGTACGAGATCACTCATTTTTCTCCAGCATTCGATGGCGGACACGATGTCGAGTATTTGGACGGAGTCACTTATATCCGGAGAGGTACCGCACTCTCCGTCGTTCCACTTGCCTTTTCTTATTACCAGTCGCATGCTGCGACGATTGATTTAGTCGTCGATCAGATGAACACGCATCACTTTTTCACACCCCTTTATGTTCCTGTAACAAAACGAGCCCTCTTCATCCATCAGTTGACGCGCGAAATTTGGCAAATCAACGTTCGTCCCCCTTTCTCATACGTTGGCGAATGGACGGAGACACCACGTTTGCAGCTGTACCGGACTGGTCGCGCTTTGACTGTCAGCCAGTCAACAGCAGACGATTTACTTGCTGTCGGATTTTCCAAAGACGAGGTGACGATTTTACCAGAAGGTCTCTCTTTCACCCCCTGGAACGAGGAGGACTGGAAGCCAAAAGAAGCACACCCGACATTTTTATATGCCGGGAGGATGTCAGCCTATAAAGGGATCAATGATGCACTTCAAGCTTTCGTCATCGTCAAACGGGAGTATCCCGAGGCTCGTTTCTGGGTCATCGGGAAAAAAGACGAGGCGTATATTACCGAACATCTTCATCCAATCGTCCCGGAAGAGATGCGAGACGCCATCACTTATTTTGGATTCGTCAGTGAGGAAGAAAAGCTCGAACGGATGAGTCGTGCGACGGCGCTCCTGTTTCCTTCAAAACGAGAAGGTTGGGGATTGACGGTCAGCGAAGCGGCGGCAGTCGGTACACCGACGATTGTCTATGACGCCCCTGGACTGCGTGACGCCGTCCAGTACGGTATGACCGGTTACATGGCAAAGAGTCAGACACCGGGTGCCCTTGCTGCCGAGATGCGGGCTTGCTTACGTGACCCAGAAGAATACGAAATGATTCAGGTAGCTGGTCATCGTTTTGCTCAGACGTTACATTGGGATCACACAGGTCAAGCGTTCAGAAACTGGTTACAACGTGAATTGATACCCGTTGCACTGAAGGAGGATTATTCATGATTGGAATTGCTATGTCCACGTACGAGAACGAAGCGATCATAACGGAAACGATCCGCTCACTTCAGACACAACACGCCTCTTTCCTTTGTGTCATCGCAGATGATGGTTCGACTGATTCCACCGTCGAGACGATGCGTCGATTGACCGCAAATGATACGCGATTTGAAGTACTTGCGCTTCCGCACGGTGAACGAGGGATCGCCCGCAAGACTGCGATTGATCGCTTAAAGCAACACAATGTCGAATACCTCTATATCATTGATTCCGATATGGTACTTGAAGAGCAGTTATTAAAAAGCTGCCTCTTATATCTTGAGGCACATTTAGAGGTCGGAGCACTCGTCATTCCCGAACGCGCGTACAGCGATTTTGATAATTACTTCAGTCAAGTGAAGGTCTTTGAACGTAACTTGTTCAACATACCAACGAATCAACTTGATACACATACGATGGAAGCCGCGCGTTTTTGGCGGCTCGAGGCGTATATCGCATCGGGTGAGATTGATCCGACGCAAATCAGTTTCGAAGAGACGCAACCGACGATTCGTTATTTGGAACAAGGCGGAATCATTCGTCGCGCGACGTTCACCTACGTACACCACAACGAAAAGCAGGTCGAATTAAACGACCTGCTTCGAAAGAAACGCTATTACTTTGATGTCATGCCTGCGACGCTCGACGCGGAACAGGGTGGCTTCATGAAAGCTTTACGACGTTGGTATTTCTTCCGTCCCGTTCTCTATCATCAGGCTAATTTAAGAAAGTACAGCCGTCATCCGCTGTTGACCGTTGGCGTCATCTACATGTACTTACGTCTTAGCTTCATTGGCGTAGAGTCTCTCTTCTTCAAACGGGTTTCGTAAGACTACCGGTCAGCGATTGATAAAGGATGTACGTGCCGAACTGTGTCGGGAATTCGAAGCGATGAATACCGTTCTGGTCTTCTAGAATCTGTTCATGATGATCAATCGTTAGGGCACGTTGACTGACGATTGATCCATCTTCGTAAAATAGACAATATGGACGATTTGAATTGATCAACACATCGGTAAAATGTTGCCTCAGATTCCGTTTACGTTGTTTCGTTTCCACGACCTCATCTCCGATGCGCGTCATGATCCCAAGAACCCGATCGTCAATCTTCAATGGTTTCGTCATCATCCGACTGACGTTTCCTGCGTTCACAGCCGCCAGCAACGTATGGACTTGCATATAGTCCGTCAAGACGATTTGTTTCGTCAACGGTGCACGTTGTTTAGCGGCACGTAATAACTCAACACCATCCATTTCCGGAAGTCGAAGTTCCGTCAGTAAAACATCGACGTCGGATGATGCGAGGTGTGACAGTGCTTCTTCTCATGAACCTGCCTCCTGTACGTCTTGTCCCGCTGCTTCCAATTTCCGTCGTAAAATGTGTCGTGTCGGTTCATGTGAGTCAACTAATAGATAAAGTGCCATATGCTATCGCCTCCGTTTTAAAAAGAAAGGATGGTCGTCAATGTATATTCTCTTACTATCAGGTGGATCCGGAAAACGGCTTTGGCCGCTCTCGAACGATTTAAACTCGAAACAGTTCTTAAAAATTCTTGAAGATCGCGATGGCAATAAACAGTCGATGATGGAACGTGTTTTTCAACAGCTTCAGGAAGTCGGTTTGGACGACCGGACCGTCATCACGACGACGAGTTCACAAGTCGATGCAATCGAAAATCAACTCGGCTTCCGTACTTCCATCATTCAGGAACCGTCACGTCGCGATACGTTCCCTGCCATCATGCTCGCAACGAGTTATCTAGCAGAGCGAATCGATTTAGAAGAGACGGTCGTCATCATGCCGGTCGATCCTTACGTTGAATTGTCGTTCTTTGAGCGATTCGAGCAACTCGATCAAGCTGTTCAAGCACATCCGGATGCACTCCATCTAATGGGTGTCGAACCGTTGCATCCGACGTCAAAGTACGGCTATATCATTCCGCAGACATCTGAAAACATGTCCATCGTCGATCGCTTCCAGGAAAAACCGACCGTTGAAGTCGCGGCTGATTTAATTGAACAAGGTGCATTATGGAACTGTGGTGTCTTTGCCTGTCGCCTTGACTTCTTAATGCAATGTTTAGAAGAACAAGCTGTACCGACGACGTTCGAGGCGCTCCGTTCGAATTATGAGGCACTAGAAAAGACATCTTTTGATTATGCGGTCGTCGAAAAGACCGATTCCTTATTCGTTCACCGGTATGATGGTTACTGGAAAGATCTCGGAACATGGAATACATTAACGGAAGAGATGCCGCATCCGCTCCACGGAAACGCCCGGATGCTCCACTCAAAAAACACGCATATCGTCAATGAACTACAGGTTCCTGTTCTAGGGATTGGACTCGATAACTTAATCGTATCGGTGAGTCCAGATGGTGTCCTCGTTGCGTCAAAAGACGAGACACCTGCCTTAAAAGAATATTTGACGGATGATACCTTGCCACCACAATTTGAGTGGAAACGCTGGGGCTATGCGACGATTTTACATCAACAGCAACTAGATGACGGACGTTATGCTGTGACTCGACGGCTTCATATCAAAGCACATCAGCAAATCAGTCATCATTATCATGCACATACCGACTCGACATGGAGCATCTTACAAGGTCGGGCAGAAGCACTAATCGATGGTCAGTCACAGCAGCTCGGACCAACTTCTGTCGTGCATATTCCACAAGGTGTTCCGCATACGCTGACCACACTAGAAGACTTGATCATGATTGAAATTAAATACTCGATCGATTGGACAGAACAGGATAACTATCCGCTCCCTACCTCCATCCGGTCCAAACCATAATGTTAGAAAGGGCACCTCCTGTTGGTGCCCTTTCGTCTGCTTTAGTCTAAAAACACCTCACTCGTCACGAACGTCACGGATCCAGATATTTCGTAACCCCCCGATCGACGCGGTATAAAGAATTGGTTTCCTTTCTGTAAAGGAATCACGCGATTCCCTTGTCGCGCTTCTCCTTGACCATCAATGACAGTCAATAAACGAAAGACCGGATGATCATGCAATGCGTACCGACCGCTCACTTCATGACGAATGACCGTGAAGGAAGGCACCTGCAGCAGCTTCGTCATGACGCCCCCCTCCTTGACGATCGTCTCTGATTGGTTCGTCCACGGCTCATCTGGAATCGTTGTGACAGCAATCGCCTTCTCAACGTGTAATTCTCGCGGTTTCCCGTCATCTCCTAATCTGTCGTAATCATATAGTCGGTACGTCCGATCGCTCATCTGTTGAATCTCAAGAAGAACGACGCCTGGTCCTAAAGCGTGGATCGTACCACTCGGAATGTAATAGAACTCGCCAGGTTTCACTTTTTGATGGCGAAGTGACGTCTCCCAGTCCTTTTCTTGCGCGCACCGCAATAATGCATCTCGTGATTGTAGATTGTGACCGAGAATGATCTCTACCTCTGGTGCAGCCTCTAAGATATACCAGCATTCGTTCTTGCCGTACGGTTCTCCTTCAAGACGTCGTGCCTCCTCATCATTCGGGTGAACTTGTACCGATAAGTAGGCGGACGAATCTAGCAATTTTACATGTAGCGGGAACGCATCGAGCAGATAATCACCGAACAGTTCTGTCCGCTTCGTTCGCCATAGTTCAACTAGCGTCTTTCCTTGATCAGGTCCATCTAAGAAGTGCGTCCGACCACTCGCACGGGCGGATGCTGTCCAACATTCTCCAATTTGTCCTTCTGGTAACTCAAACTGAAATAACGCCTCTAAACGTCGACCGCCCCAAATTCGTTCTTTGAAAATTGGTTGAATGGCATACATATCGACGCGGACTCCCGATAGACTAGGAGCGACGCTTCACCTCCATCTATACGTTTGGTTACCTCTTTATACTCATTTTTATGTCTATATTATCCAAATAAAACAGATTGAATCATAAAAAAACCAACTCTTAGTGCATCACTAGGAGTTGGTTTTCGCATAGTTTGCAAGCCCTTTTATTGTTCGAGGTACTCGATGATCGTCTGCGGATCCACGCGTTTCGTATAATCCGATGAGACTTCTGCGAAACGAATCACACCATCCGTATCAATGATGAACGTCGCCGGTTTCGGTAACTGCCAATCCTCATTTCCGTTGTGCTTCGCTACATCAAGTCCCGATGCTTTGTAAATCTCAATCAAATAATCTGGCAGGTCGAACACCAAATCAAATTGACGGGATACATGTAAATCAACGTCACTTAAAACAGGGAAACTTAACGCATTCTTGTTTGCCGTCTGTTCAGCAAAATCAGGTGTCTCCGGACTAATTGCAACGACGGTCGCTCCCTGAGCGCGGATTCGATTGATTTCCCGTTCGTACGCTCGAAGCTCGAGATTGCAATATGGACACCAGCCGCCCCGGTAGAACGTCAAGATGACAGAACCTTGCTCGAGTAATGTCTCGATCGCCACAGGCTTGCCGGATACATCAGGTAACGTGAAGTGTGGAATTGTATCACCAACATCTAGACCTTTAGCGATACCGGAAGCAGCCAGCTCAGCTGTCGCTTCCGCCATCAACCGTTGTTTCTCAGCAGGTGCCTTTTGTCGGAATTCCGATTGATACTGTTTGATTTCTTCGAGTAATCGTGTCATATGTTCTCCCCCTTTATTGCTGTATAGAATAACAGGGAGATTACTCGTTTGTCTCTTCTGACGACTCTTCTGCCTTCTTCCGGAATCGTTTGACAAACCCCATCAGTTGTTCCGGCGTCAGCTCGAGCTTATTCTCATAGACATATTTCGTTCCGTATCCGAGTGCAAGAGTAGCGGTCGAAGCGACTCCCGCTGCAATGACGGCACCATACCCTGGAACTAACTTTGCTATTTGCCGAAAAGCAGTCTTTCCGGAGTTTCCGACAATTGTCACGACAAGCAACTCCTTGGCACTCTCTTTGGATAACTGTCGTTCATACAGATTCGATAACTTGAGCATCAAGCCGATTTGAATTGAAGTCAACGGAATGATATCAGCTCCCGGGAACGGGACGGCACCGATCGCACCAGCGGCTGTTCCGGCACCCACAATCCAGTTGTTGGCGATCTTGCCTCGAACGGTCGGATCCATCTGACGAACGAACACATTATCCTTGTCGAACTTTTTTAAGATATCGAGGACCTCTCGACGGAGCCGATCAATGTTCGTTCCTTCTCGTGCTGATACGGGAATGATTTTGGGTCCTGGTAGTTTTTCTGCAATATGCTGAACGATCGTGTCGACATCATCCGTCGCATCCATCTTCGTAACGACGATCAAGACATTTTGGTTATGTTGATAAATCTTACGGAAATTCTTCGTCTCCGTTTCGGATAAGACAGTACCTGCCGCATTTAAAAAGTAAAGGATGACATCGGCACTTTGATAGTACGTCCACGTCGCTTCCGAGTTCTGTGTATTGGCATCATTTAATCCCGGTGTATCGACGAAGATGACTTTATCTTCCGGATGCTGCCTGACTTGATCGATCCGGACCGTTTCACCCGGGCGCGCTCCGACCGTTGCGACTTCACGACCAAGAATCGCGTTCAAGGTCGAGGATTTTCCTGCATTGACGTCTCCGATCAGAGCAACTGTCACGTCCTGCTCCAACGATTGATTAAAATCCCGTCGCTCCGATTCAAATGACTGATCAAAAATTTCCTCCAGTTTGCGTTTCCGCTTTTGTTGATTGGTCTCAAGTCCTTCACCAAAAAAATCATCCATCGTGATCCCTCCCCCTTCTTTTGCTGTCTGTCTTTTCCCGTTATCTATTGATTTCAATACAAAACAGGCAAGTGAACCTCTTGTCCACTTGCCTGTTTTTAAAGATATGTGCTGCGTCGCTCGAGCAACACCGTATCGCGCCATCTGCCTCCGAGCCGACCGATTCGCTCCCGTCGACCGACTTCCCGAAAATTAAAACGTTCATGAAGGCGAAGACTCGCTTGATTTTCCGGAAAGACTTGCGATTGTAAGGTCCAGATTCCGGCTGCTTCACTTGCTTGAATGACGTCTTCCATCAAGCGTGTGCCGACACCTTTGCCGCGCGCGTCTTCCGCGATATAGAGGCTGATTTCAGCGACACCGGCGTATGCCGGAATCGAAGAGAATGGACTTAACGCGACCCAACCGAGCAGTTGCTCGTCTTCCATCGCAACGAGTCGACTGTGTTCGTGGTGATGACGCGTCCATTCTTCGTACGGTAATGCTTCTGTGCGGAACGTCGCGTTCTCCGTCTTTATTCCTTGTTCGTAGATCCGAACGACTTCTGGATAATCCGATTCTTTCATTAGTCGAATGTGCATGGTGTCTCCTCTATTCGTTCTATCATCTCATCAAGTTTTATACTTCTAATCGCACTGCCATTTCTCGACCGAATCGGTCCCCGTGGTCGATGAAGCCGAGACTCGCATACAGACGGTGTGCCGCCTGATTATCCGGTCGATAGCCGACGGCGATTCGTTTTGCTGCAGGTAACGTGCGCATCTCGTCAATCACAGCTTGCATCGCTAATCGTCCAATGCCGTTCCCTTGCTGCGCTTGATCGATCATGATGCGGTAAATCCAGTAGCCATCGAGTTCTTCTAGTTCCGTGTTGTACATCACAAAACCAACGACGGTTTCATCTGCAATGATCGCCCGAAGGACAAGGCTAGGTTCGAACTTCGCTTGCGCGATCGAGTAGACGTTCGCTTCCATGAAGTCTTGCTGTTCTGCTGTCAGTGTCAGCTCACAACACGCTTCCCAGTTCTCTGCTGTTACTGGTACAAGTTGAATCATGTTCATTTCCCCTTTTAGTTAGACGGGAGTTCCCTCCAGCGTCTGTTGATCACATCGTTGCACAGTGATCGCCCCCTCTCCTTCTCTTTCCTATCGGCTGACTCGCTTCATTATTGAAGGACTGCTGCCTTTTCAAGCACCGCAGGAAGTTCGGCTAACGAAGTAATCGTAAACGTCGGCTTGATATCCGTCGCTGGTTTTCCTTCCGGATTAAACCAACACGTTGCGATACCAGCTTGATTGCCACCTGCGATGTCAGCTGACAAGGAATCCCCGACGATGATTGTTCGCGTCGGATCGAATTGCGGAATCCGCGCAAACACATGATTGAAAAATCCTGCCATCGGTTTTTGAAAACCTGTCTCTTCTGAAACGAAAATCCCTTCAAAGAAATCTGTTAATCCAGCGCCATCGAGCCGTGCGCGTTGCGTCTTCGAAATACCGTTCGTGACGACGTACATCGTGACGTTTCCGGTTAGCTGCTCAAGTAGCGCCGTCGCACCCGGAATCAATTCTGTTCCTTGTGCGAGATAGCCGCGATACGTTTCGTCAACTTCTCGTCCGTCGACTTCTCGTCCTTCTTCCGCGAAGAATGTCACGAACCGTGAGTGAATGACTTCCTCACGTGTCATCTCACCTCGTTCGAGTGCTTTCCAAAGTGCTTGATTGAGTGTTTTATAGCGCGTTTCTCGCTCGGCCGTCCACTGCAACTCTTGTTGCTCGAGCAGGCGGCGAAAGGCAATCCGTTCCGTTGCTTCAAAATCGAGTAATGTATGGTCAATATCGAATAATACCGTCGTGTAAAACATATTCAAGCTCCTTTTCGTACGTGTTGTACAGTCGTTGTTTTCCCGCCCAGTTGAAATAACAGCACGCCGCCACCAATCAATAGGACACCGAGTGCTTTCGTCCACGTAAACGGAACGGCTTGTAATCCGAACCAGCCGAGCGTATCCCAGAGTAAGGCAAACAGGATTTGCGATACCATGACGATCGAAATCGCTCGACTCGGTCCGAGTTGTTGAACGCCTTGCGTCACACAGAGGACGACACCGACACCAATGATTCCGCTGAACCAAAACCAGGTTTGTGCCTCTTTTAGTGCAAATAGTTGTGCTCCTTCGACGATCAGACCAATCGTTAGTGAAGCGAGGAACCCGAGTCCAAGGACTAGCGTTGTCGTCGCCCAAGCACCGGCGTGTTCTTTGACTTTTGCGTTAAATGTATTTTGAATACAGACGAGCATGCCCCCACAAAGGGCAAGGATGATTCCCGTAACCATGTCGCACCTCCTTCATTCGTAAATGCTTTCTCCGACTCGCTCCATCAATCCGTCTCGATCAATGATCTCAATCGTATGTTGCGTCCGGCGGATCAACCCATCGTCGACGAACTGGCGTAAGACACGATTGACATGACGGTAACTCGTCCCGATCAAATCTGCTGCATCGACGAGTTCCTTACTCGCAAAAGCATCCGTATTAGGTGTCATCGACAGCAAATAACTGGCTAGCCGGACTTCGACCGGGTACAACAGATTGAAGCTGAGCGTATGTGATTTCAATTCAAACTTTTTCGTGATCGTCTCGAGTAAAAATAATAGAAAGGCAGAATGATGAACACGTGCTTCTTCCAAATCCGGATAAGCGATCCGTAAGACGGTCACTGGTGTCACGGCCTCGACCGTGTTCATCAAATCAATCTTTCGGACGAACTCAATATCGCCGACGAGATCAAACGGATGCTTGAAGGACAACACGAGACGTTTCCCCGTTGCCGACATATGCGTGATCTTCAGTTTCCCTTCGACGAGCAGGTAGAGTTCATGCGCAACATCGCCTTGTCGGCATAAAGCCTCGCCCGGTGCGAACGTCTGGATGTGCATCACCTTGCGTAGCGATCCATCAAAGACATGCGTTAACTGATACCGTTCCAAATAACTCACAATGTCCGTCACTTCTTCTCCTCCTTAGCTCTTTAAGATGAAGATGCCTGCGACCATCATCAAGATGCCGATGATCTGCGGTCCCCGCAGTCGACGTTTCATGACGCCGAACCAGCCTCTTCCGTCAATCCATAGTGCCAGCGCTAATTGCGCCAATAAAAAGAGCGAAATCGTCAAAGTCACGCCCATCCGGTGGACAGCCGTCATGTTGCTGAATAATATGATCGCTGCAAAGGCACCCCCCGCCAAATAAAGCGGTTTGACACGTCGCATCGCTGAAAAACTACGATCCCGTAAGACGATCGCTAAGAGGATCGCAACGATGAACCCAGTCATCTGAGTGATTGTCGCCGCTTGCCACGTCCCGATCGTTTGACTGATCCGGGCATTGGCAACACTTTGGAGCGTTAAGAAAAAGCCACCAGCAATCGCAAATAAGACACCACGCATGTACATACTCCTCTCCTATTCCATGATACTTTCATTTAACGAGAGTCCTTCTGATTTGAACAGGACATTTGTCCTGAGAACGCGTCAAGATGTAAAAAAGGATGAACGATATCTAACTCGTTCATCCTTTCATCCAGTTCAAACAAAATTCTAAATCCAGTTGAAGGTGCGCCTTCATCAATCGCTCCGCTTCTCCTGGTTGATGATTCAGAATCGCTTGATAGATCTCATCATGTTCTTCAATCAAGAGTGGTCGTTTGTGGTGGACAACGGTCTTACGGAATAGATAGATGATGGATTGCATCCGATCGATGATATCAATCATCACCGGGTTGTTCGTTGCCCCGACGATCACATCGTGAAATTCCTTGTTCGCCGCCATCACTTCTTCGAGTTCGCCCGTTCTACCGATTTCGACACACTGCTTCAACTTTTCTAAATCGGCTTCTCGCATATATGTCGCACAATGACTGGCTGCGAAGCCCTCAAGCAACATCCGGACTTGAAAGATGTGTCGCAAATCCATGTCGCTTGGATTGACGACACGTTTTTCCCTAATCAATCCTTCTTGCTCCAGTTTTCGAATCGAATCTCTGACGGGAGTGCGGCTAATTCCCATTTCCTCTGCTAGACGCTCTTCGACTAACTTCGTTCCACGTTCCAGTTCTCCGTTTAAGATGCGATCCCGGATGTACTCATATGCCTGCACATATGCTAATTGTGTCGTTTTCTTCCCCACGGCCATCGTCTCCTACATTCGAATTTCTTCTAGTTCAAAGTATAAGTTTAATACTGGGAATTGGAAAGAGACATATTTTTGTATACATTTTTAAATAAATTGTATACAAAAATGAACTTAGTGTGTACAATTCGGTTAAAGACTTTTATGAAAGCGCTATCTTTTTTATGAAAAGGAGTTTGATTAGATGAACACACGCGTTGGATTTATTGGTTTAGGCATTATGGGAAAACCAATGGCCTTGAATATACTAAAAGCCGGTTATGACGTCACGGTGAATGATTTAAATACGGAAAGTGTCGAGACACTCGTTCAAGCGGGTGCGGTATTCGGAACACCTGCTGATATGGGAGCAACGTGTGATGTCATCATCACGATGCTACCGGCTTCGCACCATGTCGAGCAAGTCGTCCTTGGAGAGAACGGTCTTTTACAAACTGCTACAGCTGGGACGATCTTGATTGATATGAGTTCGATTTCACCCGTCGCCTCGGTCGAGATTGCAAAACAAGCAGCACTACGCGGAGTCGAGATGCTCGACGCACCCGTCAGTGGTGGAGAACCGAAAGCAATCGACGGGACGCTTTCCATCATGGTCGGCGGGAAAGACGACGTCTTTGAAACCGTCCGACCACTCCTTGAAGTCGTCGGTGCAAGCGTCACGCTCGTCGGCAAAAACGGGAGCGGTGTGACAGCTAAACTTGCCAATCAAATCATCGTTAACTTAAATATCGCTGCCATGTCCGAGGCATTGACGCTCGCTGCGAAAGCAGGCATCGATGTGGAGAAGATGTATCAAGCTATCCGCGGCGGTCTTGCTGGTAGTGCCGTGCTTGATGCGAAAGTACCGTTGATTCTAGAGCGAAACTTCGTTGCCGGTGGACGCATCGATATCAACTTAAAAGATATGACGAACGTCATGGAAACCGCGCATGAGATTGGTGTTCCTTTACCCCTCTCTAGCCAACTCGTTGAAATTTTCCATGCATTGAAAATTGATGGGAAAGCTGCAGATGATCACGGCGGCATCATTCAGTACTACGAAAAATTAGCACATGTTGAAGTAAGGAAGGTGTAAATAATGATCTCGACATTCCCGACATTACCAAGTAAAACGACACTTAACCAATTACCGTCTTTACCGGATGCAACAGTAGTCGATGAATTGTTAGTTGAGGCCTTACATCAGTTTCCTCATAAAATCATCGTTCTCGACGATGATCCAACAGGTGTGCAGACCGTCCATGGCGTCTCTGTCCATACTGACTGGACGAGCGAAAGTATCGAGGCCGGATTCAACGAAGACCAGTCAATGTTTTTTATTTTGACGAATTCTCGTGGGTTTACGCGTGAAGAAACACGACAAGTCCACGAAGATATCGCGGCTACCGTCCAAGCCGTTTCCGATCAACGGAATCAGCCGTTTATTTTAATTAGTCGTGGTGATTCGACGTTACGTGGGCATTATCCGCTCGAAACAGATGTCTTACGCCAAACTCTCGAACAACAGTCCAGTGGTCACTTCGACGGTGAAATCCTGATGCCATTCTTCCAAGAAGGTGGTCGTTATACGATCAACGATGTCCATTATGTGCTTGAAGACGACACACTCGTACCAGCAGGACAAACGGAGTTCGCAAAGGACCGGACGTTCGGTTATTCCGCTTCGCATCTTGGAGAATGGGCAGAGGAAAAATCAGATGGAGCTTTTCCGGCAGATGCCGTCATTTCTTTATCAC
The DNA here is from genome assembly GCF_000702605.1 of Exiguobacterium acetylicum DSM 20416. Taxonomy (NCBI): domain Bacteria; kingdom Bacillati; phylum Bacillota; class Bacilli; order Caryophanales; genus Exiguobacterium; species Exiguobacterium acetylicum. The sequence goes on along the minus strand of NZ_JNIR01000001.1, from coordinate 2,892,512 downwards.
TGGATGATTTACGGCAGGTCCGTCTTGACTCACTCGTGGCACAACTGATGAACGCTCAAGATTTCAATAAAATCATCATCAATGCGACGGATTATCTCGATGTTAAAGTCGCGACGATCGCCCTGATTCGCGCGATGAACGCAGGAAAACGATTTTTATTCCGGACGGCCGCGGCCTTTACGAAAGTCATTGGTGGAATCGATCAGCGCCCCCTCCTGACAAAAGAAGAACTCGTGTCCGATACGACGTCTGGCGGTTTGATCATGGTTGGATCACATGTCCAAAAAACGACAGAACAACTTGCGGAATTAAAAACGTGTGACTTCATTCATTTCATTGAGTTTGATGTCCATCTTGTCCTGTCTCCTGATCAATTCGAACAAGAAATCGATCGAATCATCACGACGGCGGAACAATTGATTACGTCTGGACAGACAGTTGCCGTCTATACGAGACGAGAACGTCTCGACCTAGGAGAGAATCAACAAGAGAATGAATTAAAGCTATCCGTAAAAATCTCTGATGCTGTGACAAGCATCGTCACCCGTCTGCATGTACGTCCAAGCTACATCATCGCTAAAGGCGGAATCACGTCGAGTGATATCGGGACGACTGGTCTGAAAGTCAAACGAGCAACTGTTGCCGGTCAAGTCAAACCGGGCATTCCGGTTTGGAAAACAGGAGCCGAAAGTAAGTTCCCCGGACTGACATACGTCATCTTCCCAGGGAATGTCGGTTCGAAGACGACGCTAAAAGAAGTCGCAGAGTTACTTCACACTTGATATTTTTGTAAGCGTATACAAGAGGTGAGTCATCACCTCAGCGGAATTCATGATATGAAGGAGAGATCTTGATGGTTACGGGTAATTTATTGGTCGTCATTTTTATTCTGTCTCTAGCTCTACTGTTCTTTTCCATCCTAAAGCTTAAAATCGAACCGTTTCTGGCACTTGTAGCGATCTCCATCTTGACGGCTTTAGCCATCGGGATGCCTGTCAAAGAAGTCGCCTCCGTCGTCACGACTGGTTTCGGGAACACACTCGCGGGTGTTGGTATCCTAATTGGTCTTGGTGTCATCTTCGGTCAGTTTCTTGGTGCATCGGGTGCTGTCGAAAAGATTGCCCAAGCTGTCTTGAATGTGTTCGGACCTAAAAAATCCTCTGCCGGACTTGCCCTGACCGGAACAGCGGTTTCTATTCCTGTCTTTTTTGATGCAGCTTTCGTCATCTTAAGTGGATTGATTCGTTCGCTTTCTTCTAAAACAGGCATCTCCGTCGTTAGTTTCGTTACGGCACTCGGTGTCGGTCTGATCGTCTCGCATAACATGATTGCCCCGACACCTGGACCACTCGTCGTCGCAGAAAATACAGGATCAGAGCTCGGCTTCTTTATTCTGTATGGGATCATCGTCGCCATTCCAGCTACTCTCGTTGGTGGTTACCTGTACGGTATGTTCATCGGAAAACGAATTAAGCATTCTGGCGACATCGAAGAACTCTCCATCGACCCAGCGGATTTACCGAAGAAAGAAATCGGCACAGGGCTTAGCTTCTTTATGTTAGCTCTCCCCATCGTCTTGATCTTATTGAATACGGTCTCTCAACTGCTGTTTCCCGGAACTTCGGTTGCGACGTTCTTTGGATTCATCGGTGAGAAAAACGTTGCCTTATTGATTAGTGTCTTTGCTGCTGTCATCTTATTGCGCCCATACATCGCAATCTCGAACGCACGCTTATACTCGGAAGCGATCAGTTCAGCCGGAATCATCATCTTGATTACCGGAGCCGGTGGTGCCTTTGGTGCCGTCATCAATAATAGTGGCATCGGGGATCATCTCATTACGACGATGCAAAATTGGAGCATCCCGGTTCTCTTGCTGGCATTCATCTTTTCGCAAATCCTTCGGGCGTCACTTGGATCAGCGACGGTCGCCCTCGTTACGACATCGAGTATTCTCGGTCCGATGGTCGGAGAATTAGGTGTGTCTCCCATTCTTCTCGGTCTAGCGATTTGTGCTGGTGGGATTGGACTTTCTTTACCCAACGATTCAGGTTTTTGGGTCGTCAACCGGTTTGGTAAATTGACGATTCCCCAAACACTCCTTGCTTGGACGGGCGGTGGCTTTATCGCTGGTTTAACAGCGCTCGCTACGGTCTTCCTCTTAAGCCTATTCACAGGGATCTTACCTGGACTCTAACTCAAAAATGCCATCGATGACGTTCATCGGTGGCATTTTTGTTCATTCATTTTCCAATCGTTTAATCGCCTCATCTAGCTGTTCCTGATCCTCTTCCGATAACTTCGGATATTGTGGATCAATTTCCTTCAAGACGTCATTCATGACTTCGGTGACGATATAGCGGGAATACCATTCGTCATCTGCCGGCAAGATATACCACGGTGCATACGATGTCGACGTCGCCGAGACGAGCTCAGCAAAAATCTCATGGTATTCGTCCCAGTGCTTGCGTTCCTCAATATCACTGAACGAGAATTCGAAGTTTTTCGTTGGATCCTTCAGACGCGTCAACAACCGTTGCCGTTGCTCCTCTTTTGAGACATGGAACAAGAACTTGACGACCCGGAAGCCGTTCTCAACGAGATAGCGTTCAAAGTCATTGATTTGGCGATAGCGCATCTGCCAGACGTCTCCGTCATCCGGCTTTTCTTCCTCCTCGAGCAAATCATGGATGCGTGGCGCAATGACTTCCTCATAGTAGGAACGGTTCAAGATGCCGACTTCCCCTTTTTCCGGTAGTCCTTCGTGGATCCGCCATAGATAATCGTGTTTTTGCTCCGTATCCGACGGTTTTTTGACGGAAATCGTCCGGAGTCCTTGTGCGTTCAAGTTAGAAAAGATGTAGCTGATTGCCTCATCCTTCCCTGCTGCATCAATCGCTTGCAGGATGACGAGGACGCCGTTCTTCTCTTCGGCATGCAAACGCCAGTGTAACTCTTGTAACGTCTCGACACTTTTCGGAATCCGCTTTTCTCGCAATTCCGCTTCCGAAATCTCATGTTTTTCTGATGTCGGGTAATTCGAAAACGAGACTTGCTCGCCTTCCTTAACACGATAGGATGACAGTTTCATGGTAGGGCTCCTCCTTTAATTGCTTCTAAAGGGGGTTTACCCTACTCGTTCATCCTGAAAACGTTCAGATGAACTTATCTTTTCAAAAGGAGATGGACTCCCACTTCTAGCGTCGTCACAGGACGACCGAGTAATTCTTCAAAATCAGTACTTTCTACTGCTAGAGTTCCGGCTGCGATATCTGCCTGGATACCAGTCAGCATTGGAATCAAGAAGTCAGGTAAGCCAGCTGCCTGCATCCGCTCGCCATAGGTCGCGCCATCTACTTCATCTAAAGCGACCGATCGGTTAAGCACTGTTCCGACTGCAGTTGCGAGTTCTGCTTGTGTATGCAATGGACCTGATAGTTCATAGATCGCTTTTGGATGCTCAAGCGTCAGTCCCGTCGCAATCGCTAGCGCATACTCATCTTGTAACGCCCATCCGACTTTGCCTTCACCTGCTGCCGTTAACCAGTCTGCGCCTTGTGCGACGGCCTCAATCGTTCCGAGTTCATTTTCGAGATACCAGTTGTTACGGAAAAAGACATACGGGATACCTGTCGCTTGAATCGCCTCTTCTGTGACCCGATGTGTTCGCGCAAGCCCGTTCGTGCTGTGTGCCGCATTGGCGATGCTCGTATAGCCGATCAGTTTGACGCCTGCTTCTTTTGCTGCCGTGACAGCGGCTTGGTGTTGCCGGATCCGCGTGCTCTCTTCACCGTCTGTCGAGATGATCAGCAGACGGTCGATGCCTTGAAATGCTTGTCCGAGTGTTTCCGGCTGATCGAAATCACCGTGTCGAACATCGATCCCTTGCGCCGTAAAGCTTGCCGCTTTTTCGACGTCACGGACACTAACCGCTATGTTTTCGTTGCCGACTTGTTCACTGAGATGTTGCACAATCCGCGCCCCTAATTTTCCGGTTGCTCCTGTAATTAACCATTTCATGATGAAACCACTCCTTTGAAGTTTGATGTTGTTCTTCATGATACGTCAGGTGATACACTAAAAAAAGTAGGCACTTATCTGAAACTAGGTCCCTCAAAACGAACCAATGGGAGAGGATGAACGTGGCTGTATTCGATTCAACGACCAATCAACGGACGGCTTGTCCGGTCACTCGGGTCCAACAGATGGTTGCTGGCAAATGGAAGATCATCTTGCTGTGGCACCTGACACACGGGACGCATCGTTTTCATGAACTGCAACAATTAACAGGCATCTCTAAAGGAACATTAACGCGTCAGCTTCGTGAGCTCGAGGCGGATGGTTTGATTCAACGACACGTCTTTGGCGAAGTTCCTCCTCGCGTTGAATATTCCCTGACGGATGCCGGACATAGTTTTTTACCGATTCTTGACCAAATGGCAGCTTGGAGTGAACAACACTTCCAAGCGGAATGACCGTGAGTAACAAAAAACATGCACTTCTTCTCGATTCAGAAAAGAAGTGCATGTTTTCGTTCATTCCGTCGCTGTCACCGTCTGACGTAAGTGGGTATCGATGGCTTCAGCGACGCGTAACCCAGAGATGACGGCACTCTCGACGCGCGTCCGCCCTGACGCATCATCGGCTTCAAGGAACGCATCACCAGCAAGCCAAAGCGGATGTGCCGCTAGTTTTAAGTATGGTGTCCGGTAAACCGCGCGTGCCTGAGCATAACGCCAACGTTTGAGCTGACGCGAGACGATCGTCACCGGTCCGAGTTGCTGTTGTAACAGACGCTCGACTTCAGCGAGTGTCTCTTCTTCCGGACGCTCGTACCAGTCTTCACTGAAGCGGGCTGTCATATAGACGCTCAGGAGTGTCGTCTTCGAAATCTGCTTCTCGGCATTATTGACGAGCTTCAACATTCCATCGACGAGTTGTTCATCTTGTAGACCGACTTCTCCGATCGTGAGTCGCTCTTCGATTTCAAACAGACCAACGAATGTCGGCTCGAACGTCACCTGACGCAACTGCTCATGATCGTCCTCTCCGAGTGTCAGATCAGAAGCCTGCAACAGTTCATATGCTTGCGGCACAGGCGCCGTCACGAGTAACGCATCATACGTACCTTGATGATCTGTCGCTTGTGTGACGAGTTCGTCCTCCGTTGCCATAATATGCGTGACCTGTTCATTCAACTGAACGGGAATTCCTCGACCAATGGCTTGTACAAGTTGATTCATGCCGTTTGTCGCAACGTAGCGTGGAAAGTCTTGTCCGAACCACTTACGAACCCATCCCTTCTCAAGCCAGTCGTCGACTTCACGTTCCAACTCTTCCGTCCGAACCGTGAAGAAGACGGCCCCATGATCCGCTGTTCCTTCATCAACACGACGAGTCGCCATTCGCCCCCCGACGCTCTGGCTTTTTTCGATGATTTCAACAGTATGTCCTGCCGCCTGTAATTGACGTGCCGCAAAGATCCCGGCGAGTCCACCGCCGATGATTCCGATTCGTTTTCCTGTCATCTTGCTTCCCCCTCCGATTCCTCATTTCCCTAAGTATAGAGGTTTCTTCCAAGACATGGGTGAATCAATACCCATCCGATATGCTCGTCGTCTGTAATTCCTGCTCGATAAGCGCGATGTTCTCCTCAAAGAATGCTCGGTGCTCTTCTAATCCACGTTTGATGCACCATCCGACGGCCGTGAGTGCTTCCCACAAACGATAGTATGAAAGATACGTCTCGATCGGCACGTCTGGGTGTAACGTCGCGTATCCTTCTTGAAATGCCGTGACGTAAATGGAACCGAATGTATTGAGATTACGGACGATCTTCGTGAAGTCCATCTCGACGGCCCCATAGCGGGTCGTCTCGAAATCGATCACCCCTGTGACTTGATCACCTACCGTCAATAAATTCGCTAGGCGGAAGTCACAATGTGTGGCAACGGGACGTGAAGGCTCCGGTAACAACTGTTCCCGTCTGACTAACTCTATTTGGATGTTCTCTAAAAAACCGGGGTCGAGTTCGGACGTGATGAACGGCATGAATCCATCGAGTTTTTCATTCCGAAAATACCGCCAATCCTGAACCGGATAGGCATAAAATCCATCTTCCGTATACTCGCCGTAGGATTCTCCTATGCACGTATGCAGCATTGCGAGCGTTCGACCAATTTCGTACGCCAATTTTTTAGTCATCGTAACCGGTGCCTGTCCTGGTAAGGCAGCAAGCACGAACGCCCCGGTCGTCTGCCCGGGAGCTGCCTCAGCTAAGATGTGCGGCACGGGTACAAACCCTTCTAGTGCATGAATCCAGCCACGCTCCCGGTACCACTTTTCAGTCGTATACGGGCGTTTCAAGAAAACGACCTGACCATCCGTTAGGACGAGACGATCGACTTCAGAACTATACGATTCGTCGACGGTCGCGCATACCACGACGTCGAGTTGAAAATGTTCAATCCATTCGTCTCGTGTCATGTTGTCGTCCCCAGCATTTTCTGTAGCGTTTCACCTGGTAGACCGTCAATCGGTCCCACATAGGTCGATTCAAAACCTAATCCGATCAAAATACGACGCGAAGCTTCATGTGCTGGATCAATCGTCGCCGTGACGACCCGCAACTCCTCTTCCGTCGCTAACTGTAACAGGCGCTCTGCAATCGCTGTACCGTATCCGCGTCCCCATTGATCGGGTAATAGCATGTAGCCGAGCTCTGCTTCGAACGGTTGCGTTTGACTCCGGGACATGTGCCCGATTCCAATCCATGTCTCTTCGGCATAAATCAGATACGATCCGAGTCGGTCGTGTTGCTGTTGTTCAAGGATTCGGTCAAAGCGTTGTTTCGTTTCCGCATCTGTTAATGCCTGCTCCGTGATATAACGCATGACACGTTCGTCTTGGACGAGCGTCGCGTAGCGTTCGTAATCGGGCGCTGTTATTTTTCGTAATTCAATCATCTTATTCTCCTCTTCATGTCCGGTAGTCATTGTGGGTTGGGGTGAAGACATCTTCCGTTGACGGACGAACGATCACAAAATGTTCGACGTTATAATGACCGTGCAAGACTTGATTATGGTGAGCGATCATTTGCTCCGGAGTCAGGACATCGGAGCCGTTCGTCGTGTGCCCATCGGCGACAAGCGTGACATCAAAGCCATGCACCGTCGCGCTGCGCACCGCGGTATCAATGCAGTGTTCCGTCTTACAGCCTAAGACAATCAGATGGTCAATTGATGCTTGCTGTAGATGTTCGAGCAAGGGGGTGCCATGAAACGCATTCGTCGCCGCTTTATCAAACGTGACACTTGACGCTGGAACGGGAATCGAGTCATGGACCGCAAACCCAGGTCCTGTTCCGCCAGCGACGTCGAGATCCCGAATGAAGACGACCGGGATATTCCGGTCGTCTGCTTCGAGTACGACCGCTTCGATGACGTGCGCGACTTGTTCCTTTAAGTATACTGGACGTTCTTCCGTGTTCCCGTCGACGAGTTCTTGTTGAAAATCAATCACTAGGACCGCTTGGTTCATCGTCATGTTCCTCCTTGTAAAATCGACTGTTTGTTTCCTTCCCGTTCATCTGAATGATTTCCTGCTCTTGACAGACGCGAAACTTTTTAGCTGTTGGATTCGTTAAGAAGAAGGAAAGGATGTGTCTGGATGATTTGGTTTGGCGTTATCTTCTTATGTGTACTTCTCGTTAATCTGACACTGGAGAAACTGATCATGAACCGGACGATGACAGGTCGCTGGTTCGTCCGTAACTTACTTATTTGTCTCGGAATCACTCTCTTACTATTCGGAATCGAACGTTATATCCTATCCGGATTCTAAAAAAGCAGATAGCGATTTTCGCTACCTGCTCTTTCATTTAATAGACTTCGTAATTTTGCCCCGTCTGTGCCCCTTCGACACTTTTCTCAAACGCCGTCGCGACACGTGACGCCGGAACGGCTTCAAAACCACGGAAGAAGGGTCCGTACTTTTCAAGTGACTCGATCAGTACATTCGGACTGACGCTGTTGATCCGAATGCCTCGTGGCATCTCGATCGCTGCTGCATGAACGAACGCTTTGACTCCACCGTTAGCAAGCGCAGCAGATGCGCCTTGGCGAATCGGATCGTCCATCATGATGCCGGTCGTCAGCGTAAAGCTTCCGCCGTCTCGTACTGACTCTAAACCAAGCAAGACGAGATTGACCTGACCTTTTAGTTTACTGTCGATCCCGATTTGATTAAGCTCCGGTGTTAAGTCCGTCAATGGACCAAAATGAGCGCCACCTGTGGCACTAATAACGGCGTCAACAGAGCCGACTGTTTCATACATTGCCCGAATACTTTCCTCTGATGTGATGTCGACTTGTACATCCGCTCCGGTTCGTCCGGCACGAATGATGTCATGCCGCCCACTCAACTGTTCGACGACTGCCTGCCCAATCGTTCCGCTTGCCCCTACTACTAAAACTCGCATGATCCCTTCCCCTTTCACGTCTAGCTTACCTATCTAGCCTACTGCACAGCAGATGATGGTTTCAAGGAATGTACCGGATGGGTCTTCAAGAAGATAAGGATTTCTTCGAACAAACGCTGTTTGTCCCGATCGAGCGTCAGTAAATGTTTACTGTTCGGAAGAAGGACCTTTTTCTGATCTTGGCTCGGCACCGTCGTTTCGATTCTCTCGAGACTTGCATGATAGACGGCATCATCCAAGGCACCAAGGAATAGAGCGATGGGCTGTGTGATACTCGGTAAGACAACTCCTGTGTCGAGAATGAACTGTTGCAGTGCTCGTAAGTCTTTTTCTGGGCGTGGAAAATGACGGTCGACAAAGTCTACGATCCACTCCGGCGAACGATCGTCAAATTGAAAATACCGTTCCGTATAACGAAGGACGCGGTGCTCGAGTCCGGCAATCGTCCGCTCAAGAATCGGCGTCGAGAGTAAGATGAGTCCGGCACATCCTGACTGTTCTGCCAGTCGAAGTGCCATTACTCCACCGAGTGATTGTCCGATCAAAAAGATGTCTTTGTGTCCTCGATCTTGTAAAAACGCGAGTCCGACTTGCGCGGACTGCCAGACGTCTTCGATCGTCGTCTCAAACAAGCGCTCCGGCGATTCCCCGTGCCCGGCGTAATTGGGCGCGTAACAGGTGTACCCGGCTGCATGTAAAAAACGAGCGAGACCACGCATCTCATTCGCACTTCCAGTAAAACTATGTAACAACAAAATAGCAGGTCCAGGTCCTTCTAAGTACAGATCCTTTGATTTCGTAATCAAGTGCGCACCTCCTTTTCATCTCTTCAGACTTCCTCTACCGAAGCATCCTCCCGTAACGATTCTATAATCCGAAAGCCTGGATAGTCCGCTTCGGATCGTCGTTCCCCACTCGTCCGGTAATAAGCATTCCAGTAACTGATCATTCGGTCTTCGGTCCGCTTCATGTATCTTGGGTCATCCTCGACGAATTGTCGTTTCACTTCCGAATCCCATTGCTCGATTACGGGTACGATGCTGTCGACAATTTCACGGACGTACTCACTAGCAAGTTCGATGATATAGGCGAGGACCCATCCGTCGCGCGGACGATTTTTAAGCAACTGCTGGAGATAATGCTCACGGACATAACCGTCATGATGACGGGTGTAGAGGCAATATAACATCGTCTGTTGTGTTGGCGTCAACTGTTCAATTCGCTCGGACGCGACTTCTGGCATGTATACGCGCATCGGAATCTGTATCTGTTCCTGCTCTACATTTACTTCGATCGCCCCTGGTGATAAGCGTGTCCATCCAAATGGTAGACATGCTTTAACGATCCGAACGTCCTGTTCATATCGTTTAGGGAATGCAACAATCCAGCGATTCATCTCGTTCTCCTTTTATAGCGAAACACTTGCTGTAATCTATTAAAATACATTCTATTAATCCTTTGTTTAAAAACCCTCCACTGCGATTTTATCTTTCATTGCATTGACTATCTGTTCTAGGGTATGTATAGAAGAATTCAATGCTTTAATATCAGGTAATGTAAGGTTGTATTGACTAATTTCTTCTATCGTAATATTATGCCAGATAGGTAAAATTAAAGAGTTTTGTTCTATAGCCATTCTCTGAAAAATAGCATTCAATTCATAGGTACCAGCCCAATGTTTTTTAAAAAAGTCTGTCGATAGAACTACTATACAGAAACGTGAGTTAATCAGTCCTCGGTCAATACTTTGTCGTATACTTTCTCCCCAACCAATCTGATCTGCATCATACCATGTTCTGATTCCCGCATCTTTCAAAGCCTTTGTTAGTGGTTCTACAAAACTTTGTTTATCTTCTGAGGCGTGTGAAATAAAAACATCATACTCTTTCTTTAATTCTAAACTAGATCTCACATGTGCATGTTCTACATTCTTATTTATACGTTCTATTATTTTTTTTATTTCTTGTTCTAACTTTTTATCAAATTCTGATATCTCTTCCCCAAAGTATTCTGCATTTTTTTATCTTTGTAAGATTTATATTCTACTAAATTTTCCAGCAAACGAGCGACTTTTAGATTAGATTCTCTCTCTAAAATTTGACGCATTTTATTGGCCTTAGAGCAGTATTCTTCATAACCTTTACCCTCGTAAATTTCAATATTGATTGAATCATAGATAAATCGCTCAAATGTATTGTTAGAAAAATCTAATACATAACCACTTTCCATTTTCAAAAAATCTTCTATATAGTTTTTTTCAATTGATTTTAACTCAGCCATTATTCTCGCCCTTCTTTCATATTAATATAATAAGTAATCTGAACATTTATATTGAATTTTTCATTATAATGAGTTGATAAAAAATCATATACTTAAGATTAGTCCATTCCAGATTTTCCTTATATATTAACTATCAAGTAACTCTTTTAACATATTTCGAACCTCTCAGGTCTTTATAGTAAAGGTGATAATAAACAACAACTGAATACAGCATATTCTTTGTATATAAGTTTATAAATAAAGTTAGTATTCAGTTGCCAATTAATTATTCCAAGGACATGAGCTAATATAATCAATATTCCACTTCAATTTTCTAAATATTTTAAAATCATGTAAATTATCAAATTGTAATTGAGATAATTCGCTTAACAAATGTTGATGTAAATTCGATGCAATTTTTGGTTCCTCATACATTCCATATAAATAATTTACAAAGTATAGTTCGTCAGCATCTTTTAAAATAATAGGTACTTTATTCCCTTCCCAACTATAAAAATTCATATTAAATTTTACATTTTCTATCGATTCACACTCAGGAATTATGTCTAAATTCATAACTTTAGGATCTATTATTATTCTAGGAAAGTCCGCCAAACTACTTTCTAACTTATATGCTCTTATAAATGCCGGTCCATAAGCTATTGTATTTTTATGGTATAAATCTCCGGCAGAAATGCCTCCCCTGATTAAAATACCCTCATCTGCTAATATTTTTTGAATAAAATTGATACGCATAATAAAAGTAGAAAAGCTGACTGTATCGATATATCTTTGACTAACGACCAAGCTGTCAGAGAATTGGACCATTTCAAAATCTCTGTTTTCTTCTTTTTTCTTTTCTTCGTTATAATTAACTTGATGTTGTATCTGTTCCAATGCTCTAAAAATCTTATCTCTATATTCTTCATCCTGCACACTTTTCTCTACCATTGCACTAAACCCTAAAATATCAATAAATGCTACCAATCTATGTTCATACTGTTGATTCATTAATTTTCTACCCTTCTCTATAAATTTTTAATTTATTTGCTCAAGTACTTTTTGATATATTTTATATCTTTCAAGCGGGGTGTAAAATTTTTTTAAAACACGCCCTGAAAACTTAAAAACAACGATTTCGTGCTAACCTATTGCTTCCTTCAATTCACTTTTTAACGTACGATGCCCTTACTTTTTTTTACATAAAAATACCCCTTTAGACTATAGTAATCTAAAGGGGTATAACGGTACAATTTTTTATAAAAAGTATAATTTTTTTAAAACGGCATATTTTTTACGATATACGGTACAAAGTTATTTCATATCTATATATCGTTTGGAGTCGATTTGTTTTCTTATTCAACCGTTACCGACTTCGCCAAGTTACGTGGCTTATCGACGTCACAGTCGCGACCGAGTGCCGCGTAGTATGAGATCAATTGAAGTGGTAAGACAGACAAGAGCGGTGACAAGAGTGGCTCGACTGCTGGGATGACGAATGCATCCGTTGGCAATTCAAGACCTTCTGCTGCGATGACACACGCATTTGCACCACGTGCGACGACTTCCTTGACGTTACCACGGTTGTTAAGGTGAACGTGTGGTTGTGTCACGAGCGCGATAACCGGTGTGTTGTCTTCGATCAAGGCGATCGGACCGTGCTTGAGCTCTCCACCCGCGTATCCTTCTGCTTGGATATACGAGATCTCTTTGAGTTTCAATGCGCCTTCCATCCCGACGTACGCATCTTGTCCGCGACCGATGAAGAACGCGTTGCGTGACTCAGACAAGTATTCTGTCGCGATTTCTTGGAAACGATCTTTTTGAGACATGACTGATTCCATCGCACTTGAGATTTTACCGAGTTCCTTCATGAGATCGAAGTTGACGGCAACCCCTTTCGCTTGAGCAAGGTCAAACGCAAGGACAGCAAGAACAGCGATTTGAGCTGTATAGGCTTTTGTTGAAGCAACGGCGATTTCTGGACCTGCGTGGAGCAATAATGTTGCGTTTGCTTCACGTGACAATGTTGATCCTGGAACGTTCGTGATCGTCAGTGCCGGGTGACCGAGTTTCTTCGCTTCGACGAGAACGGCACGGCTATCCGCTGTTTCACCTGATTGTGAAAGGAAGAGGAAGAGCGGTTTCTCTGTCAATAGTGGCATGTTGTATCCGAACTCAGAAGAGATGTGCACTTCTGTCGGGATGCCTGCGATTTGTTCGATCAACTGTTTCCCGATCAAACCAGCATGGTAGCTTGTTCCGCAACCGATGATGTAGACACGGTCACGACCGAGTACGAGATCACGGACTGATTGGTCGAGTGTGATGTCGCCTGCTTCGTTTTGATATTTTTGAACGATGTTACGGATGACCGCTGGTTGCTCATCCATCTCTTTAAGCATATAGTGCGCGTACGTTCCTTTTTCGATGTCTGATGCATCGATTTCAGCCGTGTACGCTTCACGCTCTTGGACGTTCCCGTCGAGATCTTGGATCGTCACGCTATCACGCGTCAAGATGATCATCTCACCATCATGCAACTCAACGAATTGATCCGTTACTTGTAACATTGCCATTGCGTCTGATGCGACGACGTTGAACGTACCGTCACCGAGACCAACGAGAAGTGGTGATTTGTTTTTTGCGACGTATAAGACGTCTGGATTTTCAGCATCGATCAATGCGAGGGCATACGAACCGTGCAAGACGCGGAGTGTTTGACGGAATGCTTCCGCGACGTCACCTGTCTCGTTGAAGTTCTTTTCAATCATCTGAACGATGACTTCTGTATCCGTGTCGCTGAGGAGATCGACATTCAATTCTGCTTTTAGCTGCTCATCGTTTTCGATGACGCCGTTGTGCACGAGTGTGAAACGTGCTGACGCACTTTGGTGCGGGTGTGCGTTTGGTACGCTTGGGACACCGTGTGTTGCCCAGCGTGTGTGTCCGATTCCGACTGTGCCGTCTGCATCAGCAGGAACGACTTCGCGTAGCGCAGCAATCCGGCCTACTTCTTTGTGGACTTGAACGCCGTCGTTGACGAACGCAAGACCTGCCGAGTCATAGCCGCGGTACTCGAGCTTTTCGAGACCTTTTAATAAAATTTCCTTCGTGTTGACCTGTCCGATCATACCTACGATTCCGCACATGTTACATCTCTCCATTTACAAGTATTTCCCTAAAGAGGAAACGGCTCTTGTTGAGAGGATCCCGATCGGTCTGTTTGTCCGTCCAATCACTTGGACGATTTCAGAACGATTTACGGTATGGATCTGGTACCGGGAGGCATCCGCCGAATGATTCGATAAACCTCCACCTCGTCAGCTTTCATCCTACGAAGAAAGCCCTGGCGCTTCTTGTTTCCGTCTGACCCCGTTTCTGTCCGACTTCACCATCATACGAACTTTAATGTGAAAAAGCAAGAAAGGTAACGTATTTGTAACTATTCCCGATATTTTTCTATTCAATACGCATAATCCCTATTTTTTGTAAAAATATCAATCTATTTTTCTAAAATAATTGTAAAAAAAGAAGCAGAGCAATCGCTCTGCTTCGGGTTGCTTAGTTTTCTTGTAACGCGTAGTTCTCACGAACGACGTTCGCGATCCGCTCGACGTACGCATCACACGCTTCTTGTGTCGGAGCTTCCGCCATGACACGAACGAGTGGTTCTGTTCCTGACGCACGGACGAGAATCCGTCCGTTGCCCGCCATCTCCGCTTCGACTTCTGCAATGATCGCTTGCACGGCAGGGCCGCTCATTGCGCCATTTTTGTCTGAGACACGGATGTTAACGAGACGTTGTGGGAAGATTGGCATCTCAGCTGCAAGTTCCGATAACTTCTTCCCTGTCGCTTTCATGATTTGCAACAACTGGACGCCTGATAACATACCGTCCCCTGTCGTTGAGTAGTCCATGAAGATGATGTGTCCCGACTGTTCGCCACCGAGTGTATAGTCGTTCTTACGCATCTCTTCAACGACGTAACGGTCACCGACCGCTGTCTGAAGCGCCGTCATCCCGTTTTCTTCGACGGTTTTATGGAAACCGAGGTTACTCATGACCGTCGCGACGATCGTGTTGTCTTTCAAACGACCGAGTTCGTTCAAGTATTTCCCGCAGATGAACATGATTTTATCGCCATCCACGATATCGCCGTTCTCATCGACTGCGATCAAGCGGTCGCCGTCTCCATCAAACGATAAACCAACGTCCGCGCCTTTTTCCTTAACGAAGGCAGCAAGATGTTCAGGGTGTGTCGAACCGACACCATCATTGATGTTGAGTCCGTTCGGAGTTGTACCGATCGTCGATACTTCCGCTTCCAAGTCACCGAATAGACGTGGTGCGAGGCTTGACGTCGCCCCGTGTGCGCCGTCAATCGCAACATGGATGCCTGAGAAATCTTCATCTGATGTCTGACGAAGCATGTGGAGATATTTCTGAGCCCCTTCATAGTAATCATGAACGAAGCCGAGTTCTTTTCCGGCTGGACGTGGCAATGTATCTTCTGCTTCGTCGAGTAATGCTTCGATTTCAAGTTCTGTTGCGTCATCGAGCTTAAAGCCGTCTGAACCGAAGAACTTGATCCCGTTATCTTCCACTGGATTGTGCGATGCAGAGATCATGACTCCGGCTGTCGCATCCATCGTTTTTGTCAGGTATGCGACACCTGGTGTCGAGATGACACCAAGACGCATGACTTCTGCACCGATTGATAACAGACCCGCGATGAGTGCATTCTCAAGCATTTGACCAGATACACGTGTATCGCGTCCAATCAAGACTTTTGGTCGTGTGCTTTCGTGTTTCGTCAACACGTAACCACCTGTTCGACCGAGGCGATACGCAAGTTCCGGTGTCAATTCTACGTTTGCGACGCCGCGTACGCCGTCAGTTCCAAAATACTTACCCATGTGTTATTTCCTCATTTCACTAATTTGTTTTAATTGGTCGGAATCGATGTCCGGGGAATCGCTTTTAATGTGACATCCATATTATCCGGACGCAGGACATCAAAGGCTTTTGATGTCTGATACGAGATCGGCAATCCATGCGTTCCTTCTTTTAATCCTGTCACGTCGATGACCGCTTTGATATCCGTCGCATCAATCGATGCTAAATCAGATTCTTTCCCGCGGACGACGACATCAATCGTTTGATTGTAATCAATCGTATACTTTGATTCATCGAATCCATTCAACGTGACCGTCACACCCGGAATCGTTTTCTCCGCTCGATCCTCGACAGTTTCTGTCGTCGAATTGGCATTTTCTTTTTCGACGACGATATTGACAGTGACCTGTGTCGGATCCATCGCTGTCGCGTTTTCCGGTTCAACGAGTTTGACGGTTTTTTCCGTCGTCTTCGTCAATCCTTTGAGCGAGACCGCTTCCGTATCAACAGAACCGATACGCTCTAGTTCTTCTTTTGTTCCATATAGACGAGCTTCCGTCGTGACGGGAACGATCTTGACGACAGTATATCCTTTTTTAACGTTGTCTTTTGTCTTCACATTAATCGGTACCGTCTTACTTTCCTTATAGATCGGTACTGTGATTTCTAATTGTTCCGGTTGATAAGATGCACTGATCGTATTCCCGTTCGTGTCAGTCGCTTTAGCATTGAACGTCTCTTTGAACGTCTCTGCCCGACCGGTCACATCGATCGGTACTTGGATTGCTGAAATCGCCTGTAACTTCTCTGCGCCTCCCGTGACTTCAACAGTTTGTTGGTTCGGTTGCGCTTCCCCAGCGACATATCCTTCAGCGATTTTGTTTTTATTGAGTAAGGCGACTTGTACCGGTACTTCCTTTGTAATCTTCTTATCGAGGAAGACTTCGATTGTCTCCTGTTTCGGCGTCACCTCGACATCTTTTCCGAAGCCGGTTGCTGTGACACGGACACGATGATAGCCAGGGTCGAGTCCTTTCAAATCAATCGATAATCCAAAATCCTGGACGAGCCGGAGCATCGTCAAACTACTCGACGGACCTTTGACGGTCACTTCCATGCTATCTGGAATATTATAGGCGATCCACTGCGATTCATCATACTGGACCGTGACCGGCACGTCAAATTTCGTCGAACCTTGTCCTGCAATCGGTAATAGACTAGCGGCATCACTTTTTCCCGTCGTATTCGAACCTGCGACCATCAAATACAACATGACGGCCAAGGCGACGGCAACGATGCGTAAAAACCAGCGTTCATTGAACCACTTTTCGAACATTATTTTTTCGCCCCCATCCAGTTCAAGAAGGAAGTATTCGTCGGTTCGGCTTTGACGATCGTCTCAAGTAACTTCGTCCGTAAGGATTCTTCGTCGAGTTCCCGGTACAGACGTCCATTGATGGCGAGTGAGACACCACCCGTTTCTTCCGAGACGACGAGCGTGACGCTATCCGTCACCTCACTGACACCGATGGCAGCACGGTGACGTGTTCCAAGCTCTTTTGAGATATGTGCACTCTCAGACAGCGGTAAGTAACAAGCGGCTGCTGCTAACTTGCCTTGCTGGACGATGACGGCACCATCATGTAAAGGAGTATTCGGAATGAACAAATTGATTAACAACTGACTCGTGATTTGTGAACCAAGCGGAATGCCCGTCTCCACGTATTCACTCAGTCCGGTTTCACGTTCAATCGTCACGAGTGCCCCAATACGACGTTTTGACATGTACTGAGCAGACGATACGAGTGCATCGACGATTCGAACTTGTTCATCTTCATCACTGATGGCACTACGTGAGAAGAATTTACTCGTTCGTCCTAAGTGCTCCAGTCCACGCCTTAGTTCAGGTTGGAAGATGATGATGATCCCCAGTAACCCGTAGGTGATGATTTGATTTAGTAGGAATTGCAGTGTTTTGAGTCCAAAAAAGCCACTCAGGAACCAACTGATCAAAATGACCGAGATTCCTTTAATGAGTTGGACTGCTTTTGTTCCTTTGACGATGATCATGAGACGGTAAATGACGAACGTCACGACCGCGATATCAATCACATCATTAATATAATCGTACCAATGTACGTTTTCTCCCAGTTTCAACAATTGAAATTGAAGTGGTTGCCAGCTGAAGTAATTCACCAACCGTGCCCCCTAACTCATCTGATTTAAACAGTTTCCATTATAGCACAAAGGGACGAGTTCGACTCGTCCCAGCTGATTATTGAAATAGACGCTTGATTCCGTACCAAACGCGTTCGAATAATTGATCAATTTCCTTGATTTCTCCGGTCACGCTACCAGCACTCGCCGTGTACGCTTTCCCGTCAACGGTCATGACATCGCCATTGACTTTCCCTTCGATTCGGACGTTCCCACCTTCGACATATAGATCTTGATCGACCGTGACGCCTTTCGGGACGACGACCTCGCCATTTTGAGCGACGATACCTGGTGCATTCGTATAGGATAAGTCATGTTCTTCTTGTGCCATATAACCACCTAGGCTACCGACCGACAAGAGTAAGAAAACAGCCGCTGCCGCGAGCAATGGGTACTGCTTCATCTTACCTCCAAAACGAGACGGTTGCGGTTGGTGCAGCAAAGCAGCGCTTGGCGTCTCCACCTGGTCGGGCAATTGTGCCAGCACGCGGGATGTAAAATCTGCCGATAATTTGGGCGCTGGAAGTTGACGCAGTCGAGCATCAAGGAGTCGATACTCTTCGAACTCGTCCATCGCGTCTACTTCTCGTAACTCTGCTTCTAATCGCTCGAATTCCTCAGGTGGTTGATTTTGATCTAAATAATCCTGGATCCGTTCATGTACATGCTCTCGTGACATGGTGAGTTCCTCCTTCTCATCGTTTGGCAAAATGCTTCTTCAGCGCTTCTCGTCCACGATGAATTCTAGTTTTGACAGTAGCGACAGGTAATTCGATCATTTCACTGATTTCCTTTAGCGAAAGATCCTCTACATATTTCAGGACGAGTGGGACACGGTATTTTTCTGGTAAAGCTGCAATCGCGTCCCCGACTTCGTTTCGTTGCTCGTTATCGACCACTTGGTCCTCCGGCAAGGTGTCCTTGCTCTCGAGTTGTGAATACAATGTCAGTCCTTCAGTACCTGACATCTCAGCATCAAGAGAATAATCAGGTTTCTTTTTCCGTAATCGGTCAATCGATACGTTCGTGACGATTCGGTACAACCAAGTCCGGAACTTCCATTGTGCATTATACGAATCAATTTTCGTAAATACACGGATGAAGGCTTCCTGTGTCGCATCCTCCGCCTCCATTCGATCGCGCAAGACGCGGAAAGCCACAAGAAAGGCACCTTCCTTATATAGATCAAAGTGCCGCGAATGCATCACGGTCTCCCTGTTTCACTCGCTCAATTAAGCGTAGTGTCGTTTCTTCCACTTTGAATACCCCCCGCTCTATGCGGTCAATCTCTTATACGAAGTCGACCGATAAATGTTTCATCTCCTTTTAAATTGTAACAAAAAAACTTGAACCCCGATGAAAAGAGTTCAAGTTCTATCCATTATTTTACTAAGCGATGTGTTTCCATTGCCAAAAGTAGATCTCCGATTAGTTCATTCGCAAGTTCTGCTGTTCCGTTTCCTTCTTCAAGTAACGGATTCACTTCAACGAATTCAGCTGCAATGAAGTCTTCTGCCGTTGCGCAATGCTTGAGCACTGTCTTCGCATCGTCTAAGAAAATACCGTCAGCGACACGTGTTCCTGTACCGACGACGAGTGATGGATCGAGACCGTCCATATCGAAGCTAAGATAGAACGCATCCGTCGTTTCCTTCAAATAAGCAATCGCTTCTTCCATGATCGCGTCCATTCCCCGAGTTCGGATCGCTTCCATATCATAGACACGAATACCAAGACGATCAATCAGCTCTTGTTCGCCTGGATCAACGTCACGTAATCCGATGAAGACGAGATGTTCCGGTTGCAGCTTGACATCTGTTCCTCCGACTTCCGTTAAACGCTGATGTCCTTCCCCAAGGGCTACAGCGAGCGGCATACCGTGGATGTTACCAGACGGTGATGTTTCCGGTGTATTCAAATCACCGTGTGCATCGAACCAGATGACGCCAAGACGTGGTACAGTCTGACGTAACCCTGCAATCGTTCCGATCGCCATGCTGTGATCGCCACCGACTAATAACGGAAAACGTTGCTCCGATAACGCATCACGTACAATTAGATGCAAGTCATTCGTCGTGTGGACGACGCCTTCAAGACGTTTCAGCTTCGGATCTTCTTCTCGGACTGCATCCTCGGATAAAACAGCCGCTTCCCCGTAGCGTACTGCTTCTTGTCCCCGTGCTTCGAGTGTCGCGAGTAGACCCGCTTTTTCGACAGCAGCAGGTCCGTGTTCAGTGCCCGGCTTTCCTTGTCCATAACGGTACGGTACGCTGATATACGCGATGTTCATACGATATTCCCCCTATGTCATAGTCACTTCTACATACATTGTAAGCGGTAACAAACAAGTGGTTCAACTCAACAAAAAAACGCATGAATATACAAAAAAACACCGTGAAGGGAATCACGGTGTTCTTGCGTACGTACTCTGGTTATGCTTGGCATTTCATATAAAAAAAACTTAAGACGAACGAAACTCGCTTAAGATCTTTAAATAAAATTGGTGGAGCCTAGCGGGATCGAACCGCTGACCTCCTGCGTGCAAGGCAGGCGCTCTCCCAGCTGAGCTAAGGCCCCAAAAGAAAAAGCGGAAGACGGGATTCGAACCCGCGACCCCGACCTTGGCAAGGTCGTATTCTACCACTGAACTACTTCCGCAAGAAATGAGCCATGCAGGATTCGAACCTGCGACCCTCTGATTAAAAGTCAGATGCTCTACCAACTGAGCTAATGGCTCGACATGGTGGGGGGGCGGATTCGAACCGCCGAACCCGAGGGAGCGGATTTACAGTCCGCCGCGTTTAGCCACTTCGCTACCCCCCCAGTTTGTCTAGGAAACTTATACAATTGAGAAAAAACAGTGCCGGCAACAGGAGTCGAACCCGCGACCTACTGATTACAAGTCAGTTGCTCTACCAGCTGAGCTACACCGGCACAAAAAATATAATGGTGACCCGTACGGGATTCGAACCCGTGTTACCGCCGTGAAAGGGCGGTGTCTTAACCGCTTGACCAACGGGCCATTGGCTCCGCAAGTAGGATTTGAACCTACGACCTACCGGTTAACAGCCGGTTGCTCTACCGCTGAGCTATTGCGGAACGATCGCCTGGCAACGTCCTATCCTCACAGGGGGAAGCCCCCAACTACTTTCGGCGTTCAAGTGCTTAACTTCCGTGTTCGGCATGGGAACGGGTGTGACCACTTGGCTATCGTCACCAGACGACGGGCTCGCGCCCTCAAAACTGAAGTCATCAACAAGCATCTGCTAGAACAAGGCCTCGACCGATTAGTATCACTCAGCTCCACATGTCGCCATGCTTCCACCCGTGACCTATCTACCTCATCGTCTCTGAGGGGTCTTTCTTGATTACTCAAAGGGAAATCTCATCTTGGAGGGGGCTTCATGCTTAGATGCTTTCAGCATTTATCCCGTCCGCACGTAGCTACCCAGCGATGCTCCTGGCGGAACAACTGGTACACCAGCGGTGCGTCCATCCCGGTCCTCTCGTACTAAGGACAGCTCTCCTCAAATTTCCTGCGCCCACGACGGATAGGGACCGAACTGTCTCACGACGTTCTGAACCCAGCTCGCGTACCGCTTTAATGGGCGAACAGCCCAACCCTTGGGACCTACTCCAGCCCCAGGATGCGATGAGCCGACATCGAGGTGCCAAACCTCCCCGTCGATGTGGACTCTTGGGGGAGATCAGCCTGTTATCCCCAGGGTAGCTTTTATCCGTTGAGCGATGGCCCTTCCATGCGGAACCACCGGATCACTAAGCCCGACTTTCGTCCCTGCTCGACTTGTAGGTCTCGCAGTCAAGCTCCCTTCTGCCTTTGCGCTCTACGAATGATTTCCAACCATTCTGAGGGAACCTTTGGGCGCCTCCGTTACTGTTTAGGAGGCGACCGCCCCAGTCAAACTACCCGCCTGACACGGTCCTCCAGCCGGATCACGGCTGCGAGTTAGAGACTCTATGCATGAAGGGCGGTATCCCAAGGGTGACTCCTCCGAAGCTGGCGCTCCGGGCTCGACGTCTCCCGCCTATCCTGTACATCATGCACAAAGCCTCAATATCAGGCTGTAGTAAAGCTCCATGGGGTCTTTCCGTCCTGTCGCGGGTAACCTGCATCTTCACAGGTACTATGATTTCACCGGGTCTCTCGTTGAGACAGTGCCCAAATCGTTACGCCTTTCGTGCGGGTCGGAACTTACCCGACAAGGAATTTCGCTACCTTAGGACCGTTATAGTTACGGCCGCCGTTTACTGGGGCTTCGGTTCAAAGCTTCGCTTGCGCTAACCCATCCCCTTAACCTTCCAGCACCGGGCAGGCGTCAGCCCCTATACGTCATCTTGCGATTTAGCAGAGACCTGTGTTTTTGCTAAACAGTCGTTTGGGCCTATTCACTGCGGCTCTACTCATGTAGAGCGTCCCTTCTCCCGAAGTTACGGGACCATTTTGCCGAGTTCCTTAACGAGAGTTATCCCGCGCGTCTTAGAATTCTCATCTCGCCTACCTGTGTCGGTTTACGGTACTGGCGCCTTCCCCCTCACTAGAGGCTTTTCTTGGCAGTGTGAAATCGTGACCTACGTCCCTACGGGACTCCGCATCGTTCCTTGACTTTGGTGCCTGACGGATTTGCCAATCAGACGG